>NZ_PSTP01000026.1:0-40713 GCF_002930935.1 Rathayibacter sp. AY1A2 | reverse complement strand
CGTGAACTTCATCGTCTCGACGGCCAACCCGAAGGGCTCCGGAGCGACCGTCCCGGTCCCGACGGACTCCGCGGCTCCGCCCGCTCCGCCCTCGGCCGCGTCGCAGCCGTCGGTGCCGCTCGCCGACTCCGCGCCGCCGGCCTACGGGTCGCCGCCGCCCCCGCCGGCGTACCCCTCGGCGCCCGCCTACTCCTCCGCGCCCGGCCACCCCGCCGCCTACGCGGCCGCACCGGCGCCCGTCGTCCCGCGCACGCTGAGCCTCGTCGGGATGATCCTCGGCATCGTCGGCCTGGTCATCACGCTCTTCGCCGCCGGCTTCGGCTTCCTGCTGTCGGCTCCGGCCGTCGTGCTCGGATTCCTCGGACGCCGGCGCGAGCCGGCCGCACGCGGCTTCGCGCTGACCGCGATCATCACCGGGTTCGCCGGCATCGCCGTCTCGCTGATCTACCTGGCGGTCTTCCTCGTCTTCGTCGTGGTCGCCCTCGCCGCCGGCACCTCCGGCTACTGAGCCGGCGCGGGCCGCTCGACGCGCTCCGCGAGCAGCGCGCGGTGGCGCCCGGCGATCCGCGTCAGGATCAGCACCGCGCTGCCGGTGCCGGAGAGGCCCAGCCGCTTGCGGAAGCGGGCGGGGTCGACGTCCACCCCGCGCTTCTTGATCTCGAGCACGCCGATGCCGCGGGTGCGCAGCTCCTTCGCCAGCGTGCGCTCGTCCAGCGGCAGCTCGGCGAGGACCCGGAAGCTGCGGAGGAAGGGCGAGGCAGCCGCATCGTCGCCCGTCAGATAGGCGATGCCGGGCGAGAGCATCCGCGAGCCGCTGGAGCGCGCGAGCTCGCCCAGGAGGCGCGCGCGGATCGCGGAGCCGTCCGGCTCGTGCACGAACGCGCCGAGGGGGCCGACCTCCTCGTCCTCGCTGTCGCCCGCCGCGGTGAGCTCGGAGGAGCCGGTCGCGCCGAGCAGCAGAGCGGAGCGGCGCACGCCCGTGCGCGCCAGAGAACCGAACCAGAGCCCGGTCTCGACCAGCTCCCCGTCGACCGAGACCCACTGCGCCTCGGCGTCCCGCGGCAGGCGCTCGCGGTCGAAGCCGGGACCCACCTTCACGCCCACGGGACGATGCTCGGCCAGGCCGAACGCGAAGTCGAGCGAGGGGGAGTAGTCGTCCGGATCGTCGAGCCGGCGGGTCTCGCGGTGGCCCGCCGTGCGGCGTGCCGGGTCCAGGTAGACGGCGTCGAAGCCGTCGAGGTCGAAGGCCTCGGCCGTCGAGTGCACGGCGCTCGCCGCGGGGAACGGGGCGAGGTTGAAGCTGGCCAGGGTCGCGGTGACCTCGTCGGCCTCGACGGCGGTGACCGCCAGGTCGATCGCGGCCATCGCGAGGGCGTCGCCGCCGATCCCGCTGCCGAGGTCGGCGACGCGCGCCGCTCCCGCCGCGGCGAACCGGCCGGCGTGCAGGGCGGCGACGCGCAGCCGCGTCGCCTGCTCGAGTCCCGCGTCCGTGAAGAGCATCGAGCGGGCGAACTCTCCGAACTTCGCCTCCGCCTTCTGCCGGAGCCTCGCCTGGGTGAGCACCGCGGCGACGAGGACGGGGGAGTGGCCGGCGGCCCGGAGGCGTGCCACGGCCCGCACCAGGTCGTCGGACCGGTAGCCGTCGAGGGAGTCGAGGAGCCGGAGGCCCTCGGGGGAGAGGAGCTCGACCAGCTCGTCGCGTCGCATCCGGCCATGGTAGGCCACGGCTTCCCGGCGGGTCCGCCGCCCCGCTTGGCACTCTGATTGCACGAGTGCCAGCGGAGCCCCTACGATGGATCTAGCACTCTCGGAGCGTGTGTGCCAGAACCGCGTTCCGCCCACATCGTCGTCAAGAAAGAGGTCAACCGTGTCGGTGTCCATCAAGCCGCTCGAAGATCGCATCGTCATCAAGCAGGTCGAGGCGGAGCAGGTGACCGCTTCCGGTCTCGTCATCCCCGATACCGCCAAGGAGAAGCCGCAGGAGGGCGAGGTCGTCGCCGTCGGACCCGGTCGCATCGACGACAACGGCAACCGCGTGCCGCTCGACGTCGCCGTCGGCGACAAGGTGATCTACTCCAAGTACGGCGGAACCGAGGTCAAGTTCGGTGGCGAGGACCTGCTGGTCCTCTCCGCTCGCGACGTCCTCGCGGTCGTCGTCCGCTAGGCAGCATCCCTCGGAAGGGCCCGTCGACCTCGGTCGGCGGGCCCTTCCGTCGTTCCCGGTCCTCCTCGCGGCCAGTGGCCTGATCCGCCCGCTACGGGGCCGTCTCCCCACCCCGCGGCTGCGTAGCATCGGGGGAGTGACCAGCTCCCGCACCCCTGCCGAGTCCGTCTCGCCGTCCCCTTCGGACGTGCCCGTCGGCGAAGGAGTGGAGGCGCTCGGAGCGGCGGGACGCCCGGGCGGGATGTCCGGCACGGGGCTGCTGTTCGCGTTCTCGGCCTACCTGCTCTGGGGTGCGATGCCCCTCTACTTCATCGCGATGGCGCCGGCCTCGCCGTTCGAGATCGTCGCGTTCCGAGTGCTCTTCTCGCTCGTCTTCTGCGTGATCCTGCTCACGGTCCTCCGCGGCTGGCGCTCCTTCGGCGCGCTGCTGCGCCGCCCCCGCCTGCTCGGCGTGATGGCGATCGCGGGCGTGCTCATCTACGTCAACTGGCAGGTCTACGTGATCGCCACGACCACGGGCCACGTCATCGAGGCGGCCCTGGGCTACTTCATGAACCCGCTGGTCACGGTGCTGCTGGGCGTCCTGGTGCTGCGCGAGCGCCTCCGGCCACTGCAGTGGGCCGCGATGGGCGTCAGCGCGGTCGCGGTGCTGGTCATCGCGGTGGGCTACGGATCCTTCCCGTGGATCTCGCTCGCCCTCGCCTTCTCGTTCGGCCTCTACGGCCTGGTGAAGAGCCGCGTCGGCGGCACGGTGGACGCGGTCGGCGGACTGACGCTCGAGACGCTCTGGCTGACGCCGCTCGCCGTCGTGCAGCTGGCGGTCGTCGGCTCCACGGTGGGGCTGACCCTGACGACGGAGGGGACGGGGCACGCCCTCATCCTCGCCTCGGCCGGCATCGTCACGGCCGTCCCGCTGCTCCTGTTCGCGGGCGCCGCGCGCCGGCTCCCGCTGTCGATCGTCGGCTTCGTGCAGTACCTGACGCCGTTCCTGCAGTTCCTCGTCGGGGCCTTCGTCCTGCACGAGGAGATGCCGCTCGAGCGCTGGATCGGCTTCGCGCTGGTGTGGGCCGCCCTGGCGATCTTCTCAGGCGACCTCGTCGCCGCGGAGCGCAGACGGCGCCGATCCTCCGTCTGATCTGCGGAACGCGTCGTCCTGGCGCGGCGCGACAGCGGAATGGTAACGATCCGGTCGCGAAACGTATTGGTAACACCCCTGTATTGTTCACGGCTGCTTCGGAGGTTAGGTTGGCCGAGCGGTTGCCACCGGCGCCGCTCCCACTGACACACACCTCTCAAGGAGCAACATGGGCGTTTACGCGAAGGCCGGCTCGGCCCGCGCGCGGTCCCTCCGGGCAACCCTCAGCGGCGTCGCCATTCTGGGCGCCAGCGCTCTCGTCCTCGCCGGCTGCGCCGGCGGCGGCGACAGCGGATCGAGCGGCGACAGCGGCTCGGGCGACCTGTCCCTCAAGATCGGCACGATCCTCCCGCAGACCGGCACCCTCGCCGTCCTCGGCCCGCCCGAGATCGCGGGCGTCGACCAGGCGGTCGTCGACATCAACGACGCCAAGGCCGGCATCACGATCGACGTGGAGCAGAAGGACTCGGGCGACACCACGACCGACATCGCGACGCAGTCGGCCACGTCCCTCATCGCCGACAACGTCTCCGCCATCATCGGCGCGGCGTCCTCGGGCGTCTCGAAGACCTTCATCGACCAGGTGACCCAGGCGGGCGTCGTCCAGATCTCGCCGGCCAACACCTCGCCGGACTTCACGACCTACGACGACGACGGCTACTACTGGCGCACCGCTCCCTCGGACGTGCTCCAGGGCCGCATCCTCGGCAACAAGATCCTCGGCGACGGCAAGACCAACGTCTCGATCCTGTACATGAACGACGCGTACGGCACCGGCCTCGAGAAGAACATCAAGGAGACCCTCGAGGCGGGCGGAGCATCCGTCGCGGCCGAGGAGATCTTCGAGCCGGCCTCGACCGACTTCAACTCGGCGCTGACCTCGGTCCTCGCCCCGAACCCCGACGCGCTGGTCGTCATCTCGTTCGACGAGATCAAGACCATCGCGGAGCAGCTCTCGGCCAAGGGCTTCGACTTCTCGAAGCTCTACGGCACGGACGGCAACTACGGCGTCATCGGCGAGTCCGACACCAACGTCGACATCGCCGGCGCGCAGTTCACCAACCCGGGCGTCCAGGCGTCCGAGGACTTCCAGGGCAAGCTGCAGTCGCTCGTCGAGTCGCAGGGCAACGACGCGCTGACCGTGTTCAGCTATGCGCCGGAGTCGTACGACGCCACGGTCCTGACCGCTCTCGCCGCGCTCCAGGGCAAGGCGACGGACGGTGCGACCATCCGCGACAACCTCATGTCGGTCTCGGAGGGCGGCACCAAGTGCACGACCTTCGCCGACTGCGCGAAGCTCATCGCCGACGGCGAGGACGTCGACTACGACGGCCTCTCCGGCCCGATCTCGTTCGACGAGAACGGCGACACCAGCGAGGCCTCGGTCTCGATCTACAAGTACGGCACGGGCAACACCACCTCCTTCGAGGAGACCGTCGAGGGTTCGCTGAACTGACGACGCGGTGACGCGGCTCCTGCCGCATCCCTGAGGGGCTCGGTCTTCGGACCGGGCCCCTTCGCCGTTCCCGGAGGGCAGAGGCGGAGACGCGCCGGTCGCGCGGACGCAGCGAGGCGCGGCGGTCGTCCGCGCGGGCGTCCGCTGTCGGGTGCGGGCGGACGGCTGCGCGGCGTCCAGGGCCTGGCGTCGCGTCGAGGAGACACCCGGGAGGAGGAGCGGCTCGGACGGCCTGTGAACGCCTCCGAGCGCCTCTCCCGGCCTCGAGGGGCGCCCTGCCGGACCGCGGGCGGGAGCGACGACGTCGAGCGGGAACGCAGAAGCGCGCGCCCTCCCGAGGGAGGACGCGCGCTCGTGGAGTGCGGAGGACCTAGGAGGCGCGGAGCAGCTCCGCCTCCTGCGCCAGGCGGTACGTGACGAAGGAACGGCTGTAGTTGCGGCGCTTGCCGCCGGTGGTCTCGGCGATGACGACCTGGGCGTAGACGCCGACGACGCGCCAGCGCTCGTAGTCGCCGATCGCACCGGTGCCGAAGCCGGCTCCGAGTTCCACAGGGGCGGGGGTGTAGCTCTTCATGGTCGGCTCCTTCGAGGCGGACGACGCGGCGCTCGAGGCGCTGCGGGGAGGGGAGGAGATCGGCGACCGATCGCGGTCCCTACCGGGGGAGAGGGGAGCGGGACGTCCCCCTGCAGGGCTGTCCCGTGTCCCCAAAACTACGGCAGGCAGGGCGATATCCTGTCCCCCTCGTGGGGGTCGCTGGTGCGGAGAGACTCTCGCTGTCCTGCCCTCGTCCCGCGGACAGGAGACCGAGTGTCCAGACCGTCGTTCCGCCGACTTGCCGGGGGTTCGGCGGGCATCGCGGAGAGACCGGTGAAGGCGTGTCCGCGCCGGGAGAGCGGCTCCCTCGCCTCCCTTCTCCGGTACCCCGTGCCGGCGCATCTCCGGGCACCGAGCCGCCTGCCTTCCCGCCCTGCTCGGAGTGGTCTCCGAGCCGCCCGGCGCCCTGGGCGAGCGGCCCCGCCTCCGCCCCGGAGCCGCCCCGGCCCCTCGGCCCCGCTCGCGCCCGATCCGCGCCCCGGCAACGACGAAGGGCCCGCCGTCCGGAGACGACGGGCCCTTCGCAGCGGGGATCAGCCGCCGACGGTCGGGGTGCTCGTGGTGACCTCGTTGGTCGTCGCGAGCGTGCCCAGGTAGAGCTCGATGACCTTGGGGTCGTTCATCAGCTCCCGGCCCGCGCCCTCGTAGGCGTCGCGGCCCTGATCGAGGACGTAGCCGCGGTCGCAGATCTGCAGCGCCCGCCGCGCGTTCTGCTCGACGATCATGATCGAGACGCCCGCGCGGTTGATCCGCTGCACGTTGACGAACGTCTCGTCCTGCCGCATCGGGGACAGGCCGGCGCTGGGCTCGTCGAGCAGCAGCATCGACGGGTCCATCATCAGAGCCCGCGACATCGCCACCATCTGGCGCTCACCGCCCGAGAGCGACCCCGAGCGCTGCTTGAGCCGCTTGCTGAGCTCCGGGAAGAGCTCGGTGACGAACTCGAGCCGCTCCTTGTACAGCTTCGGCTTCTGGTACATGCCCATCTCGAGGTTCTCCTCGATGGTTAGCGACGGGAAGACGTTGTTGTTCTGCGGCACGAAGCCCACGCCCTTGGACACCAGCTTGTCGGCCTTGAGGCCGGTGATGTCCTCGCCGTTCAGCAGGACGGTGCCCTGGCGGATGTTGACCAGGCCGAACATCGCCTTCAGCAGCGTCGACTTGCCTGCACCGTTCGGGCCGATGATCCCGACGAGCTCGCCGCGCTTCACGTAGACGTTCGAGCCGTTGAGGATGTTGACCCCCGGCACGTAGCCCGCGTGCAGATCGTGCGTCTCGAGGGTGTTCGGAGTCGTCGTGTCGGCGGTCATCTCTCGTCCTTCTCGAATTCGACGGCCGGGGCGTCGGTCGTCGGGGCGACGCTCGTCGGCGCGGAGGCCGACGGGGACGCCGTTCCGGCCGCCGGAGCGTCGTGGCCGGGCGTCGGGATGCCGGCCTTATCCGCCTGCCGCTCCACGTCCTCGCGGACGAGGTCGGAGTCCATCTCCTCGGCGATCTCGAGCTGGCCCTCGATCGTGCCCAGGTCGGTGTCGTGGTGCGCGCCGAGGTACGCGTCGATGACGGCCGGGTCGTTCATCACGGTCGAGGGCGGGCCCTCGGCGACGACCTTGCCCTCGGCCATCACGATCACCCAGTCGGCGATCGTGTTGACCATGTGCATGTCGTGCTCGACGAAGAGCACGGTCATGCCCTCGTCCTTCAGGTTCACGATGTGACCGAGGAGCGACTGCGTCAGCGCCGGGTTCACGCCGGCCATCGGCTCGTCGAGCATGACGAGCTCGGGCTCCGACATCAGCGCCCGCGCCATCTCGAGCAGCTTCTTCTGGCCGCCCGACAGGCTCGACGCGTAGTCGTCCCGCTTGGTGTCCAGCTTGAACTTCTCGAGCAGGCGGATCGCGCGCTGCTCGATCGAGTCCTCCTCCTTCGACCACAGCGGGCGGATGAGCGAGGTGAAGATGTTCTCGCCCTTCTGCCCCTTCGCGCCGAGCAGCATGTTCTCGAGCACTGTCATGCCGCCGAGCGCCTTGGTGAGCTGGAACGTGCGCACCATGCCCATCCGCGACACCCGGTAGGCCGGGACGTTGGCGAGGTTCTTGCCCTTGAAGTTCCACTTGCCGGTGTTGGGCTTGTCGAAGCCCGTCAGCAGGTTGAAGAACGTGGTCTTGCCGGCCCCGTTCGGGCCGATCAGGGCGGTGATGGATCCGCGGGGGATCTCGAGGTGCTCGACGTCGACCGCGGTCAGGCCGCCGAAGCGGCGGCTGACGTTGTCGGCGACGACGATGGGGTCCTTCTTCCTGACCCCGGGGACGATTGCTTCCTCGGTGATGTCCGAGACCGGCGTCTTAGGCAAAGTGCAGATCCTTCTTCTTGCCGAAGATCCCCTGGGGTCTGAAGATCACCAGGAGCATGAGGGCTACCCCCACCACGATGAACCGGATGGGTCCGGTCTGCACGGTGGTGAGGCGGATGAGGTCGTTGTTGAGGACCCCGGTGTCGATCCCGAGCGTGAGCAGTCCGTCGGTCAGACCGAGGACGACCCAGAAGATGATCGAGCCGACGACGGGTCCGAAGACCGTCGCGGCGCCGCCCAGCAGCATGATCGTGTAGAGGAAGAACGTGAGCTGGGTGCCGTAGTTGTCGGGCTGGAGCGAGCGGGGGAGGATGAACAGCGCTCCTGCGAGGCCTCCGAGCACGCCGCCCAGGATGAGCGCCTGGATCTTGTACGAGAAGACGTTCTTGCCGAGCGAGCGCACGGCGTCCTCGTCCTCGCGGATGCCCTTGATGACGCGGCCCCAGGGGCTGCGCATCAGGAGGAACACCAGGAGGCAGGCCAGGAGCACGAGGCCCCAGCCGACGATCCGCACCCACCACTGGTCCTGGCTGTAGGTGAGCACGCCGATGCCCCAGCGGCCCTCGGGCAGCGGGTTGAGGTCGTTGAACGCCTTCGCCGCGCCGTTGATGCCCTCCGAGCCGCCGGTGATCGCCGAGAACTCGGGGGTCTTGACCGAGAGCCGGATGATCTCCGCCGCCGCGATCGTGACGATCGAGAGGTAGTCGGCCCGCAGCCGCAGCGTCGGGATGCCCAGGATGAGCGCGAAGACGGTCGCCGCGACGATCGTCGCGAGGAAGGAGCCCCAGACGGGCCATTCGAACTTGACCGAGGTGATGGCGAAGGCGTAGCCGCCCACTGCCATGAAGCCGGCCTGTCCGAAGTTGAGCAGCCCCGTGAATCCGAAGTGGATGACCAGGCCGATGGTCGCCAGCGCGTACGCGGCGACAGTGGGATCGACGATCTGCCCGATCGCCAGCCAGATGAAGTTGAGGTTCATGGTGTCCTAGCCGATCCGTTCCTTGCGGCCCAGGATTCCCTGCGGCCTGACCAGGAGGATGATGATCATGAGAACGAGCGGAGCCACGTACTTGAGGTTCTCCGGGATCCAGATCGTCGAGATGTTCATCATCAGTCCGATGATGAGCGAGCCGACCAGCGCGCCGTAGGCGGAGCCGAGTCCGCCGAGCGTGATCGCCGCGAAGATCAGCAGCAGGATCGACGCTCCCGTGTCCCAGCGCAGCGACTGGTAGTAGCCGATGTAGACGCCCGCCAGCGCGGCGAGAGCGCCCGACATCACCCAGACGACGCGGATGACGCGCTCGACGTTGATGCCCGAGGCGGAGGCGAGGGCCCGGTTGTCCGAGACCGCCCGCATCGCCTTGCCGATCTTCGTCTTCGTGAGGACGTAGGCCACGGCGACGATGCAGACGACGCCGACGACGGCGCCGACGATGTCGGTGAACTTCAGGCTGATCCCGAGCTCCGGCACCGTGAAGAACGGAGCGGTGCTGTTGGGGAGCGAGAGCCGGTCGGCTCCGAAGAAGAAGACGAACACGTAGCGCAGGGCCAGCGAGAGGCCGATCGTCACGATCATCAGCGGGATGAGCTGGATGCCCTTCTTCCGCAGCGGCTTCCAGAGCAGTCCGTCCTGGACGAAGCCGAAGGCCCCGCCGAGGATCACCGCGATCGGGATGGCCAGCAGCGCCGGGAGTCCGAAGACCCCGGAGAAGAGGTACGCCATCAGCGCGCCGAAGGTGACCAGCTCGCCGTGGGCGAAGTTGTTCAGGCCGGTCACGCCGTAGATCAGCGAGGCGCCGATCGCCGCGAGGGCGATCAGGAGCCCGAAGATCAGGCCGGTGACGACCTTCGGCCAGAAGATGATCCAGAACGTGTCGGCCGACACCGGCTGGTTCACCGCATTGGACGTGCCGTCGGGGTTCGTCGCGTCGTTGCCGGTCGTGCCCTCGGTCGCGGGGCTCGTCGGAGCCGCGGAGTCCGTCGGGACCGGGACGGTCGCTCCGGAGCCCTTCGGGTTGGCCGTCGAGACGATGAAGTTCACGATCTGGTTCTGCGAGGCGACGATCTTCACCTGCTTCGGGTTCTGACCCGCGGCGGGGTAGCCCTTGTCGGCGGGCAGGGACTCCTCGTCGACCGTCACCGTGTAGGTGCCCGCGGCGTCGAGGGGGAACGTGGCCCGGCCGTCCTCGCCGGTGGTCACGGTCGCGGAGGCGTCGCCGCCGATCTCGACGGTCACCCCCGTCAGGTTCTCGTTCGTCCCCTGCACGCGGACCCAGGCGATGATCGACTGGTCGGCGGTGGTGGCGGCGAGTGCGGCAGGGGCCGCCGCGGCGATCCCGGTGAGGGTCGCGGCGAGCAGACCCAGGGCCAGGAGCCGGTCTCGGAGCCTCGGGCGTCTCCTATCCACGGGGCGCCTCCCGGTCCGTCGGATGCAGGGTCGTCGAGCGCTGGCGGCGCATCGAACGGCTGGCTGTGAGCAAGACGTCTACCTCTCGTCAGGGTGCACAGACGGATGGGGTCTCCGGGCACGCCCGAATCGCCGTCGTCAAACAACGTTGGTTGACCATACGTTCCGCATGTGTCGGCGGTGTTTCACCGTCCGCACTTACGCGTGACGACATTATGAGGGAGAGGAGAGCGCTCCAGCGCCCATCCGCGGCCCGGCGGCCGCGCCGTCGAGGAATACCGCGGGCCCTGCGGCGCTTAAGATCGAACAACCGTGGCGCTCGTGAGCGGACTCCTCCCGTCCTCTCCGGGCTCCCGCACTCGACCTGCTAAGGGGCATTGATGGACCAGCCGGATCCCTTCGGATTCCTCGGACTCACCTACGACGACGTCATGCTCCTTCCGGGGCACACCGACGTCATCCCGAGCGAGGCCGACACGGCCTCCCGTCTCACCAAGCGCATCAGCGTGGCGACCCCGCTGCTCTCCGCGGCGATGGACACCGTCACCGAGGCGCGCATGGCGATCGCGATGGCCCGCCAGGGCGGCTTCGGCGTCCTGCACCGCAACCTCTCCATCGCCGACCAGGCCGACCAGGTCGACCGGGTGAAGCGGAGCGAGTCGGGCATGGTCTCGAACCCCGTCACCACCACCCCGGACGCCACCGTCGCCCAGGTGGACGACCTCTGCGGCCAGTACCGGATCAGCGGCCTCCCCGTCGTCGACTCCACCGGCGTGCTCGTGGGCATCATCACCAACCGCGACATGCGCTTCGTCTCGCCGTTCGAGAAGGCGACCACGCTCGTCCGCGACGTGATGACCAGCACCGGCCTGATCACGGGCCGCGTCGGCATCCCCGACAGCGAGGTCATCGCCCTCTTCGCGCAGCACAAGATCGAGAAGCTGCCGCTCGTCGACGCGCAGGGCAAGCTCGCCGGCCTCATCACGGTCAAGGACTTCGACAAGTCGGAGCAGTACCCCAACGCCACGAAGGACGACGAGGGCCGCCTCCGGGTCGGCGCCGCGATCGGCTTCTTCGGCGACGCCTGGCAGCGCGCCACCGCCCTGCTCGACGCGGGAGTCGACGTGATCGTCGTCGACACCGCCAACGGCGACTCCGCCGGCGTGCTCGACATCATCCGCCGCCTGAAGTCCGACTCCGCGTTCGCCGGCGTCGACGTCATCGGCGGCAACGTCGCGACCCGCTCCGGGGCGCAGGCCCTCGTCGACGCGGGCGCCGACGCCATCAAGGTCGGCGTCGGCCCCGGCTCGATCTGCACCACCCGCGTCGTCGCCGGCGTCGGAGTCCCGCAGGTCACCGCGGTCTACGAGGCGTCCCTCGCCGCGCGCGAGTCCGGCGTGCCGGTGATCGCCGACGGCGGCCTCCAGTACTCCGGCGACATCGCCAAGGCGCTCGTCGCCGGCGCCGACACCGTGATGCTCGGCTCGCTCCTCGCGGGCTGCGAGGAGAGCCCCGGCGACCTCGTGTTCCAGAACGGCAAGCAGTTCAAGACCTACCGCGGCATGGGCTCCCTCGGCGCCCTGCAGACCCGCGGCGAGCGGACCTCCTACTCGAAGGACCGCTACTTCCAGTCGGACGTGCCCACCGACGACAAGCTGATCGCCGAGGGCATCGAGGGCCAGGTGCCCTACCGCGGCCCGCTCGCGAACGTGGCGTACCAGCTCGCCGGCGGGCTCCGCCAGTCGATGTTCTACGTCGGAGCGCGCACCATCCCCGAGCTGAAGGAGCGCGGGAAGTTCGTGCGCATCACGGCGGCCGGGCTGAAGGAGTCGCACCCGCACGATGTGCAGATGGTGGTGGAGGCGCCGAACTACCGGCGCTGAGGGGTCTGGTGGGGGCCGGCGGCGGATCGGGATCGCGGCCCCTCTGCCCGATGGGCCTGCGGCCCATACGCCCACCACGCCGGAGGGGCCGGGATCCCGATCCGCCGCCTCCCTCCGGGAGACGAGCACCGATTCTCGGCTGAGGGGCGGGGGACGCAGCGCGAGCGGCGCGGGGCGCCGCCGCGACTGCGGGGGGAGGGCCTCCGCCTTTCCGCATGCGGGGGAGTGGTCGTGCCTCACCGCGTGAGCGCGACGGAGTGGGGACTGGCGTCCCGTGTCCCAGCAAGTCGTCGTCGCGGCCGCGCAGGCTTCACCTGCTGGTGGTGTGCGCCCGCTCGCGTCGATCGCGGCCTGGTGTGGAGCCCGGTGGGAGCGGAAGCAAGCGATCCGCTTTCCAGCGGATCGGCGTAGCGCGGACGCGTGACGCTCTGCGGAACGCGACCGCCCGCTCGGGCCGACCGCGGGCGAGCGGCGAGCGGAGCGAGGAGCGAGCCACGGCTGATACCGCTCAGCGGTGACCGGCGATCCGCGTGCGAGCGGATCGTCGTAGCGCGGACGCGGGACGCTCTTGGGAACGCGACCGCCCGCTCGGGCCGACCGCGGGCGAGCGACGAGCGGAGCGAGGAGCGAGCCACAGTAAACTCTGCGTCATGGAGATCGAGATCGGGCGCGCCAAGCGCGCCCGCCGCGCGTACGCCTTCGACGACATCGCCGTCGTCCCGAGCCGCCGGACGCGCGACCCCGAGGTCGTGTCGGTGAAGTGGTCGATCGACGCGTACCAGTTCGCGACGCCGATCCTCGCCGCGCCGATGGACTCGGTGGTGTCGCCGGCGACGGCGATCCGGCTCGGGCATCTGGGGGCGCTGGGCGTCCTCGACCTCGAGGGTCTGTGGACGCGGTACGAGGACCCGGAGCCGCTGCTCGAGGAGATCCGTCGGCTTCCGGCCGAGACCGCGACGCAGCGGATGCAGGAGATCTACTCCGCTCCGATCCGCCCCGAGCTGGTGACCGCGCGCCTGGCCGAGATCCGCGCCGCGGGCGTGATCGTCGCCGGGGCCCTGTCGCCCCAGCGGACCGCGGAGCTGTACCAGACCGTCGTCGACGCCGGGGTCGACGTGTTCGTCATCCGCGGCACGACCGTCTCGGCCGAGCACGTCTCGCGCGACACCGAGCCGCTGAACCTCAAGAAGTTCATCTACGAGCTCGACGTGCCCGTCATCGTCGGCGGCGCCTCCACCTACACCGCGGCCCTGCACCTCATGCGCACGGGCGCCGCGGGCGTCCTCGTCGGGTTCGGCGGCGGTGCCGCCTCCACCACCCGCACGACGCTCGGCATCCAGGCTCCGATGGCGACCGCGGTCGCCGATGTCGCCGGCGCTCGCCGCGACTACCTCGACGAGTCGGGCGGACGCTACGTGCACGTCATCGCGGACGGCGGCCTCGGCACCTCCGGCGACATCGTGAAGGCCGTCGCGGTGGGCGCGGACGCCGTGATGCTCGGCTCGGCGCTGGCCCGCGCGACCGACGCTCCCGGCGGGGGCTGGCACTGGGGCGCGGAGGCGCACCACCCGCAGCTGCCGCGCGGCCGCCGCGTCGAGGTCGGCACCGTCGGCACCCTCGAGCAGGTCCTCTACGGCCCGGCAACCGGCGCCGACGGCACGGCGAATCTCATCGGCGCCCTGCGCCGCTCGATGGCGACGACCGGCTACTCCGACCTCAAGGAGTTCCAGCGGGTCGAGGTCGTCGTCGCGCCGTACCAGCCCAGCTGACGCTCACCGACCGAGGCGATCCTGACCGTCGAGGCCGCCGCGAACAGCGGGCTCCCTCGACGGCCCGGGGGTCCCTGGACGCGGCGGACGCCGGCGCGGGTCGGCCGGACGGGCTGGCGTCGTAGGCCTCGCGCCAGCCCGGCGGACGACGCTGCGGACCCGCGCGCGCGGATCCGGTCTTCCCGGCGCTTCTCGGCGAGAAGCACGAGCTCGGGCGAGCGGCCCCCGAGGAACGCCGGGTCGGTTCGGATCGACGGTGGTCTGCGCGAGATCCGAGACGGCGAGTCCGTCGATCAGTGCGGGTGAGGGCGGACGCGCGCTCCGCGACGCCGTTCCACGTCCGGCTGCCCGGGTCCGTCGCCCCTCGACATGCACGGTCTCCGCAAGAGGCTCGACCAAGGGGCGTCCCGGACCGCCGCCGCCGCCGCCGACTCGCGGAGGACGAAGGGCGCGCTCCAGGTCGCGGCCACGGCGTCGATCCGCGCCCGCTGCCGCTCGTCCGCGGAGGCCCCCGCCCACTCGCCGGTCCGCGCGTACCGCGGCGCAGCCGCACGGACTCGTCCGACCGGCCTCACGCCCCGCCTCGATAGATCCCCACTGCACGCTTCCGCCCCCCTTTCCCTCCCTCCGCTCCTCCTGTGGAGACTCCCCCCACCCCCTGTGGACAGCGAGGGACGCAGGACCGCCGAGGCCGCCGGGAAACTGCGGGATCCCTCGACGGGTCGGGGTTCCCTCGGCAGGAGGGCTCCGCACGCGCCTAAGCTGGAAGTCCCGAGTGGGAGCGCCGCACGGCGCGGAGGGAGCACGCATGGTCGAGGTCCGCAGGGTCAAACTGCCCGGTGTCGGCGTTCTGCACACGTTCCTGACGGCCGACGGCGGCAAGGTCGGGGTCATCGCCCACCGCTCCGGCCACAGCGACCTGATCACGTTCGCCGAGGGCGACCAGGACGGCGCCAAGGTGTCGCTCCGCCTGAGCGACGACGAGGCGCACACCCTCGCCGAGCTGCTCGGCGGCACGCAGATCACGGAGTCGCTGACCGCGCTCGACCAGATCCCGGGCCTCTCGATCGACTGGTTCACCGTGGACTACGACGACCACATCGCCGGACAGCAGCTCGGCAAGCCCGCCGACCGCGGGATCGTCGGGCTGACCGTCGTCGCCGTGGTCCGGGGCGACGCCGCCAATCCGGCGCCGGCCCCCGACTTCCGCGTCTTCCCCGGCGACACCCTCGTGGTCGCCGGCAGCCCCGAGAAGGTCGCCAAGGCGTTCGCGTTCTTCCGCACCGGCAGCTTCGCCAAGACGGTCGACGCCCCGCCCGGAGCCTGAGGATGCACCACGGCGAAGACCTCATCGTCCTCGGCGTCCTGTTCGTCGTCGCCTACGTCCTCGGCCGGCTGGGGAGGACGATCGGGCTCCCGGCCATCCCGATCTACATGGTCGTCGGGCTCCTCGCGAGCCCGAACTTCCACCTCTTCCCGCTCGACTTCGAGTCGAGCTACATCGAGCTGACCGCGGTCTTCGGGCTGATACTCCTGCTGTTCAACCTCGGCCTGGAGTTCGACCAGGACGAGTTCTTCGGGAACGCCGGCCGCCTGATCCTCTCCGGCGGCTCCTACATCGCGGTCAACATGGCCGTCGGCCTCGGCTTCGGCTTCGCGCTGGGCTGGGGGAGCCGCGAGGCGCTGATCATCGCCGGCATCACGGCGACGAGCTCGAGCGCGATCGTCACCAAGCTGCTGATCGAGCTCAAGCGCCTGGCGAACCCCGAGACGCCGATGATCCTGGGCGTCACGGTCGTCGAGGACATCTTCATCGCGGTCTACCTGGCGATCGTGTCCGTCGTGCTCTCGGGCGAGACGGAGCCGTGGCCGGTGGTGCTCAAGCTCGTCATCGCGTTCGCGTTCCTCGTGGTGATGTTCGCGATCGCCCGCTGGGGCGGGAAGGTCGTCTCCCGCTTCTTCCGCACTCGCGACGACGAGCTGTTCACGATCCTGTTCTTCGGTCTCGCCATCCTGTTCGGCGGCATCGGCGAGGTCCTCGGAGTGACGGACGCCATCGGCGCGTTCCTGATCGGACTGGTCATCGGAGCGACGCGGTTCCGGTCGAGGGTCGAGCACATCGCGATCCCGCTGCGCGACGTGTTCGGCGCGTTCTTCTTCGTCAACTTCGGTCTCGGGCTGGATCCCGGCGCGTTCCCGAGCGTCGTGGTCCCGGTGCTGATCGCCGCGGTGATGACCATCGTCCTCAACCTCGGCGCGGGGCAGTTCGTCGCGTGGCTCAACAAGCTCGGACCGCGCGCGGGCCTGAACGCGGCGTTCATCCTGCACAACCGCGGCGAGTTCGCGCTCATCCTGGCGACGCTCTCGCTCTCGGCGGGGCTCGACGAGCGGATCCAGCCCTTCGCCGGCCTCTACGTGCTGATCATGGCGATCGTCGGGCCGATCCTCGCCTCGCGCTCCGAGAGCATCGGCGCGTTCCTCTCGCGGCGGCGGCACCGCCCGGCACCCGCAGCGGCCACGGCCATGGACGAGGAGGACTTCGCGCTCGTGGAGGCGGCGATGGCCGCGCCCGCCGTCTCCGCGGAGGAGGCCCCCGCTCCTCCGAGGCGCCCCGCGGAGCCGGACGAGCTCGACGACGAGTTCCCCGATCCGATGCGCCAGGCGCTCATCGACCAGGCGATGCAGCAGTCCGACGGCGCCGACGACGCCCGGCCCCGCCGCCCGAGGGAGCCCGACTACTGATCCCACGGAGCTCCCACACTCACGGGTTAGGCTCGATCCGGCCCGCGGGACACCGCACGGATCGAGGGCGGACGAGGGACGAATGACGCAGAGCACGGTCGGGCAGGTGGCCCGGCGCCCGCGCTGGATCGCCGCGCTGGCGCTCGCACTCCTGATCGCCGGGCTCTTCGCCGCGCTCGGGCAGTGGCAGGTCGGCCGCGCGGTCGAAGCCGCCGCGCCCGACTCCGGAGTGTCGGAGACGACGCTCCCGCTCGCCGAGGTCGCGACCCCCTCCCGCTCGATCACGGCGACCGCCGACGGACAGCGCGTGGAGGGCTCGTCCGTCTTCGTGCCGGGCGGTGCCGAGATCCTCGGCGGCCGCCTGAACGGCGAGCAGCCGGGCTGGTGGGTCATCGCCCGTACCCGCACCGCCGACGCCGATCTGGTGCTCGCCTACGGCTGGACGCAGGACGAAGCGCAGGCGCAGTCCGTCGCGGACGCGCTCAACAGCGGGAGCGAGCAGGCGCCCTCCTCCTTCATCGGCCGCCTCGTGGCCAACGAGGCCGCGGAGGCGCCGGCGGAGGGCCTGGACCCCGCCACCCTCACCGCGCTCTCCGTCCCCGCGCTGATCAACCGCTGGCCGGACCCGCCGCAGGACGTCTACCAGGGCTACGTCGTCGTCGACGAGCCGGTCGCCGGCCTCGAGGCCATCGACTCCCCGGCGCGCGTGAGCGACGTCTCGCTGAACTGGCTCAACGTCTTCTACGCGATCGAGTGGGTCGTCTTCGCCGGCTTCGCCCTCTACCTCTGGTTCCGCCTCGTCAAGGACGCGTGGGAGCGCGAGGCCGAGGAGGCGCTCGACGCCGAGGAGCGCGCCCGCGCCGACCTGGGCGACCGGGCCGAGGCCCCCGCCCCCGCACCGTAAACTGGTCGTCATGCCCCTCGAGCCCAAGCCCGCGCAGTTCCCTGCGATCCGGAGCGCGCTGCGCTTCTACCGGGTGACCTCGATCATCACCGGCGTGATGCTGCTCCTGCTCTGCGCGGAGATGCTGCTCAAGTACGTCTTCCACCTCGAGCTGTTCGCCTTCGGCCAGCAGGGCGTCCTGCACTTCGCCCCGATGTACGAGGTGCCCGGAGGCGAGTTCACGTCGAGCGGCACCGGCGCGAACCTGTCCACCGGCATCCTGATCGCGCACGGCTGGTTCTACGTCGTCTACCTCTTCGCCGACTTCCGCCTGTGGAGCCTCATGCGCTGGCCGTTCACGCGATTCGTGCTCATCGCGCTCGGCGGCGTGGTGCCCACCCTCTCCTTCTTCGTCGAGACCCGCATCGCCCGCGAGGTCGAGCAGTACCTCGAGCGCCGGACCGCCGGCACCGACCCGAAGACCCCGACCGACTCCGTGGAGGCCCCCCATTAGCGAGCAGCCCACCGCTCCCCAGCCGCACCTGGCCGCGCAGCCCGTCCTCGTCGTCGACTTCGGCGCGCAGTACGCGCAGCTGATCGCCCGCCGGGTCCGCGAGGCGAACGTCTACTCCGAGATCGTGCCCTCCAACGCCACGGCCGCCGAGATCGCCGCGAAGTCGCCCGTCGGCATCATCCTCTCGGGCGGCCCCTCCAGCGTGTACGAGGAGGGCGCCCCGCAGCTCGACCCCGCGATCTTCGACCTCGGGGTCCCGGTCCTGGGCATCTGCTACGGCTTCCAGGTGATGGCGAAGACGCTCGGCGGCGAGGTCGCCAACACGGGGCTGCGCGAGTACGGAGCGACGGACGCCGCCCTCTCGACCGACGGTGGCGTGCTCCTCGGCGAGCAGCCCGCCGACCAGACGGTGTGGATGAGCCACGGCGACTCGGTCGCACAGGCGCCCGAGGGCTTCGAGGTCCTCGCCTCCACGAGCTCCACCCCGGTCGCCGCCTTCGGCAACGACGAGCGCCGTCTCTACGGCGTGCAGTGGCACCCCGAGGTCAAGCACTCCGCCTACGGCCAGGCCGTCATCGAGAACTTCCTCCACCGCGCCGCGGGCATCCCGGCCGACTGGAACTCCTCCAACGTGATCGACGACCAGGTCGCCGTGATCCGCGAGCAGGTCGGCACCGGACGCGTCATCTGCGGCCTGTCCGGCGGAGTCGACTCCGCCGTCGCCGCTGCGATCGTGCACCGTGCCATCGGCGACCAGCTCACCTGCGTCTTCGTCGACCACGGACTCCTCCGCAAGGACGAGCGCCGCCAGGTCGAGGAGGACTACGTCGCCGCGACCGGCGTCCGCCTGGTCACCGTCGACGCGCGCGAGCAGTTCCTCGACGCGCTCGCCGGCGTCAGCGACCCGGAGCAGAAGCGCAAGATCATCGGCCGCGAGTTCATCCGCACCTTCGAGGCCGCCGCCGAAGCGCTCGTGCTCGAAGCGCAGGGCGAGGGCGAGACGATCGACTTCCTCGTCCAGGGCACGCTCTACCCCGACGTCGTCGAATCCGGCGGCGGGACCGGCACCGCCAACATCAAGTCCCACCACAACGTCGGCGGACTCCCCGAGGACCTGCAGTTCGCCCTCGTCGAGCCGCTCCGCACCCTCTTCAAGGACGAGGTCCGCGCGATCGGCCGCGAGCTCGGCCTCCCCGAGGTCATCGTCGGCCGCCAGCCCTTCCCCGGACCCGGCCTCGGCATCCGCATCGTCGGCGAGGTCACCCAGGAGCGGCTCGACCTCCTCCAGGACGCCGACGCCATCGTCCGCGCCGAGCTCACCGCCGCCGGCCTCGACACCGAGATCTGGCAGTGCCCCGTCGTCCTCCTCGCCGACGTCCGCTCCGTCGGAGTCCAGGGCGACGGCCGCACCTACGGCCACCCCATCGTCCTGCGCCCCGTCTCCTCGGAAGACGCGATGACCGCCGACTGGACCCGCCTGCCCTACGACCTCCTCGCCAGAATCTCCAACCGCATCACCAACGAGGTGAGCGGCGTGAACCGGGTGGTGCTGGATGTGACGTCCAAGCCCCCCGGCACCATCGAGTGGGAGTGATTCCGCGGGTCTCCGCACGGTCATCTGCGGCGTTGTCGGCGGTTGCGATACCTCCGGTATCGCGCCCTTCTCCGCCTTGCAGCTGACCGCGCGGAGACCCGCGGAACGTCAGGAACGGCTCCCTTCGAAGGGGGCCGTTTCTTGTTGAGGGGAGCGGGTGGGGGAACGAGCCCCTGCGGGGCCGTTCCCGGGTGCAGGTAGAGGGGAACGAGCCCCTGCGGGGCCGTTCCCGGGATGCAGGTCGGGGAACGAGCTCAGGTGGCTGTTCAGGGAACGGGTGGCCGCGGTTCGGCCGGGGGATCGGTCGGGGTTGACCGGTGCCTGGCGAGGCGTTCCGAGTGGCGGTCAGCGGGACGAGGCCCTGCGGGGACGTTCCTGGGGTGCCGGCGGAGAAGCGAGCTCCTGCCGAGCGGTCGGGGAACGCGGGTCGGCGCTGGTCCGGGGGCCGAGGTGCAGGCGGCAGGCTCGCGAGCGCGGGTCAGGCGGGGGTGTCGAGCACGCCGATGAAGCGGGTGCCGATGCCGTCGTACTCGTCGCGGCGGTGGCCCTCGGGGTGGTGCGGCCAGGAGGCGGGGGAGTGGTCCTCGCAGACGAGGAACGTGAACTCGGGCCACCACTTCTTCGGGCGGGCGGCCTCGGAGCGGCCGCAGACGGCGCAGTCGAGGGTCACCCACACGGGACGCCTGCCGGTGCGGTTCGCGCGCGACTGGACGAGCCAGGCGGGCGGATCCTGCTCGAGGGCGGCGAGCTCCTCCTCCGACAGACGGGTGGGGATGCCGTGCCGCGTCGCCATCTCGAGGGGGATGTCGAGGCGCTGAGCGGCCTCGCGACGCGTGATCATCCGGCCACCCTAACCCAGCGCCGCGCGCGGACCCCGAGGCCGCAGCGACGCGCGCGCGAGCAGCCACTCCAGCGGGCCCTGCCCCACGAGCCGCCTCCAGAGGAGAGCGGCGACGATCGAGCCGACCACGAAGACGCCGAGCAGCGTCCAGCTGCGCCACGCCTCGAAGTCGAACGGCTCGTACGGGACCAGGTACACCGCCAGCGCCACGAGCTGCAGCGAGTAGATCGTCAGCGGCATCGCACCGACGGCCGCGATCGGAGTCGCCGCCCGTGCCAGGAGCGGCAGCCGCTGCAGCAGAGCCGTCAGCGCGCCGAGGACCACGCAGGCGACCCCGCCCGCCCCGAGGAGCTCGGCGGTGGTGCTGGCGTGCGCCTCCACCGCCTCCGGACCCCCGAGCAGCAGCCCGCCGCCGTAGCCGAGCACGGCCGAGACGGCGCCGCCGACGACGACCCAGCGCTGGGTGGTCGCGGACCGGACGTCGCAGCGCGCGATCAGGAGGCCGAGTACCACGTACGCCAGCCACGACGGCACCGGGTAGTACTGGGTGAGCCAGATGAGGGGCTGCGCGGCCAGGAGCGCCTCGTCGGGCGACAGGGTCGAGAGCCAGGAGCCGCCGGCGCTCGTCAGCGCGTCGACCGCGAGGGGCCCGGCGATCGCCGCGACCGCGACCAGCAGGGCGAGGACCGCCCGCGGCAGGAAGAGCAGCAGCGCCGCGACGAGGAACATCACCCCGTAGTGCGGCAGGATCACCGCGATCGGCGTCCCGAGCAGGGTGAGGGCGACGCCGATGACGAGCAGGTACAGCCCGCGGAGCAGGATCGATCCCGTGTCCTGCCAGGGCCGCGAGGAGCGCTGTGCGCCGCCCGTCATCAGCCCGATCGACACTCCCGCCAGCACGGCGAAGAGGACGGAGCTGCGGCCGTTCCAGAGCATCTCGCTCTCGACGGGGGCGAGGTGGGCGGCGAACATGCCGAGGACGGCCAGGCCGCGTGCGACGTCGAGGCCGACGATCCGGAAGTCTGCGGCGCTCATCCCTCCATCGTGCCAGGCGCTCCCGGCAGTGCACCGGGAACGACGCTGAGGCCGGGAACGACGACGGGCGCCCGACCCGGAGGTCGAGCGCCCGTCGGACGTGGTGCGCCGTGCTACTCGCGGAAGATCGCGACGAGGCGCAGGATCTCCAGGTACATCCAGACGACGGTGACCAGGATGCCGTAGGCGCCGGTCCAGCCGTAGATGCGGGGGAGGCGGTTGCGCACGCCCTGCTGGATGAACTCGAAGTCCATCACGAGCGAGTACGTGGCGAGCGCGACGGCGATGAGGCCGATCACGATGCCGATGAAGCCGGTGCGGAGACCGAAGCCGCCGCCGACGCCGAAGAGGCCGAGGCCCAGGTTCACCAGCGAGAACACCGCGTAGCTGATCATGCCGATGAAGAAGATCTTGTTGAGCTTCGGCGAGGTGCGGATCTTGCCGTTCATGAACAGCGCCAGGGTGACGCCGATCACGATGACGGTCGCCATGAGGGCCTGGACGACCGCTCCGGCGTACGCGCTCTCGAAGAACTTCGAGATCGCGCCGACAGCGATGCCCTGGGTCGCGGCGTAGCCGAGGATCAGGGCGGGCGACGGCTGCTTCTTGAAGGCGTTGACGATGCCCAGCACCAGCGCGACGAGCACGGCGGGGAGCATCAGGCCCGGGACGAACCAGCCGACGGCCGCACCCGCGAGGAGCACGACGAAGGCGAGGGCGGTCTTGGCGAGGGTGTCCTCGACGGTCATCCGGTCGGTCTCGACGGAGCCGGCGGCCGGACGGGAGTACATCTGGTCGAGCGTGCCGGGGGAGACGTCCGGGAGGTCCTGCACGCGGCCGGCGTAGCCGCGGTTGCTGAACTCCGGGCGTCCGAAGGCCGGATTGTTGCTTGCCATGGTTCCTCTTCTCTCAGGTGCGCTGGTCTCCGAGGGAACTCGCGGATCTGAGTCGCTGTGTGTGCGGGGTGCGCCGCGGATCCGAGAGGACTGCGACGATGGATACCACCTTATCTGAGAGCACCTCTCAGAGTCTGGCTGTTCTCTTCGAGCGGACCTCGACTCCGCTGCGAGCCGTGCAGAGCCGCCCGTAGGATCGCGGCATGCCCGCGCGCCAGTCACCGCTCGTCATCGGCCACCGCGGAGCGAGCGGCTACCGACCGGAGCACACCCGCTCCGCCTACGAGCTGGCGATCGCGCTGGGCGCCGATGCGCTCGAGCCCGATCTGGTGGCGACCCGCGACGGCGTGCTCGTCCTCCGCCACGAGAACGAGATCTCCGGCACGACGGACGTCGAGAAGCGCCCGGAGTTCGCTGCGCGCCGCACCACCAAGCGGATCGACGGCCGCGAGATCACCGGCTGGTTCACCGAGGACTTCACCTGGGACGAGCTGTCGGAGCTGCGGGCCCGCGAGCGGCTGCCGGCGGTGCGCGGCTCCAGCGCCACGTTCGACGGGCAGTTCCCGCTGCTGCGCTTCAGCGAGCTGCTGGCGCTGCTGGACCGGGCGGCGGAGGACGATCCGCTCGCTCCGCCGGGGCTCGTCGCCGAGATCAAGCACGCGACGTACTTCGCCGGGATCGGGCTGCCGCTGGACGTGCTGCTGTGCGAGGAGCTCGCCGCCGCGGGCTGGGGTCCGCGCGACCCGCGGCTCACGATCGAGAGCTTCGAGAAGACCGTTCTGGAGCGGCTCGCGGTGAGCGGAGTCGGCACCCGCCGGATCTACCTGCTCGAGTCGCGCGGCGCCCCGCCCGACCTCGTGGCCGCCCACGGCGCCGACGCGGCCCCCTACTCCGCCTTCACCACGCCGGCGGGACTGCGGAACCTCGCCGGAGCCGTCGACGGGATCAGCGTCGACAAGAGCATGCTCTTCTCGCGGGACGCGGCCGGCCGGGCGACGGGGACCGGTCCGCTCGTCGAGGACGCTCACGCGGCCGGGCTCGAGGTCTACTGCTGGACGCTGCGCGCCGAGAACCGGTTCCTCGAGAAGGTGCACCGCCGCGGGAAAGACCCGGCGGAGTACGGCGGCTGGCAGGAGGAGTTCGCGATGATCCTCCGCTCGGGAGTGGACGGCGTCTTCGCCGACCAGCCCGATCTGGCGATCGAGGCGCGGGCGGCCGAGCAGGAGCGCCTGCTCCGCGGCTGAACCCGGATCGTGATCGTTCGCTCCTCCGGCGCGTGCCGAGCGGACGCGGAGGCTGCGCTGGCATCATCGGCTCACCACCGCCCGCCCGACCCTCGAGAGGAGGCCCCGTGTCCACCCGAGAGCGCATCACCCGCCGCTGGATCACCACCGCCGTCCTCGCCGTGATCGGCGTCGCCGTCGTGTACTGGCTCGCCGTGCTCACCCCTCAGGGCCAGGGCGTCGAGAACTCGGGGCTCCGGGGCGCCGACCTCGTCTTCGGCCGCGCCACCGGCGCCGCCGCGGGGGCGCTCGCGGACGTCACCCCGCTCTCCATGGTCGTCGGCGCCCTGCTCGTCGCGGCGATCGCGCTGATCCGGAGGCGCCCGGCGCTGGCCGTCGCCTCCGTCGGCTCGATCGTCGTCACGGCCGGGCTCACCCAGCTGCTCAAGAACGTGGTCCTCGAGCGGCCCGAGCTGGTCGACACCGACTCCTGGTACACCGGCGGCAGCTTCCCGAGCGGGCACACCGCGGCGGCCGTCTCGGTGGTCTTCGCCCTGGCGATGGTCGTCCCCGGGCGCGCGCGGACCGTCGTGCTCGCGCTGGGCGGCGCGGTCGTGGTGCTGGTCGGCAACCTGACGATGGCCGCCTCCTGGCACCGGGCGAGCGACGTCCTCGGGGCCGACCTCGTCGCGCTCGCCTCCGCCTCCGCCGCCTGCGCGTGGCTGACCACCAGGGCCCAGGTGGGCCGAGCGCCGAAGAGGCCCGCGCGGCGCGGGGTGAACCGGCTGCTCCTGGTGTGCTCGGTGATCGTGGTGGTGCTGCTCGCGGCGCTCGCCGTCCAGGGCATCCAGTACTACCCCGACGACACGAAGGACCTCACCGCCTTCGCGCTCCTGCAGCTCCTGGCGGTGTCGACGTCGGCGCTCGCCGTGCTCGGCTTCTCCCTCGCGTGGCGCGGACTGGACGTCGGCGGGGCGCTCACCTCGCCCGCGCCGCGTCAGCGGACCGCCTGACCGCTCCCGGTGTCGGAGGGGCGATCTACACTCGGAGGGACATGAGCTTCCTCTTCGATCCGAGCGACTCCCGCGCCACCCCGGTCATCGTCGGTCCCCCCGGCGGCCCCGGGGACGCGCCCCGCACCGACCCGGCGCACGAGCAGCTCGTCGCGGGGCTGAACCCCCAGCAGCGCGAGGCGGTCGAGTACCGCGGAGACGCGCTGCTCATCGTCGCGGGTGCGGGCTCGGGCAAGACCAGCGTCCTCACCCGGCGCATCGCGAGCCTCCTGGGCAACGGCGAGGCCTGGCCGAGCCAGATCCTCGCGATCACGTTCACCAACAAGGCCGCGGCCGAGATGCGCGAGCGCGTCGAGAAGCTGGTGGGGCAGAGCGCCGAGGGGATGTGGATCTCGACGTTCCACTCCGCGTGCGTGCGGATCCTGCGCCGCGAGGCCGAGAACTTCGGCATGACCAAGTCGTTCACGATCTACGACTCGGGCGATCAGCGCGCCCTGCTCAAGCGCATCGTGAAGGACCTCGAGGCCGACTCGCTCGGGATCACCGTCGCGAGCGCCTCCGCGAAGATCTCCAAGCTCAAGAACGAGCTCGCCGACGTCGACTCCTACGCCCGCACCGCGAACCTCAGCGACCCGAACGAGGAGATGTTCCTCCAGGTCTTCCGGGCCTACTCGCGGGCGCTCGAGGGGGCGAACGCGTTCGACTTCGACGACCTGATCGCGCAGACCGTCTACCTCTTCCGCGCCTTCCCGCACGTCGCCGCGAAGTACCAGCGGCGCTTCCGCCACGTGCTGGTCGACGAGTACCAGGACACGAACCACGCCCAGTACTCGCTGATCCACGAGCTGACCCGGCCCGTGCCGCCGGCGACGATGGCGGCGGCGCAGTTCGACCGCCCCTACCGCGGACCGGTCACGGCCGACGGCTCCATCCCGGGGGCCTCGCTCACCGTCGTCGGCGATTCGGACCAGTCCATCTACGCGTTCCGCGGCGCCGACATCCGCAACATCGTCGAGTTCGAGCGCGACTTCCCGGGCTGCCGCGTGATCCTGCTCGAGCAGAACTACCGCTCGACGCAGAACATCCTCTCGGCGGCCAACGCCGTCATCTCGAACAACTTCGACCGTCGCGCGAAGAACCTCTGGTCCTCCAGCGGCGACGGGGAGAAGATCGTCGGCTACACCGGTTACTCGGGTCACGACGAGGCGCAGTTCGTGGTCGACGAGATCGCCCGCCTGCACGCGGCGGGCACCGGCTACGACGAGATCGCGGTCTTCTACCGCACCAACGCGCAGACCCGCGCGCTGGAGGAGATCTTCATCCGCTCCGCGCTGCCCTACCGGATCCTGGGCGGCACGAAGTTCTACGAGCGCGCCGAGATCAAGGACGCCCTGGCGTACCTGATCACGGTGGCGAATCCGGCCGACGTGCTGGCGCTGCGGCGCATCATGAACACTCCGAAGCGGGGCATCGGCCCCGCGACCGAGGCGCAGCTGCAGTCGTTCGCCGACACCAACGCGGTGACCCTGCGGGAGGCGATGCGCAACGCCGGCTCGCTCGGGATGGGCCCGAAGGTGACGAAGGCGATCGTCGACCTCGCGACCCTCCTCGACGAGTGCGCGCTGATGCTCGACCCCGCACGGGAGGGCGGCGAGGCGAAGGTGCACGAGGTGCTGACGGCGCTCCTCACCCGCAGCGGCTACCTCGACATGCTCCGCGCCAGCCGCGACCCGCAGGACGAGGCCCGCGCCGAGAACGTCGACGAGCTCATCGCCGTCACCAAGGAGTTCGCGCGCAACAACCCGGACGGCGGGCTCGTGGACTTCCTCACCGAGATCTCGCTGGTCGCCGCGGCCGACGACCTCGACGACGACTCCGGCACCGTCTCGCTGATGACGCTGCACACGGCGAAGGGCCTCGAGTACGACGCCGTGTTCCTCACCGGCATCGAGGAGGACCTGCTCCCGCACCGCATCTCGGCGAACGAGCCCGGCGGCCCGGCCGAGGAGCGGCGGCTGTTCTACGTGGGGATCACCCGGGCCCGCAAGCGCCTCTACCTCTCGCTCGCGATGACCCGCGCGCAGTACGGCGAGACGTCGGTCGCGATGCCGAGCCGGTTCCTGCAGGAGATCCCGGGAGAGCTGATCCAGTGGCGCCAGTCGCCCGGCGCGGCGACCTCGCGCGGCGGCACGCAGCCCCGGGCCCTGAACGCTCAGCGGCCCGGCTTCGGCAAGTCGCGATCGAACACCGAGTTCCGGGAGGCGCTCGCCGCGGCGCCGAAGGCCAAGGGCGAGTTCCCGAACCGGATCACCGGCATGGTGCGCGACAACGGCGACCTCGAGCTGATCGCAGGCGACCGCATCCGGCACACCGACTTCGGTGAGGGGCGCGTGAACGCGGTGACGGGCGAGGGCTCGAAGCGCGTCGCGCACGTGCTCTTCGACCAGGTGGGCGCGAAGAAGCTGCTGATCAAGGTCGCGCCGATCGAGAAGATCTAGTCCGGTGGCGGCCGGATCGGCGGCCGCGCGGCTCGCGACGGAGGTGTTCTCCCCGGCGGTCCTCGCGGTGCTCGTGCCGGTCGTGGTCGGCGCGCGCGTCGCGGATCCGCCCCTGCTCGGCGTCGCCTGGGGAGCGCTCGCGGCGCTCTTCGTCGGCGTGGTGCCCTACCTCGTCATCCGCCTGCTGATGCGCACCGGCCGGATCCACGGCGACCATCACGTGCCCGACCGGCGCGAGCGGGCGCTGCCGATCGCGCTGGCGCTTGGGTCGATCGCGGCCGGCCTGGTACTGCTCGCCGTGCTCGGCGCTCCTGCCGCGGTGACCACGTTCGGCGTGGTGACGGTGGCCGTGGTGCTCGCCGTCGGCGTGGTCAACCTGGTCTGGAAGCTGTCCGGGCACGCGGCGGTGGTCGCCACCTGCGCCGTCGTCGTGCTGATCGCCTACGGACCGCTCTCCCTGCTGATCAGCGTGCCCATCGTCCTCTGGGTGCTCTGGTCGAGGGTGCGCCTCGGTGCGCACACCCCCGCTCAGGTCCTCGCGGGCGCCGCGGTCGGCACCGTCCTCGCCGGGACCGTCTGGTCCCTGCTCGGCTGACGTCCGTCCCTTCCCGTGTGCCCTCTGGTCGCCGTCCGCGAGATGCCGCTCCGGTGCGCGGTACGCCGTGGTGGGCTCACCCGAGCGGCATCTCGCGGAAGTGGTCAGCCGGCGTAGCGCGCGACGAGCTCCCGCTTGAGGATCTTGCCGCTGGGCCCGAGCGGAAGGGCGTCGACGAACTCGACGCGGCGGGGGAACTTGAAGGCGGCGAGATGCTCGTTCGCGTAGGCGATCAGCTCCTCCGCGGTGGCGGTCGCCGACGGGGCGAGGATCACCGCGGCCATCACCTCCTGGCCGTGGCGCTCGTCCGGAATCCCGAAGACCGCCGCGTTCTGTACGGCCGGGTGCCCGATCAGCACCTCCTCGACCTCGCGCGGGTACACGTTGTAGCCGTTGCGGATGATCATGTCCTTCGTGCGGTCGAGGATGCGGATGTAGTCCTCCTCGTCCTTCGTGCCCAGGTCGCCGGTGCGGAACCAGCCGTCGATCACCGCCTCCGCGGTCGCCGCCGGGTTGCCGAGGTACCCCTTCATCAGGTTGTGCCCGCGCACCACGATCTCGCCGAGCTCGCCCCGGGGGAGCAGCTCGACGCGGTCGGTCACGTCGGGGCGGGCGACCTCGACCTCGACGCCCCAGATCGGCGTGCCGACCGTGCCCGGCCGCGGCGGGACTCCGACGTGGTTGAAGGTGGCGACCGGGGAGGTCTCGGTGAGCCCGTAGCCCTCGTAGATCTCGACGCCGAACACCTCGCGGAAGCGCTCGATCACGGCGACGGGCAGGGCGGCGCCTCCCGAGACCGCGTAGCGCAGCGGCGGCCGGTCCTCGCGCCGGGTCGCGGCGTCGAGCAGGGCGACGTACATCGTGGGCACGCCCTCGAAGACCGTGCAGCCGTGGGCGATCATCGCCTCGAGCGCGGCGTCGCCGTCGAACTTCGGCACCAGGACGACCGTCGCGGCGGTGCGGAAGGCCGTGTTCATCGCGCAGACCTGCCCGAAGGTGTGGAAGAGCGGCAGCGCCCCGAGCACCACGTCGCCGCGGTGCAGGTCGAACGTGTTCATCAGCAGCACGTCCGACTGCGAGACGATCGCGAAGTGCGTCCCCTCCGCCCCCTTCGGGCGGCCGGTGGTGCCGCTGGTGTAGAGGATCGTCGCCGTGTCGGAGGGGGAGCGGGGCACGTAGCCGTCGATCGGGGTCGCCTCCGCGGCGAGGTCCTCCAGGCGCGGGAGGGGCGAGGCGGTGCCGTCGGGCACCATCACGCTCAGCACGGGAACGTCGGCGAGGTCCGCTCCGGCGGCCCCCTCGGCGAGCAGCGGAGCGGCGCACACGAGCGCGACGGCTCCGGAGTCGCGCAGGACGTAGGCGATCTCGTCGTGCTTGAGCAGGGCGTGCACGGGGACCACCACGGCGCCGAGCGCGAGGACGGCGAAGTAGCCGCGGGGGAAGTCGGGGACGTTCGGGACGAGCAGGGCCACGCGGTCGCCCGGTCCGATCCCCTGGGCGCGCAGGGCTCCGGCGTAGGCACGGGTCTGCCGCCAGAGGGTCGCGTAGTCGACGGCCTGCTCGCCGACGCGGATGGCGATCGTGTCAGGGGTGCGCCGCGCCGCCTCCGCCAGGATGGCCGCGACGGAGAGGGTGCCGAAGCCGGCGGCGGGCGGGGGAGCGGCGGGGGCCTCGGCCGTGCGGGGTTCGGTGATGCTCATCAAGGCTCCAGTCGTCGTTGACCGCCGCGGCGGATGCCGGGTGCTTCACCGTAGATCCGCCGGGCGGCCGCGTCGAGCGATCCGCACCGGATGTTCAGCACGGACGGGCGGGGAGTGCGCATCCCGGCGCCGAGCGGAAGGGGGTGCGGGAGGCGCGGGCGGCTGCCTACAGTCGGACTGCTGCGGCCCGGTTCCGCGGGTCGGACGACGGGAGGCGCGATGCGCGGCGAGGCGACGCTCTACACGGATGCGGTGGTGACGGCTCCGTTCGCCCTCGCGGTGATCGCAGAGGCGACCGGCTCGCGAGTGGTCGGCGCGCGGACCGCGGACGCGCACGTCCCGCTCTACAGCGGTCCGACGAGCGCGCGGGTCGAGATCGCGGGGTTCGGCGACAGCGTGCCGGTCACCGTCGACGTGCGCGACGAGCGCGGGATCGACGAGGCGCGTGCGGCCGCGCAGGCGCTCGGGCTGGAGCTCGCCGCCTACGCGGGCTGGGAGGTCGTGGCCGGCTTCTGAGCGTCGCGTCGGACCCGGGCGAGGTAGTAGCGGCTGGGCGCCGTCCTCACGATCGCGGGAAGCAGGCGGTAGACGGCGAAGGTGCGCGAGAGCGCCCGCTCGAACCGCGCCTCCTGCCGTGCGGTCCAGTGGAAGCCGAAGGGCTCGCGGAGCGCCGCCGGGAGCAGACCGGCGGTGATCAGGCGGAGGTAGGGGCCGAGCGGGCGCAGGTACCAGGCGGCGATGCTCGGGCCCAGCAGGTCGTGGGCGACCCGGCGGGCCGCGGGCGTGACCTCGAGGCGCTCCAGCTCCCGCTCCCAGTAGGCGTCGAACGCGGTGCGGGAGTCGGGCCAGAGGTCCGCGGGCATCTGCAGCGCCGCGCCGACGACGACGGAGCGGCGCACGATGTCGTCCGCCTCCTCCTCGCTCAGCGCACCGAAGGCGCCCTCGTAGAGCTGCAGCATCGACTGGGTGAGCGTCGCCGCGACCCAGCGCTGCAGCTCCGGGTCGAAGGCCGTGTAGCCGGGGCCGCGCACGGGCACGTGCGCCCTGTTCACGCGGCGGCGGACGGCGCGCACGTCCTCGGGAGTGCCGTAGTGCAGGACGTAGAGGTAGGAGAGCGTCCCGTGCAGGCGGTTCACGGCCCGGTGCACGAAGTCGGAGTGGTCGGCGACGCCCTGCCCGACCGCCGGGTGCGCGATCTGGAGGAGGATCGCGCGCGCGCCCGCCAGGAGGAACACGCCCTCGCGGAAGACGTCCGGGGTGCGGGAGGCCGACGACATGGCTCCACGCTACGCGGGAGCGGCGGGCGGAGGAGGAGCCGGCGCCCCCGGCGGGCGTCCGGCGGGCGCGGAGCGACCGCACGGGAAGCCCCCGGCGGGTGCGGAGTAGACTCGGCGCGGCCCAGGGACAGTGCCGAGACTCCGGCGTCGTCCGGGCCACCTCGAACTCGAAACGCAAGCGCGCTCGGCGCGGAATGGGAATGCAGCGTGGATCTCTTCGAATACCAGGCCCGTGATCTGTTCGAGAAGTACGGCGTCCCCGTGCTCCCGGGCATCGTCGCCGACACGCCGGAGGAGGTGCGCGCCGCGGCGGAGAAGCTGGGCGGCGTCACCGTCGTCAAGGCGCAGGTCAAGATCGGCGGCCGCGGCAAGGCGGGCGGCGTGAAGGTCGCGAAGACCCCCGAGGACGCGTTCGCCGCGGCGCGGTCGATCCTCGGCCTCGACATCAAGGGCCACGTCGTCAAGCGCGTCATGGTCGCCGGCGGTGCGCGCATCGACCGCGAGTTCTACTTCTCGGTGCTGCTGGACCGGGCCAACCGCTCCTACCTCTCGCTCACCTCCTACGAGGGCGGCATGGAGATCGAGCAGCTCGCCGTCGAGCGCCCCGACGCCCTCGCGCGCGTCGAGGTCGTCCCCGGCCAGGGCATCGACCAGGCCAAGGCCGAGGAGATCGCCCGCGCGGCGAAGTTCCCGGAGGAGCTGATCGCCAAGGTCGCGCCCGTCCTGGTGAAGCTCTACGACGTCTACACCGGCGAGGACGCCACGCTCGTCGAGGTGAACCCGCTCGTGCTCACCGAGGAGGGCGACATCGTCGCGCTCGACGGCAAGGTCTCGCTCGACGAGAACGCCGGCTTCCGCCACGCGGACCACGCCGCGCTCGAGGACAAGGACGCCGCCGACCCGCTCGAGGCGAAGGCCAAGGAGAACGACCTCAACTACGTGAAGCTCGACGGCGAGGTCGGCATCATCGGCAACGGCGCGGGCCTGGTCATGTCGACCCTCGACGTCGTCGCCTACGCCGGAGAGAGGCACAACGGCGTGAAGCCGGCCAACTTCCTCGACATCGGCGGCGGAGCCTCCGCCCAGGTGATGGCGAACGGCCTCGACGTGATCCTCGGCGACGAGCAGGTCAAGAGCGTCTTCGTCAACGTCTTCGGCGGCATCACCGCGTGCGACGCGGTCGCCAACGGCATCCTCCAGGCGCTCGAGATCCTCGGCGACTCGGCCACGAAGCCGCTCGTCGTCCGCCTCGACGGCAACAAGGTCGAGGAGGGCCGCGCGATCCTCCAGGCCGCCGCCAACCCGCTCATCACGCTCGCCGCGACCATGGACGAGGGCGCCGACAAGGCCGCCGAACTCGCCGCCGCGTAACGGACCCGACGACTCAAGGAATCAGAGAACAAGCATGTCGATCTTCCTCACCAAGGACTCCAAGGTCATCGTCCAGGGCATCACCGGCGGCGAGGGCACCAAGCACACCGCGCTGATGCTCAAGGCCGGCACGAACGTCGTCGGCGGCGTCAACGCCCGCAAGGCCGGCACGACCGTCACCCACGGCGACGTCGAGCTCCCCGTCTTCGGCACCGTGAAGGAGGCGATGGAGGCCACCGGCGCCGACGTCTCCATCGCGTTCGTGCCGCCCGCCTTCTCGAAGGACGCCGTCATCGAGGCGATCGACGCCGAGATCGGCCTCCTCGTCGTCATCACCGAGGGCATCCCGGTGCAGGACTCCGCGGAGTTCTGGGCGTACGCGCAGGAGAAGGGGAACAAGACCCGGATCATCGGCCCGAACTGCCCCGGCATCATCACGCCGGGCGAGTCGCTCGTGGGCATCACCCCCGCGACGATCACCGGCAAGGGCCCGATCGGCCTCGTCTCGAAGTCGGGCACCCTGACCTACCAGATGATGTATGAGCTGCGCGACCTCGGCTTCTCGACCGCCATCGGCATCGGCGGCGACCCGATCATCGGCACGACGCACATCGACGCGCTCGCCGCGTTCGAGGCCGACCCCGAGACGAAGGCGATCGTGATGATCGGCGAGATCGGCGGCGACGCCGAGGAGCGCGCCGCGGACTTCATCAAGGCGAACGTCACGAAGCCCGTCGTCGGCTACGTCGCGGGCTTCACCGCCCCCGAGGGCAAGACGATGGGCCACGCCGGCGCCATCGTCTCCGGCTCGGCCGGCACCGCGCAGGCCAAGAAGGAGGCCCTCGAGGCCGCGGGCGTGAAGGTCGGCAAGACGCCGTCCGAGACGGCCGCCCTGCTCCGCGAGGTCTACGCGGCGCTCTAGCGCCCGTCCTCCCCGCACCACCGTCGGAACGGACGGTGCCCCTGCTCCGGCGGGCGGCGCCGTCCGTTCCGTCGTCGGGGCGGGTCCGGCCGGAGTAGCGTCGCAGCGTGACCCGCCGCCTCGGACTCGACCTGCTGACCTTCGTGCCGTACCCGGAGGGCCCCGAGCAGCCCGGCGACGCCGCGCGGAGCCTCGAGGACGGGCTGGCACTGCTCGAGCTCGCCGAGGAGCTCGGCTACGGCACCGGCTGGGTCCGCGTGCGGCACTTCGAGCGCTACCTCGCGTCTCCGATGACCTTCTTCGCGGCCGCCTCCCAGCGGACCCGCCGCCTCCGCCTCGGGACCGCGGTCATCGGCGCCCGCTACGAGTCGCCCGTGCGCCTCGCCGAGGACGCCGCGACCGTGGACCTGCTCTCGGGCGGACGACTAGATCTCGGCGTCAGCAGCGGCTTCGCGCATCTCGCCTCCGTCTTCGACGGGGTGTTCGGGCAGGCCGAGCGCGACTTCCGCGAGGAGGCGCAGGAGCGCATCGCGCGACTCCGCGAGGCGCTCTCGGGCGCCGTGCTCGGCGTCGCGGAGTCGGCCCTGATGTCGGTCCCGGTCGGCGCTCCGCTCGTCCAGCAGCCGCACGCGCCCGGCCTCGCCGACCGGCTCTGGTACGGGGCGGGAACGGTGGCCTCCGCGGTCCGGGCGGGCGAGCAGGGCATGCACCTGCAGGTGTCCACGCTCAACACGGAGGAGACGGGCCTGCCGTTCGCCGAGCAGCAGGCGGTGCAGATCCGCGCCTACCGCGAGGCCTTCTCCGCCGCGCACCCGGGGCGCACGTCGAGGGTGACGGCGGGCCGCATCGTGCTGCCGCTGCTCGACGCCGCCGACGAGGAGGCGCACCGCCCCTTCATCGAGGGCTACCTCGCGCGGATGGACGACGAGGGCCGCCCCCGCACGGCCGACCGGTCGATCATCGCCGCCCCGATGCGCTTCAGCCCCCTCCACGTCGGGAGCCCGGAGCGGATCGTCGCGTCGCTCGCCGCGGATCCGGCGCTCGCGGAGGCGGACGCGCTCACGGTGACGCTCCCGGCGGTCGGCGGGGTGGAGTCGCACCGGCGCATCCTGCGCGCCGTCGCCGAGCGCATCGCCCCGCAGCTGGGCTGGACGCCCGGCGCCTGAGGATCAGCGCCGCGCGAGCAGTGCCCGGACGGGCCGCTGCAGCAGGAGCAGGAGCAGCCACCAGAGCCCGACCGACGGGATCAGCAGCGCCAGCGCCAGTGCGACGAGGAGCAGCGCGAGAGGCAGCAGGGCGGGCGCGAGCGGCAGGGGCCCTGCGCCGGGCCGCCTGAGCTCCGGGTGCCAGGAGAGGCGCAGCTCGATCAGGACCAGCGCCCCGCTCATCGCGGCCATCGTGCCGATGTAGAGCCCGATCGTCGCCCGGGAGTCCGGGAACAGCGCCAGCGCGCTCGTCGAGAACGGGAAGAACGCCAGCGCGGCCAGCCAGAGCAGGTCCAGCCACACCAGGGCGCCGTCGTAGTCCCCGGCGATCTCGAAGACGCGGTGGTGGGGGATCCAGAAGACGGCGATGACCGCGAAGGAGAGCGCGAAGGCGAGGACCGAGTCCAGGTGCTCCGCGAGCAGCGCCGGGACTCCGCCGCCCTCCCGGGCGACCTCGGGAGCCAGCTGCACGAGCGGCAGGACGAGGACGGTGATGGCGATGGCGGCGGTCGCGTCCGAGAAGTTGACGAGCCGGTCGAGCCCGCGCTCCGTCCGGCGGTGGGCCGCGCGTCCCCCGGGGCGCCCGCGGTGCACCAGGCGCTCGATCGGACCCGAGAGCAGGAGCAGCAGGAGCGCGAACATGTTGACGGCCGGCACCGCGACGGCGAGCACGAGGGCCGCGAGGAGGACGCTGATCACGATCAGCGACCTCGAGAGGGAGCGCCGCGGCTCCGCCCCCGGGGCCAGGAGATCCGGATCGCGGCGCACGATGAGCTGCATCGCGAGGGTCGCCGCGCTCGCCGCGATCATCGTGCCGATGTAGAGCGCGATGACGCTGCCGTCGGTGTCGAGCACGTTCGAGATCAGGTTCGCCGCGAAGGGGAGCAGCACGACCGCGGCCAGCCAGACGAAGTTCGCGACGACGAGCGCGGGCGAGTACCGGGCCACGCCCTCGAAGACGGAGTGGTGGACCGCCCACAGCCGCCCGATCACGGCGAACGTGATGAAGAAGGCGGAGAGGGTGCCGTAGTGCCCGGTGAGGAGGGACCCCAGATCGGCCGCGCGGCCCTCCTCGACCACGTCGACCAGGGGGAGGACGAGGAACGTGATGGCGATGGCGACGACGGCGTCGGAGAAGTTCACGAGGCGGTCCAGGCCGCGCTCCGTCCGTGCGTCCGAGGTCCCCGTCATGGCTCCGACACTAGAGGGCCGGGCGGCGCGCCCCTGACCCGCCTCCGAGCGCGCCGCCGCTAGGCTCGTCAGGCCCATGAACCGGATCACCGTCGCCCTCCTCGCCGCCTTCGACGCCGCGCTGTCGGCGCTGATCGGGATCGCGATCCCGCTCGTCCCGCTGACCGTCCTCTGGGCCGTGCAGTACGACACGACGGTCGACTTCGGCGTGTTCTGGCGGGTCGCCGCCGACGCCTGGCTGCTCGGCCACGGGGCCGACCTGCAGGCGGCGCTGGCCCCCGACTCCGCCCTCGCCGTGGCGCTGCCCGGAGGCGCGGACGCCTTCCCGGTGACGATCGCTCCGCTGGCCTTCGCGCTCCTCACCGTGCTGCTCGGCGCGCGCACCGGCCGCCGCGCCCAGGAGTCGCCGTTCCGGGCCATCGGCGTCCTCGTCGCGATCGCGACCTACCTGGCGATCGCGCTCCTGGTCTCGCTCGGATCCGCGGACCCGGCCGCCACCGTCGATCCCCTGCAGGGGACGCTGCTGCCGCCGCTCGTCTTCGCGCTGGGGGTGCTCGTCGGAGCAGCGCTCCACTCCGCCCGCAGCGACGAGGCCGACCCCCTCGGCGAGCTGGCCGCCTCCGCGCTCGACCGCGTCCCCGCGCCGGGGCCCGGGCTCGTCCTCGCGTCGCTGCGCGGGGGAGTGCTCGCCGCGGCCGGCGTGGTCGGAGTCGCGGCGGTGCTCGTCGCCGTGCTGCTGGTCGTGCACTACACCTCGGTCGTCGCGCTCTACGAGAGCCTCGGCGCCGAGGCGCTCGGCGGCCTGGCCCTCACTCTCGGGCAGCTCGCGTTCCTCCCGAACCTGGTGATCTGGGCGGCGAGCTGGCTGATCGGCCCGGGCTTCGCCCTCGGCACCGGCTCCTCCGTGAGCGCGGCCGGAACGCTGCTCGGACCGATCCCGTCGATCCCGGTCCTCGCCGCACTGCCCGCAGGGGACTCGGCCTTCGGCTTCCTCGGGCTGCTCGTGCCGCTGCTCGCCGGGTTCGCCGCGGGATGGCGGCTGCGGCGCGGCGTGATCGAGGCGCTCGACGGACGCTCGCTTCTGCGCTGGGGCGCGGCCGCGGCCGGCGGGATCGGCGTGGTCGGCGGCCTGCTGCTCGGGCTCCTCGCCTGGTTCTCGGCGGGCGCCGCCGGGCCCGGGCGGCTCGCCCAGGTGGGCCCGGACCCGCTCGTCGTCGGGGCGGTCACCGCCCTCGAGCTCGCGCTGGCCGCGGGCCTGGGCCTCGCCGCGGGCCGCAGCCGACGCGGCTGACGCCGGCGGAGGCGTCCCCTTAGACTTGCGCAGTGCTGAAGTTGGTCGTGCTCCTCTCCGGCGGCGGATCGAACCTCCGCGCCCTGCTGGACGCCACCGGCGACGAGGGCTTCCCCGCCCGCATCGTCGCGGTCGGCAGCGACACCGACGCCGAGGGCTTCCGCCACGCCGAGGAGCGCGGAGTCCCCGCCTTCACGGTCGCGCCGCGCGACTTCTCCTCCCGCGACGAGTGGGGCGCCGCCCTGCTCGGGCGCATCCGGGAGTGGGAGCCCGACCTCGTCGTCTGCGCGGGCTTCATGCGCATCCTGCCGCCCGTGGTGGTGGACGCGCTCAGCCCGCGGATGATCAACACCCATCCCGCCCTGCTGCCCCTCTTCCCCGGCGCCCACGCCGTCCGCGACGCCCTCGCCGCCGGCGCGACCGAGACCGGCGTCACCGTGCACGTGATCGACACCGGCGTCGACACGGGCCCCGTCATCGCCCAGGAGAGCCTCGCCGTGCTCCTCGGCGAGAGCGAGGACGCGCTGCACGAGCGCATCAAGACCATCGAGCGTCGCCTGCTGGTGCAGACGGTGCTCGACATCGCCCACGGAACCGTCGACCTCGAGGAGCTCGCCCGCGCATGAGCATCACCGCCCACGACCCCAGCAGCTACGACGACCGCGACCGGGTCCCCGTCCGCCGGGCGCTGATCTCGGTCAGCGACAAGACCGGCCTGCTCGAGCTCGGAGCGGCGCTCGCCGCGGCCGGCGTCGAGCTCGTCTCCACCGGCTCGACCGCAGCGACCCTCCGCGGCGCCGGCCACGAGGTCACCGACGTCTCGGCCGTCACCGGGTTCCCGGAGTCGCTCGACGGCCGCGTGAAGACGCTGCACCCGGCCGTGCACGCGGGCATCCTCGCCGACCTGAGGCTCGCCTCGCACCGCGAGCAGCTGGAGCAGCTCGACATCGCCGCGTTCGAGCTGGTCGTGGTGAACCTGTACCCGTTCCGCGAGACCGTCGCCGGCGGCGCCGACGCGGCGACCGTGGTCGAGAACATCGACATCGGGGGCCCGGCCCTCGTCCGCGCCTCCGCGAAGAACCACGCGAACGTCGCGATCGTCGTCGATCCGGCCGACTACTCCGGGATCGCGACCGCCCTCGCCGACGGCGGCACGACGCTCGCCGCGCGCCGCACCCTGGCGGCCCGCGCCTTCGCGCACACCGCCTCCTACGACTCCGCCGTCGCCGCCTGGTTCGCCGGGCAGGAGGCGGCCGAGGGCGTCGAGGGCTCGGTCGAGATCCGCGGGACCCTGCAGCAGGTCCTCCGCTACGGCGAGAACTCGCACCAGAAGGCGGCCCTCTACGTCTCTCCCGACGGCACCGGCATCGCGCAGGCGACACAGCTGCACGGGAAGGAGATGTCCTACAACAACTACGTCGACGCCGACGCGGCCGTCCGCGCGGCGTACGACTTCGTACTGCCCGCCGTCGCGATCATCAAGCACGCGAACCCGTGCGGCATCGCGATCGCGAGCTCGAAGGCGATCGACCCCATCGCCTCCGCCCACCGCCGCGCCCACGAGTGCGACCCGGTGTCGGCCTTCGGCGGCGTCATCGCCGCGAACCGGCCCGTCACCCTCGCCATGGCCGAGACGGTGAAGGAGATCTTCACCGAGGTGCTCGTCGCCCCCGGCTTCGAGCCCGAGGCGCTCGAGGTGCTGAAGACCAAGAAGAACCTGCGCCTGCTGCAGCTCCCCGACTTCTACGCCCCCGTCGAGCGCGAGTTCAAGCAGATCTCCGGCGGCCTGCTGCTGCAGGAGCCGGACCGCTTCATCGGCGGCCCCGGCGAGGTCAGCTCCGGCTGGCAGCTCGTCGCCGGCGAGCCCGCCGACGCCGACACGATGCTCGACCTCGAGTTCGCGTGGAAGGCCTGCCGCGCCGTCAAGTCGAACGCGATCCTCCTCGCCAAGGGCGGCGCCTCCGTCGGCGTCGGCATGGGCCAGGTCAACCGCGTCGACTCCTGCCACCTCGCCGTCACCCGCGCCGGCGACCGCGCCCCCGGCTCCGTCGCCGCCTCCGACGCGTTCTTCCCCTTCGCTGACGGCCTCGAGGTGCTCCTCACCGCCGGCGTGAAGGCCGTCGTCCAGCCCGGCGGCTCCGTCCGCGACGCCGAGGTCATCGACGCGGCCGCCCGCGCCGGCGTCACGATGTACACGACGGGGGAGCGGCACTTCTTCCACTGAGTGACGGGCGCTCCGCGCCCGTCACTCGGTGGAAGAAGTGGTGTTCGATCTCCCCGCCGCTCCCTGCGCGGCGGGGCGCGGTCGGCTTCGCGACGGGGTGCGTTCCGTAGAGCGGGGTGCGTCGCCGGTCGCGGGAATCGCTTGGCACGCGATTCCCGCTGAACCGGCTCTGCCTTGCGGTGCTCGTCTTCCCCGCCGCTCCCTGCGCGGCGGGGCGCGGTCGGCTTCGCGACACGGAGCGTTCCGCGGAGCGGGTAGCGTCGCCGACCGCGTGAATCGCTTGGCACGCGATTCCCGCTGAGTCGGCTCTGCCTTGCGGTGGGCGGTTTCCCGGCCGCTCCTCGCGCGGCGGGGCGTGGTCGGCGTCACGACGTGAGGCTTTCCATGGAGTGGGGGCGTCGCCGGTCACGGGAATCGCTTGGCACGCGATTCCCGCTGAAACCGCTCTGCCGTGCGGTGGGCGGCTCTTAGGGGGCTGCTAGGGGATCGACAGGCGAGGCGCGGGCGGGGGCGCGTAGGGTCACCGGGTGCCTTCCGACTCGACGCCCGCGTCCACTCCCGACACCCCGACCGCCGCGACCACGATCGCCCCGAACCGGGGCCGCGCGCCCGGGACGGGCCGCCGGATCCTCGTCGCGCTGCTCGCCGCCGCGGCGACCGCGCTCGTGGCGCACCTCGCCAACCTGCTGGCCTTCTTCATCGGCAACCAGCTGCAGCCCGGCTCCATCCCGCAGGTCAACGCCTACTTCCTGCTCTCGAGCGTGCTCGGCTTCGTGGTCGTCCTCGTCCTCGCCGTCGCGGGGATGCTCGGACGCACCTGGAGCGCCGCGCTCGCGGGACTCGTCGCGGGAGTGGTCGGAGCCGTGTTCGGCACGCTCGTCCAGGCCAGCGCCACCGGCGAGGCCGTCACGGGCGCCGTCTGGGCCTCCATCTTCCAGACCTTCGCCGGACTCAACCTCGTCTTCCTGCTCGCGTTCACCGTCTCGGCGGCGAGCGTCGGCCGCGCGCTCTGGAACCGCCTCCGCACCACGGGCGCTCCGGCCGCCGTCGTCACCGACCGCCGCATCGCGATCGTCCGGGCCCCGGCCGCCGACCTCTCGGCGGGCGAGCTCACCCACCTCGAGCGCGTCCCCGTCGACCAGCAGCGCGCCCAGCAGCAGTGGGAGGCGTACGTCGACCTGCTCGAGCGGGCCGGCTGGGAGACGGTCGAGGCCGCACCGGCGCCCGGACTCGCCGACTCCGTCTTCCTCGAGGACGCGGTCGTCGTCTTCGGCGACCACGCCGTGATCGCCCGGTCCGGAGCGGAGTCCCGCCGCGGAGAGACGGCGGGCGCCGAGGAGGCCGTCCGCGCCCTCGGCCTGACGGTCGACCGCATCGAGGAGCCGGGCACGCTCGACGGCGGCGACGTCCTCAAGGTGGGATCGACGGTCTACGTCGGCCGCGGAGGCCGGACCGACGCGGCGGGGGTAGCCCAGCTGCGCGCGATCCTCCGCCCCCGCGGGTACGACGTCGTCGCGGTCCCGCTGACCAAGGTGCTGCACCTCAAGAGCGCCGTGACCGCGCTGCCCGACGGCACGGTCATCGGCTGGGAGCCGGTCGTCGACGAGCCGCGCCTGTTCCCCTCCTTCCTGCCGATGCCCGAGGAGCCGGGCGCCCACGTGGTCGTCCTCGACGACGACACCCTCCTGATGGCCGCCTCCGCTCCCCGGAGCGCCGAGCTGCTGCGGAGCCTGGGCTACCGCGTCCTCACCGTGGACGTCTCGGAGTTCGAGAAGCTCGAGGGCTGCGTCACCTGCCTCTCGGTCCGCGTCCGCTGACGGCGGAGGCGGGGGGAACCGCCGGATCGCGGCGGCCGCTGGACGGAGCACATAGCCCGGGTATAGCCTTCAAGGCTGCCCGGAGCTCTTCGGCCCGGTGGCACCTCCCGCCTCCCCGCCTC
>NZ_PSTP01000025.1:0-48190 GCF_002930935.1 Rathayibacter sp. AY1A2 | reverse complement strand
ACGATCGCGGCTGCAGCCGTCCTCTGCGCTTTCGTGTACTACGCCGGTCTGGCCGTCTTCCGGACCGAGGGGGACGTGCCGGCGGCCTCGGCCATCGACCTTCCGGCCGGAAGCGAGCTCGTCAGCGAGACCGTCGAGTGCGCCTCCGGTGGATGCTGGCGGCTGTTCTCGGTGCGCCCGCCCGACGCGATGACTCCCGAGCAGCTGTCGAGCGAGCTTGGAACGACGCCGCAAGCGCGCATCGCAGGAACGCTCTGGGACCCGCGCACCATCACGGTCAGTTCCGCCATAGAGGGACCTCTCCTGAAGGTGCGGGCCGATTACTGGTCCCAAGAGTTCATCCCCTAACCACGCGCGCGAAGCGCGGTGCACCGCCGGCGTGACACGGACCACGGAACGGGCGCCGCATCCGTTCCGTATGGGGATCGTTCGGCGGGCGCGGATCGCGCAGGTGATCCTCGACCGCACCGCGCCATTGGACACGAAGTTTCAGCGCGGCGACCTTCGGGGATGTGTCGCGCAGTTCCTATCTGCCGCCGCGTTGCGCCTCACGGCGCATGAGGACCACGAACCCGACGATGACGAAAAGGACGACGAACACCACGGAGATGATCGGCCAGTAGGTCACGAAGAACCAGATGATGGCTAAGGGCACCAGGATAATCGCGCTGGGATCAGGCATCCGGCGTTCCCTCGTGCCCCGTCGGCCGAAGGAGCGGGTCGAATGGGTGCTGCCCGTTTTTGCAGGAGCTGCTCATGACGCGGGTCACCTCGTAGGAGAGCGCGGCGAGCGTGCTCTCCACGCGAAGGCCGGTGCCGGTGCCTGGCGATGGCCTCCGTTCGCGGCGCTGCGGCGTCACTGTTCCGTGCTGGAGGGCGACACTCGAGCGGCTGCAAGCTGTCGGATGCCAGGATCACCGACACCGAGGATCAGGATGCTCTCGATGTTGCCGATCGTTTCGGGATCGAAGATCTGCAGCTCTTGGTCAGCATCTGCTGTCAGCGAGCCGACTTCGCTCCCTACGTCCACAGGGAACCTCAACTCGCCGTCGTTGTCCTCGAGCGGAGCGCTCGTGACGAAGACCCGCGGTTCGGTTGCTCTGGTCAGGCTCAGCCCACTGAGAGACAGCCACACTGTCCCGTCATCTCGCTCCTCGATCAGCAGATCACCGCTCGCGTCGTTGGACACGCTCTCGAGTGCTGTACGGATAGGTAGCTGCTCCAGAAGCGACTGGGCGGCGGGAGAGTCTGTTGCATCAGAATCGTCCGTGGGAGTGCTCGTAGGAAGGCTGGGAGCGGCGGACGTCGCCGAGGGACTGGCGACGGAGGTTCCATCGAGGGGTGCCGTGCAGCCGGCCAGGGCGAGAACGAGCCCGGTCGCAGCGACCACGGCCGAAAGCCGACCGATCGCGTTCGTGTCTGTCATGGTTCGTGCTGCTCCGTCCGTCGAACTGTCGCTCAGCCTACGCAGGGCGCGATTCTCATCACCGTGCCGAGGGGTCTCTGCGGAGCCAGTGGTGGGAAAGCCTTCCGATCGAATCGTCGTTCGAGCAACGACCGGGCGTTAGTCGCGCTCCGCGCCTACCCTTCCTGGCATCGTGAGCCAGAGGATGAGGGTGAGGAGGAGGCCGATGATGCCGCTGGCGAGCAGCGCGGCGACGGCGAAGGCGGAAGCGCCGAAGGACCCCTGAGCATCGTTGCTCATATCCACGGGCCTGAACCATTAGATGACGGCTCCGACGATGAACAGCAGGCTGGCGACGAGGGCGCCGATGCAGGTGTCTTGCCGCACCTTTTCTTCGGACCCGTCGCCTGAGAGGTTGACGAGCCAGAGGATCCCGATCACGGCGGGAGCGCCGGCGAGGAACGCTAGAAACACGGGTTCTCCTAGTTGGTAACGGGTCGCGACGGTATTTGCACTGGGGGCAGGCGCTGCATGAGGTGGTCGACGGTACGACGGGTGTCTATGCGCGCAGATCCCGTTCGAAGGCGAGGCGGAGCCGGCGCTCGTACTCGTCCTGCTCCATCGGCACCACCGCGGCGAGCAACTCCTCCAGTCGCTCCTGGTCCGCGCCTGCCACGGAGACCACGGCGTTGTCGATGAGTCGGGCGAGCATCGGGGAGCCATCCACCTCGAGCACCCAGACGCCGTCGTCCCGACGGTCGCAGGTGTTCCCCGCTGTCCCCGCCAGCTCGGGATTCGTGTACAGGCTGCAGACCTGGCTCTCGAGCGAGAACTCCGGGTTGAAGCGGTTCGTGAGGATCGTGATGTCGCCCGGGTCGGGAAGGTAGTCGGTGTCCTGTCGCGCGAGAGGATCCTCCGACGCCCGGATGGAGGACTCGTACTGCCCGATGACGACTGCCGTCGTCGTGAGCCGATCGGACTCGAACGGCACGACGGACGAATCGAGCCGCGCTTCGTACTCCGCCTCCTGTGAAGCGCGCGCGGCAGCGGACCGCCCGAGCACCGTCTGCACCACGGGCGATGCCACTGTCGCGAGGAGGGCTACGGTCGCCACGGCTCCAACGATTCGGGCGCGACCCGGATGGACGACGAGCGACCCGAATGCCGCCACGGCGCCGAGCAGCAGCGGAAGGGCGGCGAGGAGGGGAGCCGGGAGCGGCGGGGCATCGGTCACGAGCGGTGTGACCACGGCGGCGAGTGTCGCAAGAGTCAGCAGCGCACCGAGCACGAGATTTGCGCCGGCATGCAGGCGACCCGTGACGGCCCGGGACACGATCAGCAGGAGCGCAGTGGCGATGAGCGGCAGGAGGACGAACGCGGCCAGACCGGCGTACCCGGCGTACAGCAACGGCACGGCGAGGAGCGATCCGGCGAAGGCGACGGCGCCGACTGCGATACCCGCCAAGCCTGCGTGCGCGATCGCCGAGGCAGGATCGGGCGCAGTTGCCATCGGGCCCCCTCCCTGCCGCTGCCCCGAGTGTAGAGAGTGACCGGTTTTCCTGCCCAGCACGCAGGACCCGCCTTGCTCGGCTGCGCGAGCACGCAGCGTATGCCAGTGAAAGGCATAGTCACAGGAGCGGGGTGCGCCATCGCTAAACCCTGCTCTTCCGCATCGCCATCTCGGGTCGACTGCTCAGGCCGTCCCGTTAGAGGGTCGTCATCCGTCCGCCCAGGATGGCCGCGCATGAGACCGGAATCTCGCGGCGCTGTTTGTCGCAATAGACCCGCCCGATGAAATGCCCGATGATGGGGCGTCAACTGACACACTGAGCGCATGGCAGCTCTCGTGGGATACGCCCGCGTCTCAACCGACAAGCAAGATGCGACCGCGCAGCGCGACGCACTCCGGGCGGCCGGCGTCCCATCCGATCGGATCTACGTCGATTCCGGTCTGACGGGCCGGAACCGCGAGCGTCCCGCGCTGCGGGAGGCGCTGGCTGCGTGCGACGCCGGATCGACTCTGCTCGTGACGAAGCTCGACCGGCTCGCGCGGTCCATCACAGACGCTCGCGACATCGTTGATGAGCTGACCCGCCGCGGGGTGAAGCTCAGCATCGGGGGGTCGGTCCATGATCCGGAGGATCCGATCGGCCGGCTGCTGTTCAACGTGCTCGCGATGGTCGCGGAGTTCGAGGGGGACCTGATTCGCGCCCGCACGCGTGAGGGGATGAAGGTCGCGAAGGCCAAGGGGCGTCTGCGTGGCCGTCAGCCGAAGCTGTCGCCGAAGATCGAGGCGCATCTGGTCGCAGAGCATCGTGCCGGGAACTACACCGTTGCCGAGCTCGCGGCGGAGTTCAAGGTCGCGCGTTCGACGGTCTATCGGGCGGTGCAGCGGGCTGATGCGCGCGCCGCTGGCGCCGTCGCCCTGGCGCTGCCGACGGAGGGCGCGTGATGTCGGGGGCGGAGAGGGAACCTGCGCTGGTGCCGGAGAGGGTGGAAGTGCTGCCCGGGTGGTCTGCGCGTACACGTGTTCTCAACACCGGGTGGGGAACTCTCGCCCAGGCGATCGCCTGGATCTGGCTCGTCATCGGGTTCGCGGTCCTTCCTCCGGGATCGCGTCTGCCCCTTTTCGTGCCGCTGGTGCTGTTCTTCGCCGCTCTCGCTTGGTCAATGATCTGTCTCGCGATCGGCACATCCAGGGTCACCGCTGAGAAGGAAGCCGGTTACACGACCCTGGGGTTCGGGCGCATCTCGGTTCCTACGGTGGATTCGAGAACCGGTGTCATCCTGCGGGAGGCAGGCGAGCCGCATCTGGACTGGAAGACTGCGGCGCTACTTCGGCGACAAGCGAGGAACAAATGACCAATGCCGTGACCGTTTCTGCGATTCCTGCTCTCCGGGTTCGTTGGTTTCCGCTCGTGCTCGCGGTCGGTGCCGTCGTCGCGCAGCACTTCTTCGTTCTGAGCCGGAGCGGGTCATATTCGGTGGTCGCTGTCATCGATGGGGCTCTAGTGGTTTTGGCGGTGGGGCTCTTCCTCTGGGCGAGGGCGTCAGCCGGGCGATCCGCGCGGAGGGTGGCGGAACTTGATCCCGGGACCTCGAGGGAGGGTTTCGCGTGCGTCTACCATCAGCACCTGCGGTTGCTGGTGAGGGGCTTGGACCCGGACGTCAGCATGGGGTCCTACCCGGTCGTTCATCTGGACGAGACCGGGCTGAGCATCCTGTCGCAGGCGAATGCGCGGCGGGTCACCTTCCCGTGGTCGCGGGTCGCGTCCGTCCGGCCGACGCCGCTGCTCGACCGGTTCTTCATCCGGCGGGCGATCGAGGTCGTCCTCGAGGAGGGCGGATCGGTCGTGCTCGCCCCCTACGGTGACCCTTCGTTCTACGGCATGAAGGCCGCCGATGACGCGAGGTTCAGTGCGATCTTGACCGCGATCAGCTCGAGGTCCATCGAGGGGCGGTCGGCGTGAGGCCCGGTTGGTGGTCGTAGGCGGACGTCATGAGCTTGTCGGAGGCGCCCGCGTCTCGACGGATAAGCAGGACGCGCAGGCGCAGCGCGACGCGCTGGTCGCGGCCGGTGTGCCGGCGGAGCGGATCTACGTTGACGTCGGCCTCACCGGCAGCAACCGCGTGCGGCCCGCGCTGCGCGAGGTCCTAGCTGCGTGCGACGCCGGCTCGACTCTGTTCGTGACGAAGCTCGACCGGCTCACCCGCTCGATCACAGACGCTCGCGGCATCGTGGACGAGCTCACGCGCAGGGGAGTGCGATTGAACATTGGCGGGTCGCTGCACGACCCGAATGACCCGATCGGGCGGCTGCTGTTCGACGTGCTGGCGATGATCGCGGAGTTCGAGGGCGACCTGATCCGCGCGCCCGCAGTCGAGTTAGCGACGCTCCGGGACGTCGATGGACGCCCTACTCGGGCCAGACCGCGAGGGGTGGCCGCACGGCGCGTTCGGGTTCGTCGGTGACGGTGACGCGGGTGAAGCCGGCCGCGTGCGCCATCGCAATCAGGACCAGCTCGGCCGCGTCGTGGTCGAGGTCGATAAGTGCCGTCCTGAGTTCGAGGGAGGCGCCGCTACTGAGTGCGGCAGCAACGCGCAGCACACTCAGTGATGACGGGGTGAGGTCGGCGGTGGAGTGGTGCGCGTCGAGCGCTGTCGTGGTCCAGACTTCGGCCGCCGTGGCGCCTGTGGCGGCGGCTGTCACCGCGGCGAGCAGGACGTCGAAGTCGATCGCCCAGGTGTCCCACGCGCGATCGTGCAGCACCCACGGGGCGGTCTCGTCCGCGAGGCCCGAGCGGATGAGGAGTTCGACGGCGGCGGATCGCGCGTCGTCTCCAAACGCCCAGGTGCGCAACTGCTGATCCTTATCCTCGGTCATGCTCACTCCGTCATCCTGCCGGGCGCCTGTGGTGCGGTCGGGGTCCCGCTGTCCACCTGTGTGCAGGCCAGCCCGGAGGAGAGAGCTGGACTGTGCACAGGTGGTCAGGGGGCGTCCGCGATCTAGTCGTGGTGTTCGTTCTCGACCGGCGTCGGCTCCGCCGGAGCGGTCATGCGGGAGCTGCGCCGCGCACGTGCCGGCGCAGCGCTCTTGCCCGGAGCGCGGGCGCCGGTTGCGCGCAGATCCTTGTCGCTCCATCCGGAGGCGAGCGCAGCGTCCCATGCTTTGCCGTGCGCGTCGCGGGCGTCCTTGAGCTGCTGTTCGGCCGCGTCGACGTCGTTGGTCGCGGCGACCAACGACCGGACGGCGTTCACACGCACCTCGACCGAGCGCTCGAGGATCTCGCGTGCGGACGCTGCTGCGGATTCGGGGTCGATCATCTTGTCTGCCATGCCCCGCAGATTAACGGAGCGCGCTGCGCCTGTCATGCCCCGATCCTGCTGCGCGGATCGAGCGCCCACCACCTGCGGTTATCGAAGTGTTATCGGCTCAATCGAAGGAGCAAGCTGTCAACATAGGTGTCCTAAGTTGCTTGCCGGCCTGGCGCTGCGCTGGGCCGGTGCGCATACTAGTCGTATGGTCCCCGCTAGTTGGCGGGTTCGCTGCGCTGGGCCGAAGGACGGGGATGTAATGACGGAGTCGAGCCGGTTGTTCGGTCGGAAGCGTCGTCCGAACGTTCCGCCGGAGCAGCGTCGGGAGAAGAAGTACGTCGTGCGGGTGTCCCCGGATGAGGATGCGATGTTGCGTGCTCGCGCCGAGGTTCTTGATGTGACGGTGCCGCGGTTAATGTTCGAGGCGGCGATCGATCCGCAGGTGCGCTCGGACGTGGAGTGGAAGTCGGTCGGTTCGGAGCTGATGCAGCTGCGGACTCTGATGGGACGGCTTTCGAGCAACATGAATCAGCTCGCTCGCTTCGCGAACACCGAGGGCCGTTTCCCGGAGGAAGCAGTGCAGGTGGCGGCGGAGTACCGGGCATTGGTGCCGCGGGTGAACGAGACGCTGCGACGACTGGCCGGCCAGTGATCCCGAACGTCACGTACGGCGGGGACATGGGCGGTCTCGTGCGCTACCTCGCGGGGGAGGGGCGCGCGAACGAGCACACCGAACAGCACTTGATCGCGGGGGACCCGGCGATCATGGCGATGCACGGTGAGAGCGTCCTCGATCGGGCCGAGGCCGCCGCGATCGCGGCGGAGTTGAACGAGTACAAGAACTTCTTCGGCGTCGAGGTGACCCGCCAGGAGAAGGTGTTCGACAAGAACTCCGGCGAGCAGATCGGCAGCAAGCGCGTCGCCGCCGATGTCTGGCACTGCTCCCTCTCGCTGCGTGCGGAGGAGGGGCAGCTCACCGATGAGCAGTGGGGACGGATAGCGACCGATTTCGTGGACCGGATGGGGTTCGCCGGCGAGTCCTCCGGGAAAGCCGACTGCCGGTGGATCGCCGTGCGGCACGGGCTGTCGAAGAACGGCAACGACCACATCCACATCGCTGTCTCCGCGGTGCGCGCCGACGGGACGAAGGCGCACGTCGCTTACGACAAGGCGCTCTCGCAGAGGGTCAGCCGTCAGCTCGAGAAGGAGTACGGGCTCGAACCGTTGCACGCGCCCGAGCGTGAGCTGGGGGAGCGCGGCGTGCAGCCCGGCGCGCGCGAGTCCGCGCAGCGCCGCGGCGCCGTCGAGGTCGACGCTCACCGACTCGAGCGCGCGGTCCGCTCGTCGGCATCAGCGTCAGCGGATGAGGCGGAGTTCGTACGCCGGATGCGCCAGGCAGGCGTGCTCATCCGCCCGCGCTACGCGGCGGGCCGCGACGACGTCGTCGCCGGCTACTCGGTCGCCTTGCGTCCCGAGAAGGGTGCGCCGGTGGTGTGGCACGGTGGCGGGAAGCTCGCCCGAGATCTCACTCTCCCGGAGCTGCGGAAGGGTTGGCCGGACTCCCCGCAGTCCGCGCAGACGGCAGTCGATGAGTGGCGCGCGACAGCGAAGAACCCGTGGCGCTACGAGCCCGTCGCGCCCGGCCGCGAAGCGACCGAGCTCTCCAGTGATCTCTACTCCTCCTACGCGGAGGACATGGGGAGGCTGCACGACTATTTGAGTCGAGTGGACCCCTCCGATCGCGCGACCTGGGCACACGCAGCCCGCGAAGCATCCGGCGCCTACGCCGCATGGTCGCGGCGCCTCGAGTCGACACCCGGGCCACTCGCTGAAGCGTCACGGACCCTTGCCCGCTCCGCGCATCTGCGTGCGCATGAGTCGACGCCGCGGCCGGCGGGGATGCCGTCGATGGCCGGCACGACGATGCTGATCCTCGCGACCGCCGGGAAGCGGAACAAGGCCGCCGAGGAGGCCATGCTGCTGCGCCAGATCGTGCGAACCACGCGCGCGATCATGGACGCCCACAAGGCTGCCGGCGACGCTCGCCGTACCCGCGAGCTCGCGGGGACGATCCGGAACCAGCTGAAGACGGTCCACGAGGGCTACAGCGCGCAGATCCAGAAGAACGCCTGGGACGCCCTGCCCGAGGACACCCGCCGCGCCCGCGCGACGGTACAGGCGAGCTTCGCGACCGGGACTCCTGTGCCGACGAAACTCACCAAGGCCGAGCCGAACGTCACCACGACCGCTGCTCCGCAGCGCGGCGCCGAGCCGCGCGAGCGCGACGGACACGACCGCTAGACCGACACCAGTGAAGGGGAGGCATCACTATGGCTGACGACGACGGAGGCGTGGAAGAGTCCATCAACTCGTCCGCGCGGATCGCGCTCACCATCGCGATCCAGCTCGGCGAGAAGCTGGCCCGCGCGTACCAGGACGCGATGCGCGAAGCGCAGCAGCGCAGCGCCATCGAGGCGCGCGAGCTCGCCGCCCGCTACGAGGGCGAACGGGCATCCGCGCGACAGGCCGTGTCGGTCGTCAACGATCCCCAGTGGTGGGATCAGGCGAGCGTGCGCGACGTCGCCCGTGTCGCGGAGACGGCGACCGCGTGGAAGGACGCGGACCCGCAGATCGCGTCCGCCAGCGCACTGATCGCGTCGGAGGCGAAAGAGCGCTTCGGCGTCGACGTCGCCACGCTGCAGGGCATCGCACGCGACACCCCGACCGAGCTAGACCTCGCGAAGCAGTGGGCCTCCACTGCGGCGCCTGATGGATACCACCGACACGACGAGGACCGTCTCACGATGCCCGTCGGCGACACGCTCGAAGCCAATCCCTCAGCCGAACGAGCGCTCATTGCGGACTACCGCGCGGCAGTCGCCGGCGACGTCCCCGCGCTCGAGCTGAGTGTCGCCGAGGAGTGGAAGCGCGCCAACGATCCGGTCGGCTACCAGGACTACCGCGTTGAGACAGCCGTCGCCTTCGATGACCATGGCCGCGCGCAGCCGGCGGATCCGGCGGTGGCTGAAGCCGCGCGTGCGGCTCTCGTGCAGGAGTGGCGCACCGACCAGGCCGGCGGCCCCACCGTCACCGCAGCAGACACCGAGCGAACACAATCCCAACGCGACTTCACCGAGGCCCAGGTCATGATCGCGGAAGCCGACCGCCTCGACCGCGCCAACGACGCCTCAACCCAGATCACATCGTCCGAGGTCCCCGTCGACTCCGCACGACGTGCCGACGATCTCGAGCAGCAGGCAGCCCAGTACGACCGTGATGCAGAGGCCGGCGGCACGCCCTCGCAGAGCTCCGAGGAGCTGCGCAGCCTCGCTGAGGATGCCAGGGCTCAGGTCGCCCTCTACCGCGACGACAGCAGTGCGCAGAGCGCCTTGAACGAAATTCCGGTATCGACTGACGAGGGACGTTCGGTCGCGGCTCGTTCCGAAGGAGAGCTCGCCTACGACAGCGCAGAGCGCCGCGCGCACACGGCAGCGACGATGCAGGCTCAGAACGTACCGGTGGAGCAGGTGAACGCGCGGATGACCGTCGACGCATCCTTCGCCACTCCCGCACGTGGCGCGGAGCCCACGAAGCGCACGCGCGTCCCCTCAACCCGCGGCAGCCGCGGCCAGGGGACTGAGATCGAACGATCCAAGCTGGGCCGCTAACACAGCGAGGGTGGGCCTCGTGCCACCCGATCTTGGAGGAGCTAGATAGGTATCTAGCTATCTAGGTCGATGCGGCGCCGTTGGTGAGGGGTTCGTCCCGTCAGCTGCTCCCGTCCGGCCAGTCGAGCGCTGCAGTGATCTCCTTGGGCCGTCGGTAGCGCCGCCTGCTCTGCCGGTACGAGTGGGTCGTCGGTGTAGCTGGAGACGGCCATGGGGGAGCCGGTCTGGCTGAGGGCGGAGTGGAAGGCGTGCTCGTCGTGGCCGCCGCAGATGAGGATCCCGCCTCTAGGTCGATGGAGATCGCGTCGCATTCGGCCGTCGACGACTGCGACGCAGAAACTGCGGGGGAGTTCAACAGCTTGTTGGACGCCATCCTCATAGCCGCGGTCGGCGTCGCGACGCGGATCCGGGACAATTGCGGGATGAACGGACGCGACATCGAGTTGCCGAACGGCTACGAGCCGTTCTTGCGTTCGCTGACGTCGCGCGTTCAGGACGCGCAGCTGCGCGCTCAGCGCACCGTGAATGCGCAGCTCATCAGCCTGTACTGGGACCTCGGACACGCGATCCTCGACCAGCAGGCCAAGGAGCCGTGGGGCACGAAAGTCCTTGACCGGCTCGCGGAAGACCTGCGCCGAGAGTTCCCCGCGATGACCGGACTGTCCCGCAGCAACCTCTTCTACATGCGCGCCTTCGCCGCCGCCTGGCCTGACCGAGAGAAAGTCCCACAGGCTGTGGGACATTTGCCCTGGGGCCACGTCCGACTGCTCCTCGACAAGCTCTCCGCCCCCGACGCGCGCGAAGCGTACGCCGCCGCCGCGGCCGAGAACTCCTGGACGCGCTCGATGCTCCTTACCCACGTCAAGAACCAGACCCTCGAGCGCGCCGGCCGCGCACCGTCGAACTACGTCGACCGGCTCGCGCCCGCCGACTCCGGCCTCGCACGCGAGATCGCCAAGGACCCCTACGTCTTCGACTTCCTCAACCTCACTGAAGACGCCGCCGAGCGCGACATGGAGAACGCGCTCCTCGACCGGATCGCCGAGACGCTGCAGGAGCTCGGCACCGGATTCACCTTCGCCGGCCGCCAGGTTCACTTCGACGTCAGCGGCCGGGACTTCTACCTCGACCTGCTCTTCTTCCACACCGAACAGCTCCGGTACGTCGTAGTCGAGCTGAAGAAGGGCGACTTCGAGCCCGCGTTCACCGGCCAGCTCGGGTTCTACATCGCCCTCGTCGACGAACGACTCCGACGCCCGAGCCACGCCCCGACCATCGGCATCCTGATCTGCGGCGACAAGGACGAGCACATCGTCCGCTACGCCCTCAGCCAGGCAGCATCACCCATCGCCGTCGCGACCTACACCTACGACGCCCTCCCCGACGCAGAGCGCCTCGCGCTCCCCGACGAGCAGCGCATCATCGCCGCCATCGACGTCAGCGGGGAAGCCAACGAATAGTCCCACAGCTTGTGGGACTATTGAGCAATCCGCGGTTTTCAGGCCTACATGTCGGCGCAGCCGTCGACTCGCCTCACTCCTTGTAGCGCGGTCCGACTTTGTAGACCCAGTCATCGATGCTCTCTGGGTCACCGGCAGCAGCGGGATCGGGCTGTTGCGAACAAACCAGTACTCGGCTTCGTCGGAGGCGACCCAAAGCGGGCGCCGGCTGACGTGCTCGACGTACCAGCGAGCGCGACGCGCGCGACGCGCAGGGATTGGCCAAGACTGCTCCGCCCAGACCCAGTCGGTGAGGCTTGCGAAACCGTACGGCAGGCCCCGTGTTGGGCTGAGGGCGATGGACCGTTGAATACGGTGAGTCATTGCGCCGCGAGCGGCGAGAAGGCGACCAATTTTCTCACCGGCCGTCGAGGTGAGGGAGGCGACGCGGTCATCCTGCTGCGACAGCCTCGCCTCCCCTTGCCCGGACAACATCCAGTAGGCCTCAGACAGGCCGTAGACAGCGTCCAGCGCCCATTTAGTTGCCACAGAACAGCGCCCTCATCCCATATGCCGCTCAGCTCACGGAAGAGATACGTCGACCAGATCAGCGATCGCAGACGAACGCGGTACTCCTCCGACAGCTCGGGCGACGTCACGAGACGCCGACGAGGTCGAGAGTTTCTGCAGCCCCCTCACCAGTCCCACGGATAGTGACGGCCCCGGCAATAAGCACGTCGCTAAAGACGATCTAGGAGATCGGCTTCGGGAGGCTCGTCCGTTCTCGCTTCTGAGGCTCCTCAGGCAGACCGCGATTTCCCGGATTCAAAGTAGGACCATTCCTCCTCATCGGCCCAGTCCCGAGGTATGAGTCCATGGCCGCGCCACGTCTCCCGGATAGCACTCTTGAACCATGCGTCGTCAAGTTCGGCGTGTTCGCACAGAATGATTTGGAGTCGGGGGGCAAGTTCGGAGGCAATGTCGCGAAGGAGTTCAAAGACTCGACGAACCGCGTCAGGGTCCGTGTTCCCCTCTCGTTGCTTACCCTCCGAGAATGGCTGCGACGGCTGATCAAGCATTAGAATTCGAGGAGTTGGTCGTTTCTGCTGCACAAAGAACCGATGGAGAGCGAGATGCGCTGCGATATGATAGCCAACCCAATTACCACCGCTTCCAATTTGCCTAAGCGTCCTTGGGCCGTCGAGAGTGTCGGCCACAATGGTCAACTTGCGAACATCAAGACGCACACTTCGGCCTGCATTCTCTACGCCAAGTCGCGCGGCGTAATTGGTTATGTCTTCCGATATAATATGTAGAAGCGACTCGAGCAATTCCGCAACCTCGGCGTCGTCCAGTTGCTCGCGGAGAGAAGACACTCGCAAACCTGTTGCCTGAAGCCGTTCGCGTAATGTGGCGAGGGCAGCCTCGTCGACCGGGCGGGTACCGCGTAGGGTGGCGTCGATTCGACCGCGGATGAAGGCGCGTCGGCTTGCGTCACTCCGTCGATCTGTGCCAGATGTGCTAGCTATTTGAGTTGTGACTAAAGCGGCATCCACTGCCACCAATTCCCCTCTGAGTTGATCGATTTGACCCTGCGTTTCGTCTAATGCGCGCTGGCGGCCTGGGGTGGCAGTGATGAGGTGCTCGATGTCAGCGCGTAGCCGCGTAAGTCGATGGGTCAACTGCTCGGGGAGGGGATCATCGCCTCGAAGCGCCTGTCGACAAACGGGGCATTCAAGCTGTCCACCATCTGAGTCACCGACCAGCTGTAGGCTCTGTAAGCGCCCAGCTTGCTGGCTGATGGCAGATTCATACCCCGACGCTCCAGATGACGCCTCGAGCAAAAGGGTTCGATTCTCCATCACCGTCGCGAGCTGGTTGCGAAGCTGTCTTTGACGCTGCCGGAGCTCCTGCGACCTATCGGCCGTTGTAGTGTCGACCGGTTCTTCGTCCGTGTTCGCGACCGCTGATCGTAGTAGTTCGAGAACGAGCCGCCGGCTATCTGGTGACTCGGCTTCGGCAGAAATCAGGCCCACGGTATAGGCCTCATGCAGGAGCGCCCGGAGATCCGCCTCGACGCGTTCCGCGTCGTCCTCTGCCCGGGCGAGCGCTGCCTCCTGCTGTTTTTGAACGTATTCAGCGGCGCGAAGGTCCGCCTGTCTTTTCGACTGATCGCCATCGACCGCGCCGAGGAAAAATGGAAAAGCGTCTTGAAGTCGCCGCCGGAGTTGAGGGTCCTGAGCGCGGTGAAAGAGCTGCGATTTGCCAGCGATCTCGTCCTGGTTCTGGAAAGAAAAGACGCTTGCCGTGCCAAGCGTCACGGTCATGGATTCACCATCAGCATCCGAGCGGGCGACGCGAATATCGTTCAGCCCGACCAGAGCTCCCAGTTGCTCTCGCAGCTGGTCAGAGTTGAGGTTCACCTCGAGCTCCGCAAACGAGAGTTCCGCGAGGTCGTTCCCACCGAGGCGGATGGCAGCGACGGTGGACGTGGCTTTGCCCTTCGATGGACGGGGTCGCGCAACGAACACGCGGCTACCTCCGTCGAGGCTCCAAAGGCAGCCCACCCAGCTACACGTGTGGCCGATGATCCCCGGGAACGCTGGCGCATCGTCCTGTCCCATGCAGTAGTCGACGATGTCCAGCAGCGCCGACTTGCCGGTACCGGAGTTCCCGACGATCACGTTCAGGACGCCGGGTTCGAACTCAACGGTTCTGGTTCGTCCGTCTTCGTTGTAGAGGACCACTCGCAAAAGCTGCACGGAGCTATGGTGTCACGCCGAGGATCGCAAACACTGTTGCGGACGACCCGACCGTCGCGAACCATTTGCCAAGGAACGAGGCGGCCTTCACCATGTCCGGTACGTCGGCGCCGTTCTTGCGTGGAAGGCGACCGAACAGCTCGCCGTGTAGCTGTCCCTCCGCGTCAATCTGCAGTGTCGGAGTTCGCAGCCCATAGCGCAGGCCCTCTCGAACATGCGGGGCCATTGCGCGAGCACGAGGCGCCAGTCCCGCGAGAACCACCGGATTGCGCTCCACCCACTTTGGAAGGTGCGAATCGATCCTACTCGGAAGCGCCTTCCGAGTGTCATGATGAAACGACATGGGCGCGACGAGGAAACTGAGTTCCCAGGGCATGCCTGAGCTTCCCTCTGCCTGATACCGATTGGCTGCGGCAGCGAGAACGACAGTGATAAGAGCTGGATTCAGCATCGTCGCGATGCTCGGGTGTCGGGAATCCCACGACGGAAGCTCCATGACGGGTTTGACAGGCTCCGAGGCATGCCCGCTCACGGGACACGCTCGACTGTAAGCATGCGAAGCATCGCTTCGAACTCTGGGTGCCAGCCGTAGCATTGGCCGGACGCGTCGCTGTTAGCGAGCTCGTAAAGTACTCCACTTCGAAAAAATGATTCCCCATAATCGGCGCGGAGATACGGGTCTGTACGGTCACGCATCTGAGTCCAAAGGCTGTATCCGGCGTCCGACTTTTGCTTATCGGTGGCTCCGTCGGGTAACCCGCGGAGCATCGCATCCCAAGCGTGGTCCCATTGCTCGGCAAGATTTTCGCGGTATTCTTGGAGCTCAGCTAATTCAATGAGGTGGTTTGACACCCAAACGGTCGCCTGCTCTACCGTTCGCCAAAAATCGATAATTGCTCTTTCAAGCAGGCGAGTAGGTACCTCAATCCATCCTAGTTGCTGAACGAAAACCTCTCCGGAGTGTAGGTTGACAATTCTCCTTGCCTCTTCAGCCACGGGCCGGCCAACTGTTCGAGGTAAAGATCGAGAGGTAAATCCGTCTCGAAGGCGTTCCGCCTGAGCACGGACTTGAAAGGCGGTCACGGGAGGCCTCCGCTTAAGGAGTAAGTCAATTGCGACTTCGTGCCACCACGATCGAAGCTGCGCCTCGAACAGTACCAGTTGAGGTTCAGGAAGGCTCACCCAAAAAAGTAGTCTTCGAGTTTCCGCTCCAACTTCCTCAATACTGATGGACTGGTCGAGGATCCGAAGGCGCGCGAGAACTCCTACTCTAATAGGTTTCGGCTGCTCCAGCCATAGTTGACGTGCGGCCTTGGTGTCCTGCGATTGAGAAGAGCGGGCGGCGTCGTCAAGTAGGTCCAGGGCGCGGGTTTCGTTACGGTTGCCATCGACTTTTAGCAAGGAGGCGGCAGACGCGGGCGCTGCAGTCGCAGTGGTAACTAAGCAAAGCATCGGTCCATCAATATCCCGCATGACGGCGTCGTCAAGCCAGACCCGAATGCTTCGCCACAGGTCTACAGAGCGATCGCTTAGTGAGCCCTTATTGATATGGTGCTTCACCTGCAATAATTCGGTGGGCCCAGCATCGTCTTGCCAGGACACGTCATCAAACTGCTCGAGCATCATCATCTGATCGGGACGATCGGGTCCGCTTTTGAGCATATTCAATAACGCCCAGTCGACCTGGTGCAAGTACCCGAGTGCACTCGGTGCGGCGTCGTGATTGACCACTAGCTACCTCCCCAGGCTGGTCCAACGAATCAAAACTTTAGCGTCGGTGTTGCGCCGCTGTCCGCCCCCTTCAGTCAGCAACTCTTCGCCTAGTGGGTCATGCCAGTGGCCGCCATCGGAGCCGCGGCAACACGAGGAAAGCTCCGATAATCGAAATTATGTCAGGCGCGGTGGAAACTTCTCGACGCTTTTCTGACGGGTGGGACCTCCCGGAAGCGGTGGTGATGCCAGGAGCTGTACGAGAAGCCGGTGGCTAAGGGGCGCACCAGCGCGCCGCGCTGTTGTGACAGCTCGTCTCGCTGCCTCCCTCGTTCAGCAGTTACAGCTCAGAACGTCGCACCCACGCCGAGTATGAACTGTTCAGCTCGGCTGCAAGGCGCGCGAGCTGGTCCTCGCTCGCACCAGGTGCGATCTCCTGAACCGCATCCTCGGTCTCGAGACGGGTGTACGAATCCCAGTTGTAGGCATCGCTGCCGCCCTCTGGGTCCAAGAACAAGCCAGCGTCGTCTGGGTTGGCGTAGGTCTCGTTGAACAGAGCAAGAATCTGGTCGTCGGTCATGGTGTCCTCCTGTAGTGGATTCGGTTCGATCCGCGTACCTGTTCTACGGGGCGGCAACCCCTCTCGGAAGCAGCTCCACCCCCTCGACGGCTGTTTCCCAACTTCGGGACGCTCCACGACGTCATGTACCGCACGGTCGGCGTGCGGTCGCCGCTGAACGTCGGCGAAGCGGCATTCGCGGTTCGCGCGACGCCAAGGCGGCCTGAGCGCTCAACTTGCTCGTCGAGGCGCACCTACACTGGCGACCTATGGCGACGGATCCCGGCACCGAGCACTCGACGCTCCCCGGTCTTGCCGGCGCGCTAGTCGGAGCGTGCGCTGCGGTCGCCATCGCTCTGGCCAGCGAGCTCACGAGCGTGCTCGGTACTGCGCTGCTCGCGGGAGTTGGGTCGTTGCTCGGCTGGGGCATCTCGGCCCTTTTCACGAGTCGCCGCAAGACTCTGCCCCTCACGGTGGTCGCCCTCGCCGCCGTCGTTGCCTTGGTGATCCCCGCGTGGTTCCCGCGAGCTGAGGGCACGGAGATCGAGGCGAGCCTGCCTGGACCCACCAGCCCCAGTGACGGAGGTGCCGCCACCATCGATGACGGCGAAGACCCCAGCTCCGAAGGTGACACTCCATCGACCACACCTTTGCTGGTTCCAGACAGAACGATGTCCTTCGAAGCGGTTCCCCCGGAATCGGCACCCGACGACATGAGTGGGCTGATCGGCCTTGCCAAGTCGCGCTTTGGTGACCCGCAACGACTGACTGTGAAACACATGACGTACGACTCGGACCCGAACGATCACTATCCGAGCATCATCTACACATTTACGGGCACCACGGCGATCGCTTTAGCCGAGACCGAATGGGAGTGGTTCAAGGCCGGCAACAGCGGCGACGCCGTCACCGATCCGATCACAGTCGGAGACGTCCATTGCGCACTTCATCCCCAGGGTGATGGGTACTCGAACTCGGAGTGCTGGCGATGGGACGACGACTTCGCCGTGGCTGTGACCGGGCTCGGGTTCCCGACTGGATCGGAGGGCTCGGTCGTAGCCGCTGTTGAAGATCTTTTCGTCGCGATCCGTAACGCGAACTGACACAGTGTCGTCGTCCGCGTAGTTTGCCGAGTTCTCCAAGCACTCCTCGAAGGAGTCCGCGGTCGGCCCATCCTGCTCGAGCGGGCCGCTTTCGCCGCGGCCTACTGGCCGGTGAGGGAGTTCACGAGCAGGCTCGTCTGCGTGTCCCTGACGCCCGGGATTGCCCTGATCCGTTCGAGGACGGCGTCGAGCTCGGCCGTCGTCGCCGTCCGCAGCTGTACGACGAGATCCCAGGTGCCGAGAGTCGAGTGCAGCTGCTCGACCTCGGGGAAGCCGCGGACGGCCCGGATGACGTCCTGCCCGGACCGTGGTTCGCTGAGAACGAGAGTGAGGTGCAGCTGGTGACGCCTCGATCAGACCTCCCCTTCTACTTGGGATATATCTCCGATAATCTACGTTATGTCAGTTTGTTCGCACATACTCCGCTCGACGGGCTCCGAGGTGTGGTTGCACACGAGCTTCGGAACCCGTCGGAGTCCCGCCGGCTAGGCGCCGGGTGCGAGGCCGAGCTGCGTGAGGATGCCGAGCTCGTCGCTGCTTCCCCAGCGCTCGGCGAGTTTGCCGTCGACGAAGGTGCTGATCTGCATGCCGCGGATCTTCACGGACTTGCCCGTCGGCGCGTGGCCCTGGAACACACCGGTCTGCGTGCCGGTCAGCGTGTAGGCGAACGCGACGCTGTCGTCGTCCGCGACGAGCTTCTCGACCTCGAGTGCCATGTCGGGGAACGCGGTCCGCAGGTCGCCGAAGAACGCGGCGTATCCCTCTGGACCGGGTGCCTGGCCGGGCGCCGGGTCGTGATCGACCGAGTCGGGCGCGACGAGTGCGTCGAACGCGGCGAAGTCGCCGGCGTTGACCGCCTCACCGAAGGCCTGCTGGGAGGCGATGTTCTGCTCGCGAGTCATGTGCTGTCACCTGTTCTGCACCGGTCCGGTGCCTCGAGGAGTGGTGCGGGTCGTCAGCGACGGTACGCAAGCCCGTCGAAGGCGGTATAGGGCTTGCGCGCTCCCCCGGGCGCTTCCCACTGCCGCTTCTCATAAGCGAGATTATGTCAGTTTAGGTGCCGCGCACCTGGAGAGGCATGGCAGTTTGCGGTCGCTGCTGCCGCCGTCGCCTACGCTGACGCCTCCCCGGCGTCCCGTCGGTGCTGGCGGGGTGTGACGCCCTTCTCGGCCAGGAACTGCCGGTTGAAGTTCGAGAGGTTGGTGTAGCCGACCTCGTAGCAGACCGCCGCGATGGACAGCGTCGTCGTCGTGAGGAGGCGCCCTGCGTGGGCGATGCGGAGCTTGCGGATGAGCTCAATGAAGTTCTGGCCGGTGGCCTTCTTGAAGTACTTCGAGAACGTCGCCTCGTGCATGCCGACGAGGTCCGCTGCTTCGCCGACGCTTACCTGGCCGGCGTGGCCGGCGAAGGCGTACTCGAGGACGATGTCGACGATCGCGGCCGCGCGGTCATCGAGCTGCGGCATGAAGAACTCCGTCGCCAGCGGGGTGCGGTCGCCGGCGGGTGAGCGAGCGAGCAGCGTGAGGAGCTCGAGGAGGAGCGTCAGCCGCTCGAGTCCGGTCGTGAGCCCGATCCGATTGATGATCGGTGCAGCGACCTCGGCGGTCGCGGGAGCGAACTCGATGCCGCGGGCGCTCTCGGCGAGGAGGGGCCTGATTTCCCGCGCGTCGAGCAGGTCGCGCCGATCGACTGCTCGTCCTGCCAACCGCCGACCACGACTTCTCCCGCCTCTCCGCCGGCTCGCGCACAGGTGAGCAGCTGCGTGCCGCCTTCCTCTTCCTCCTGACCTGGGGATCGATCCCGTCGATCTACTTCGGCGATGAGATCGGCATGCGCTACCTCGACGGGCTCCCGGACACCGAGGGCAGCGTCTGGGACCCGCGCTTCAACCGCGCCGGCTGCCGCACCCCCATGCAGTGGGATGACCGGCTCCCCAACGCAGGCTTTTCCACGGCGCCGACAGCCGACCTCTACTTGCCGCAGGATCCCGACCCAGCCCGGCCGACCGTTGCGAAGCAGCTGGCCGATCCGAACTCGCTCCTGCACTTCGTCCGCGAGCTCGTCATGCTTCGTCGAAGCACGCCTGCGTTGCGCACCAATGCGTCGCGACAGATCCTGGCGGCGGGATACCCCCTCGCCTATCTTCGCGGTGGCACCCACCTCGTCGTCATCAACCCTCGTCGAGAGGCGGCGAGCGTCGACCTCAGCATCGCTGCGTCAGCGGTCCTGCTCACAGGTGAGGGAGTCACCCTCAGCAGGAACACCGCGTCGGTCAAAGGATTCGGTCACGGCGTCTTCGAGTTGATCGGCTCTTCCGACGTTTAGGTCACGGCTTCTTCGGTGATCAGACATCAGACCTGCGCGTCCGGCGGGAACATCCCGGTCGGCGGTGCCGTGTAGGGAAGCATGTCGCCTGGCCGGTTCTCGTCAGTTGACGTTGCGAACGGTCCGCTGGGTGAGAGCAGGACTCGCATGTGCGGGTCGAGGTGGTTGATCCAGTAGGCGCTGAGTGAGCCGGCGCTGGTGCGGATCTCTTCCCACATCCGCCAGAGGGCTTCGATGCGGGTCAGCGCCTCGACGCTGCTCCACCACTCAGCCGCCCACCGATCGCCGGCCGCCTGGCCCTTTGCCGTCACCCGGCGTCGGTAAGAGGGCCGGAGAAACTTCCGGACCCACTCGTCGGCGGATCCGAAGTACGTCGCCGGCACCTCTTCCTCGTCCTCAGCCTCCGCCTCGACGGGGTGCAAATTGACGGGTCGAACCGGGGCCGAGAACGCATCCGTGTCGACGTCGAACAGGTCCTCGTCGCTCATCGCTCACCCCGGAGAGTCGCGTCCTGGTCCACGTCGACGTCCGCCGCTGGCTGCGCCTCGAGCGGAGGTATGACCGTCACGACGGGCGACACCGGCGCGGAGTTCGCCGGTCCGCTGCTGGCGTCGTGGGCGGCGATGGAGGCGTTGATCGCGGCGACCTGCTCCTTCGGGCCGTTGTACCAGGGCACGGTGTCGACGAGGGCGGCGCGGGAGCCGGAGGAGAGCATGATCGCGCGTCCGCGGCCCATGCTGGTGAGGTCGGCGACTTCGAGGATCTTCTCTCGGCGCAGCGCCGAGGTGGTCGACCGCACGCCCTTGTTGTAGCTGGCGGAGGTGGTCTCCTTGTCGTAGGTGCCGATCAGCTCGGAGAGGGTGCGCAGGAACTCGTCTTCCGCAACGCCGCCGGCATACAGCTTCACGTTCGCGGCGGACCACAGCTTGAGCATGCCCTCCTTGCCGAACACGCCGACGCCCTGCGACCAGGACTGGAACACGGCCATGATCGGGATCCCGCGCGAGCCGTAGTGCGAGTACAGGTCGGGCAGATCCTTCCACCGGCACACGTTCGCGGCCTCATCCAGAACGGCGACGAGCGGCGTCGCCAGCCGGCCTCCGCGGGAGCGCGCGGCGTGCTCCTCCGCGGCCTCGATGGTCGCGGCGGTCAGGGCAGTGACGAGGGGTCCGGCGGTGCCGGCGCCCTCCTTCGACAGCGAGTACAGCGTCTGGGTCGACGTGACGAACGTCTCCGGGACGAACTGCTGGCGGGTGTCGTTCGGGCGGGCGTTCACCCAGTCGGCGGTCGCGGCGCTCTTCAAGCACACCGCCATGCCCTGCGCGGTCGAGTAGATCCCATCGCGGGCCTTCTCAGCGGTGTTCATGATGCCGCGGACCGCTCGCGCGTTCGTCGGGTAGCCGTTGTCGTGCAGGAGCTCGACGGGCGTCTCGTCCTCGACGGAGGTCAGCCAGAGCAGCACGTCGCTGATCGGCCGGTTCCCGGCCGCGGCCGCGAGCAGCAGGTCGGACAGCAGCTCTTGGCCCTTGCCGTCGAAGTAGGCGTCGGTCTTCGCGTTCATTGCCCGGGTGCCGGAGGCGAAGTGCGTCGCGAGCTTCGCGGCCTTCGTGTCGTCGGTGACGTAGGAGAGGGGGTTCCACCACCAGGTCGCATCCTCGAACGCGACCCGCTGCGGGTCGAAGACCCACACGTGGCCCTTGGCGGCGCGCACGTCGCGGGTTGCGTCGAGCACGTCGCGCTTGTTCGACGTCGTGACCACGGCGCCGGGGGCGGCCATGATCGCGGGGATGACGAGGGAGGTCGACTTGCCCACGCGCGGGCCGGCGATCAGCAGCATCATGTCCTCGAACGAGGCGTAGAGCATCTGCTTCCCCAGGTGCAGCCGCCCCACCGGGACGCCGGGGTTCTCAGCGACACCGAGGCGGGCGGACTTCTTCAACGCTTCCTTGCGCATCATCGGCGCCAGATCGCGCGGCGTCGCCATGTATCGGGCGGCGTGGTCGACGCTTGAGCGGTTCTTCCGTCCGAGTGAGCGCATCCACACGAGCCAGAGGCCGACAAGGACGATGACGGCGACGGCGGCCGCGGCGATCATCGTTGCGGACGTCGACCACACCACTCGGCCGCGGAACAGGCCCGAGATGATTTCGAACGGATCGGAGGGCAGGCCCTCGTTCACTCCGTCAAGCTGCGACCCGACCGCGACGGCCACCCAGACGATGCCGATCACAGCGATCGCCGCGAGGGCGGCGCCGAGCATCAGGCCGTCGTTGCCTGCCTTGCCGGGCTCGCGGCGGCGGTTGTTGGCGGTGGCGCTCATGCGGACTCCTCCGTGTAGATCGGGCCGGTCCACTGCGGGGTGCAGTCGTCGGCGGCTGCTTGGTGCGAGGTCCCCCAGGAGAGGACCGCGAGGCACCGCTCCGCGAAGGAGACGGGAAGATCCGTCGTGTGGAAGCCGTGCTCCCCCGGAGCGGACCGCTGGCAGGTCCAGCGGTAGCCCTCGAAGGCGAGCGTCGACGGGCAGCTCACGCGATCACCCGGTCCCACTGGTCCCAGGCGACGAAGCTCGCCATGAGCCCGACGCCGGTCCAGCAGATCGTGAGCAGGAACCGGTCGCGGTCCGCCGTCCGCTGGCGGGCGCGGAGCGCGCTGTTGATCGCGGCCCCGCCGGCGCCGGCCGCGACGCAGCTCGCGCCGAGAGCGACGAGGACGCTCACGGCAGGATCTCAACGTTCACGGGATCGGTGGGCAGTGGCTCCGCCGCACGTCCCGCGCGGGAGGTCGCGTGCCAGAGCTTGTTGGTGTCGTTGACCTCCTTCTCTGCTGCGGTCAGCTCGACGCGCACCGGGATACCGGGACGTCCGCCGACCTTGATCAGGAAGCGGCCGCGGCCGGGAGGCTCGGACTCGTGCCCGGACACGGGGTCCCAGGCGGGCGGGTCCTGCCAGGAGGTGAGCATCCCCTGCTCCGCGATCGACATCGGCACGGCTGACGTCAGCAGCGGCATCTCAGCGCCCGGAAGGCCGCCGCAGATGACCATGCCGGAGCGTTCCACGAAGCCCTTCGCCTTCATCTGATCCTCCGAGGAGGCCAGTGCGAGGAGGTCGGACATGGTGTGGCTGATCATCGCCAGGCCGACGCCGCGCGCACGGTTCAGGCGGGTGAGCGCGTCGACGCGATCGACCATGCCCTTACCCGCGCGCAGCGCCCGCCACAGCTCGTCCAGGATCACGAAGTAGTGCCGTTGCGGTTCGAGCTCCGCGTCCGCGAGGGCGGCCGCGACGTTGACGGTCCCGAAGCCGGCGGACCAGCAGGCGAGGAGGATCGCGGCCTGGAGGTCGCCTTCGGAGTCGTCGATCGAGGACACGTCGTAGACGACGGGCCGGTCCCGGCGCATCGGCGTGGTCGTCTGCTTCGAGAACACCTCGCCCAGGCGTCCACCGGTGGTGAGGCCGATGAGGGAGGCTTCGAGGTTCTCGGTGACGTCCTTGTACTTCTCGATGTTCCCGCGGTCCAACGCGACCTGACGAACCTCGTCCGGCGCCTCCTGGATCACGCGCAGCAGATCCGCGAGGACCGGCACCCCCTGGTGGTGCTCGTCCAGGTACTTCAGCGCCCGGTCGATGATCGTCTCTTCACGGTCGCTCGGCGGCTGGGAGCGGAGGATCGTCAGCAGCGCGGCGACCATCGTGTGCCGGCGGCCGTGGGCGTCCGCGAGGACCTGGTGCGCGAGGCGCTGCACCTTCGCGGCGTGCTTGCGCAGCCGGCCGACCTCCGCGATCATCGCCGCGGTGTCGTCGGAGACGCCGAGCGCGTCGACCTGGTGCGCGAGCTCGTCGGCCCGCTCGAGCGAGCGGTCGGCCTCGTCCCGGAGGCGCTGCGCCGCCTCCGACGCCTCGCCGGGGTCGAGGATGTTCAGGTACCCGCGGCCACGGCCAAGAGGGATCACCTGCCCGTCGAGGGCTTCGATCAGATCCACGTAGTCCGGCTTCAAGTCGCCCAGCACGAGCGGGATCGTGCCGTATCCGGCGAGGCCCACGGCCATGCGACGGGTCAGCGAGGACTTCCCCAGGCCGGGCTTGCCGAGCACGAACATCGACGGGTTGCTGATGAGGTTCGCGCGCTGGAACCAGCTGATCGGGTCGCAGCAGACGGACGCGCCGGTGGAGAGGTTCTTCCCCAGCGGCACCCCGATCATCGGCGTACCCGTCCCGACCGAGAACGGGTACAGCCCGCACACCTGCACGGTCGTCCCGCGGAACTCGTCTGCGGCCGTGACATTGACGGCCTCACCGCCGCCGCGGCCGAGCCACCCTCGGATGCTCGGGCGCAAGGGACGGCGCAGCGCCGTCCCCTGGCTCTTCTTCTTCCCGCCGTGCGGGATCTCGATCTTCTTCCCCTCTCGGCGCCGGGTGCGCGGGGTTGTGCGCTCTCTGGTGAGCGTCGGGCGCTGAGCGACCGCCGCTACCGGGGCCGGAGCTTCGCCCTGCCCGCGCGCAGCCCGCCGCGAGGGTGCCGTCGTATCGGTGCCGGGCTCTGCCGAGGACGACACGGCACCGGTGGGCAGGCCGTCGCCGGTCAGCTCCTCCCCCGTCGTATCGCCGTGGGCGGCGGTGACCGCTCCGTCCGGCAGGACGTCCTCGCCGGGTTCGAGCTCGTTGTCACTGTTCGAGGAGAACAGGCGGGTGATCAGGCTCACAGGGACTCCCTCACTTCGGTGGGCAGGCGCAGGTGACGCGGGAGCACGAGCCCCAGCGGCAGACCCGCAGCGAAAACGGTGTCCTGCGACCCGAACGCCGGCCGCACTCGAAGACGCGCCGCGGCGGTCAGCGAGTCGATCGCCGCGCGTGCGTCCGCTTCGTGCACAGCGTCGGTGGTCGTCGCGGTGACGATCAGGCCGAAGTTGAGCAGGCCAGCACCGGAGGCCTCCTCCGCCGCGGTCGCCTGGGCGGAGCGGGTGGAGAGGGTCGAGCGGGCGGTGGGCTTGGTCGACGCGGAGCTGTTGAACTGCGCCGCGTTCAGGTCCGCCTCCACGATCGCCGCGGCGCGGGCCGGGTCGATGGGGCGGTAGAGCAGGGTGACGCGCTTGCGAGCGACGTCGCGGTGCGGCGCGAGCAGGCGCGCGAGGATCCCGGACTGCACGACACCGCGCGGCGGGGAGGTCATCGTCCACGACGTCGACACGGCGCCGTCGTGCCGATACGACTCCCACCGGGACTCAGCGGCCGCGGGGCCGACGTCCGTCCACGACAGCTCGGGCACGTCCCCGGAGGCGCGGGCCTCATCGATCAGGACGGCGGCGGCGGGGTCGTAGGCGATCCGGATCACCTCGCACAGTTCCTGAGCACCGAGCGGCCGGGCAGCGCCGGCCCCTGTCGCGGCAAGGCTCGTCGTCAGGCCGGGCAGGCGGGCGGCGAGGTCGGCGGCGACCTCCTTCGCGTTGCGGCGCTTCCCGCCGATGCGAGACAGGGAAGAGAAGGTGATCGCGACGTAGGCGCGGATCGTGGCCGACCCGACCGGGTAGCTGCTGACAACCTCCGAGAGCATCGCTCGAGCGAACTCCGGTGCGTCGGGGTCCATCGACCCTTCGACCTCCGAGCGCAGGCGCGTGCCGGTGTCGGGGGCTGTCTCGACGGTGACGGAGGCGGCCTCGATGCCGGGCTCGTCTCCAAGGTTGGAGAGCCAAATGCCGTACTCCGCGACCTGGTTGTTGACCTGCTCCTGATCCACCAGCGCGGCGCCGTCCGGCTCCGTGGCGATCACGACGGTGTAGTGCTTGGTGGAGGGGACGTGCACGAGAGCGAATCGGCGCCCGTGCGAGTCCTCGTGCTCGGAGAGCTGCGACGCCGCAGCGAGTCCGGGGAGCTGGAACGTGCCCCATTTCGCTCGACCCGCGGGACCTGAACGGTAGACGTTCGCTCCCTTGGCCTTCGTTCGCATCCAGTTCACGCGATTCACCGTCCTTCCGAGGGCGCTCTGCCCGTGCTTGTCCTTCACCGACACCGTCAGCAAGATCCCGCCGAAGATCGCGGCGACGATCAGCGCGGCCCCGAGGCCGGAGAACATCGAGGCGATGATCGAGGAGAGGATGCCGACGAACAGCACGCCCGTGGCGAGCTGTCCGAGGCCGCCGAGTCCCGCAGTTTGCGGGCGACGCCAATTGCCGTACGTGCGCGGCGCCTCAGCGCTGCGCGTAGGAGTTGCCGTGCTCATCAGTTCCCGCTTCCGTTGCCGCCAGTGGCGTCGTCCGTGGCGGCCTTGACCGCCCCTGCTGCGTGCTTCGCGCCTTCGGCGGCCTTCCCTGCCACCGCAAGGCCGACACCGATCGGGCCTCCTGCCGCGGCTGCGGCACCACCGCCTGCCGCCGCACCGCCCGCTGCCGCACCACCGCCGGCCGCAGCTCCGCCAGCTGCGCCACCGCCTGCTGCTGCGCCGCCGCCTGCACCGGAGGCGGCCGGAGTCGCAGCGGGTGACCCCTTGCTGCCGGCGGAGGCGCTGCTGCCGGACGGTGCGGAGCCGAAGCCACCGCCGCCGGGCGACCCTCCGCCCCCGCCGCTGTCGCCTCCGCTGCGCGAGCGGATCGCTCCGCTGGCAATCTCCGCCGCTCCACCGGCCGCGGCCGCACCGAGCAGGAGGCCTGCACCGCCACCGCCACCGCCCACCGAGGCGACAGCGGGGACGAGGAAGCGCATCAGCGCGGGCAGGGCCACGAGCGCGATGAGCATCAGCGCGAGGCCCGTGACGATCTGGAACAGTCCAGTCCCGTCCGACTTGAACAGATCAGTGCCGGTCATCCGGAACGCGATCGCGTAGACGATCGCCGCGGCGGGCTTGTAGAGGATGAAGGCGAGGGTCCAGGCCATCGTCTTCTTGAACCACTGCTGCCCGATCTCCGTATTGGTCGCGGCCGCGGCGATCGGGAAGATGCCGGCGAGGACGACGAGCATCGCGCCGCGGAACACCATGAGCGCGATCTGAACGTAGGTCATGAGCACGGCGAGGATGCCGAGGAGGAACAAGCCAATGAGGCCGATACCCGACGTTGCGGTCAGCGAAATCATCGCGAAGATGTTCGTGCCGAAGCAGTTGCTCTCACCGTTGGTGACGTCGCAGTCGGTGGAGTTGTTGAGGATCCAGATCGAGAAGGCGTCGCCTGCCTGCGTGGCGAGACGGATCACGACGAGTCCCGCGCCGGCGACGGCGATCAGCGTCAGTACCGACCGGGCGAGGGTGCGCAACTCGCCCGCGCGCTGCGTCCAGACCATGCGGCCGGCGGCGACGAGGATCGACAGGATCGCGAGTCCTCCGGCGTACCACTCGAGCTGCCCTTGCACCCAGCCGACGACGCTCGAAGACTCGTTGAGGTGCAGCGCCAAGGGCAGGAACCCTGTCACGAGCGCTGAGGCGGAGGAGAGCAGGAAGACGGCGAAAATGATGACGCCAATGCGTCCCATGTGCGCCTCGCCGTCGCCGTGGCGGCGACGGGTGCTCATCATGACGCCGGCGATGATGAGCGACATGACCGCGAGGCCCGCCGCGACCCACGTCACGTAGCCGAGGATCGTCTCGAACGCTTCCGGTAGGGGCGGGGTACCGCCACCGTTAACGCCGCCTCCCCGGTCGACCACGGTCACCGGGGAGGGAACGTTCACCCAGAGGGTGCCGAGCGAGATGACCGCTTTGCCGAAGCCCTCCAAGATGTTGTTCACGAACTGCTGCAGAGCGTCGTTCGACGCCTGCGAGACGACCTTGCCGATGCCTTCTCCGGTCCAGCAGAGAACGTCGACGACGGAGCACGGCTCTTTGTCGGGGACTGGGGTCATGTGGTGCCGCTCCAAGGGAGGTAGCCGCCGAGGCTCTGCAGAGCGACCGGGCGGAAGGTGGGGAGTCCGTCATCGGTGAGCACGAACTTCCAGTCGCCCTCGGACCAGCTGAGGGCGTAGGGGAAGCTGATGAGACGTCCGTCGGAAATCTGGAAGGCGATGTCGATGGTGGCGTTCTGGCCGTCGTAGGCGAGGACTTTCACGCCGGCGATCTGGGAGCTCAGGCCGGTGTTGCTCTGAGTGGTCTCGCGGGCCAGCGCGGCGTCTCGACCGGGGCCGGGGACGGTGAGGCGTTCGGTGACGAGGTCGCTCAGACGGCCGTCCGTTCCCATCGCCCAGAGGTTCGCGACGGCGAAGGCTGCGCCTTCCACGGTGTGCGCGTAGCAGCTGCGGACTCCGTCGGCGTCGACGACGCCAGGCCCTGCATCGTCCGAGGAGGGCGCTGCCATGGTCCCAACGATGGTCCATTCCGCGTCGGGTGCGGCAGCGAGGCTGCCGCTCTCGTCGAGTCCAGGGAGGCCGCAGATGCTCGCAGCATCGGCGTCGAGCTCTGAGGCCTGGGAGGTGGGCGTTGCAGTGGTGGCGGGCACGGCGGTGCCCTGCCCGCCACCACTGTCCAGGGACGTGACGGCGAGCAGAATTGCGGCCAGGACGAGGATTCCGAAGATGATCGCTCCGAAGATGAATCCTCGACTGGTGAACGGGTTGCGCTGCTCCGTGTCGCTCATGACGTCGTGCCTTTCGTTGGTGGTGCGGTCGGTTTCCTCCGGACGCTACGCACCCATGAGGAAGCCGACGATCGTGAAGGCGGCGGACACGATGATCACGCCGACGAGCAGGCGTCCGAGCCAGCCGCCGATCTCTCCGCCTTCGCCGCGGCGGGCGGAGACGGTCATGGTGACGCCGAGGATGATCAGGCCGACGACGGCAACGCCGAGGCCGACCCACTTGGCCCAGCCCATGACTGTGGTGAAGGCCTCGAATCCGGGGGGCATGCCGCCGGGGCCCGGATCCGGCACGACCGCGCCGAGCGCGCCCGCGGTGGTGAGGATGTCGGTCGTTGCTGCGAGCAGTGCAGACATGGTGTGCTCCGTTTTCTGTGTTGGGTGGTGCGGGGTGATCGGCGCCGCGGTCGCGACGTCGAAAGGGTCCGGTCATCCGGTGATGAGGGGGCCGTCGGCGTAGGCGACGTCGAAGTGCAGGTGGTTCGGGGTGTCACCGAACTGGGTGATGTGCTGATAGGTGGTCGACCGGCACTGGATCTGGCCGGCGCGAGAGCCCTGGGGCACCTGCGGGTCCAGGACCGTCAGCAGTTGCAGGGCGTTCGCGTCGCAGCCGGTGGTGGCCGTGCCGTCGAAGGAGAAGAAGTCAACGGCGTTCCCGCCGCCGTTCATCCAGTGCGAGGAGCCGGTGCCGGCGCCCAGCAGTGAACCGGTGCACTGTCGGTTGAGGTCGGAGACGCCGACCTTCCCGAACGTGTTCAGGGCGATGGTGATGACCTGGAGGATCCGGACGTCGATGCCGCAGTTCTCTTTGGCGGTCCCGGCGGCCATGTCGCGGATCTGCTGCGCGTAGCGGTCCTCGAGTAGGCGCAGGCGCCCCTCGTCCATCGCCGTCACGAGTCCGGCGGCGAGGGCCTGCGCGTCTCCGGACACGGCTACGCATCCACCGACCGGCTCAGCCGTCGTAGGCGTGGTGCTGGTCGGCGTCGACGGAACACTGACCGGTGCGCCGGTCGTCGCCGGCCCCGTCGTGGTGCTACCGAGCCCGTTCAGATAGGTCATGATCGCCACGGCGTCGGCGCGGTACTTCGTGTAGTGGTTCGGGTCGGCGTTGCGCTGGACCTTGTTGATCGCGATGGAGGGCTCCATTGCCGGCCAGCCCTCGACGGCCACGAGGCGGTCGTAGAAGAAGCCCGCCGAGGTCGTCGGGTCCATGCGCTGCTCGACGGTGCCCCAGCTCGACTGCTGCTGGAACAAGCCGGTCGAGTCAGCGACCGACCCGTCCGGGTCGATCGCACCGTCCCCGTAGCTGATGTTCACCAGGGAGGACTCCCCGATCGCCGTCTGCACGCCGAGCGTCTGCCCGTCCGCGCCGAGCCCATTCGCTGCCCCTGCGTTCACGATCAGTGCCGCGTTCACCAGCTGGTCGTGTCTATAGGCGCCGACCTTCGCGTCCGCGGGGATGGCGGAGACGTTGATGGGCCCCCCGCCCGGCAGGCATGCCGCGGCAGCGGAGCCGCCGAAGAACAGCACCCACAACAGCATCGCGACCGCCACGACGGGCACCATGACCGCCGCCAGCACCCCCAGTCCCCCCTTCTCCATCCGGCTACTCCGAGGCCAGAGGGGTGATCTGCTCGACGGCCCAGGGAGTGCTCTCGCTGGTGCGGTGGACGTACACGGAGTACTCCCCCGCGTCGGTGGGGACGAGGATGCGCATCGTGAACGCGCCGTCACCGTCGCGCACTCGCGCTTCGCCTGTGACGCTCGTGCACGGCACGTTCGCGGGGTCGACCGTCTCGTAGGCGATAGCCGCCCGCTGCGAGAGCACCGGATACAGCTCATTGATCCAGAACTCGTATTCGAGCGACGGACGGCAGAAGGCGGCAACCGCATTCGTGGCTACCGCAACGGTGTCGCTCACTACATCTGGTTCTGGAGTCGGCTCAGTGTCACCAGGACCAGGTCGGCTGGGCGCGAGTTCCGCTGCTGAGGGCGCAGCGGTCGGTACAGGCGTCGTCGTCGTCGGCGACTCGCTCTCGTGCGGTGCGTCGTCCGACCGGGTGGAGGTGCAGCCGCCGATGAGGAGCGTGGCGCAGAGAGCAAGCAGCACGGGCGAGTACCGAAACGAAGATGCGAGCACGCGTCTAAAACTACCGATTTCGGTAGCTATTGCAACCTGAGTGAGTTACCGAAATAGGCTTATATCATCTTTGGTACATTCCATGCGTGGCTAGACGACCAGCGCCGGGACCGACGGACTTCTCGCGACGCGTGGTCCGCGCGGTCGAGACGCTCCGCGATCGTGCGCGGCTGACCAACACCGAGCTCATCCGCGCCGCGGGCATCTCGGCGAACTACTTCTACATCCGCCTCCGGGGCGAAGCGCCGTTCACCACCAACGACATCGAGAAGCTCGCCGGAGCCTTCGGAGTCGAGCCGTACGAGGTGCTGCAGCTCGCCTCTTCCCCGACAGCGGAGGATGGCGGAGCAGAGCTCACTGCTGAGCGCATCGACGGCAGGGAGTTCGCTCGGAGACTAAAGTTCCTCGCCGAAGGGCCGACTAGCGCCGATGCTCCGGTCTTCACCCTCGATGCCCTCGTTCAATCGCTCCACGGCCGTGACATCAGCTTCGACCCGGAAGAGTGGGACGAGATGCTCGGGCTGGAGGGCTCCACTCGGCTGCCGGTCGATCTGCTCGTCGGTCTCAGCGAGTTTTTCGGTGTCAGCTACGAGTACCTAACCGCGAGGCGTGAAGACGAAGCCAGCGAGCTCATCGAAGCCGAGATCCGCTTCCACCGGGCATTGCTCGCGACCGGTGCAACCTCCATCAGCGCCCGAGCGCTGGGTGGCATGAACGCCAAGCAACTCGCCGCCGTCACCAAGGCGATTCTCTCGATCGAGCGAACTCCGAAGGAGGGCACCACCCCATGAGCGCCACCCAGAGCAACGACGCCCTGTGGTTCGAGCACGCCGAGGTCGAGGCGCGCACAGCGCACGCATTCGAGCAGCACCGATTCGAGGACGACCAAACCCTGGACGCCCTCCTCGAGCACGTCGCCGACCTGCACGGCAAGCCGATCCACGTCGACGCCATCGACGACACGGACTGGGAGACGCTCACAGCCCTCTGGGTCGACTTCCCCCACGAGGCCCAGATCCTCTACCGCTCGACTGATACGCGGCTCTACCAGATGCACTGCATCTTGCACGAACTCGCTCACATAGTCCTTCGCCACCCCGGCTGCAACGTCCTGGGAGACGACTCCTCCCTCGCGTCGTACCGGGGAACGAACGGACTCGTGCGCGGCCGCCTCCTGGAAACCGGCGGCTCGGAGGACCTCGAGAACGCCGACGGCGACCGGCGCATCCTCGAAGGAGAAGCAGAGCACCTAGCACACCTTCTCTCCCGCTCGCTCCTGCGTCCTCGCTTCCGGGAGGACGAGGAGGTCTTCGGGTAGATGCAGGCTCTGGCACTGATCGCTCTGGTGATTCTCGCCGTCGTCTTCGTCGCCCGGATCCCCGCCGCTGTCTCCCAGCCCTCAAGCCGGCTGTCCTGGCTCGCCAGCGGAGTCGGCTCCCTAGCGCTACTCACCCGAGTCCACCCCGGGCTGGATCGGTTCATCGGTGGTGAGAACTACATCAACCTCGCCCAGAATCTCCTTGCGACCACCGCCTTCTGGCTGGTCATGCGCGCCGCCCTCCTTCAGTCCCGCAGCACCCCGCGATTCTGGACCAGGAAGCTCATCCTCGTTGCCATGCTCGTATCCTTCGCGGTGCCGTTCCTGTTCATCACCGACAAGGAACCCACCTCGAAGACCTTCATCACCGAGCACATCACTCAGACCAGCACCTGGCTCTACGCCAGCATCTATATGACGGCAATCCTGGCCATCTCGACGATGCTCCTGTTGGGTCTCCGCCGCAGACAGGCGCGCTCCTACGGCTTCTTCGTCGCCGGCAGCAGTCTCGTCATCCTCGCGTGCATCGACGAGATCGTCGTCTTGGCTCTCGACCACTTCGAGGTCACCGATCTGGGCTTCCGCATCCTCCTACGAAACGCGTTCGACTTCCTGTTCTACTGCGGCGTCATCCTCATCGTCACCGGAATCGCCTCCTTCACTCTGCAGAAGGCCATGCGAGAGGCGCGACTCGGCCGACATGCGCGGCGACTCCGCCGGCTCGCCACCCGGCTCGCAGTGATGCCGCCCACGAACGGGTCACACGGCACTCGAGACGAATCTCCGATCGCTGTCGTGTACGACCTCGTGATCGCCCTGCGCGACTTCGAGAACGCCCATCGCGGCCGCCTGACCGTCGCGGACGCTCGCCGCGTGGCAGAGGCCGAGGCCATCGTGATGGAACAGCTCCCCTCCCCCGCGACCACGAAGGCCTGGACCTGATGAGCGCACGACGTGGCAGCGCGAGAACTGCCCTAGGAGCGGTCGGAACCGCGATAGGGGCGCTCTCTCTGCTGGCCGGAGTTGGTGTCGTGCTGGGACGGCGAGTCGTGATGCCGGGGCGCAAGAGAACCATGCGGGTCATCGCATCGACCCCGGACACCCTCACCCTCGACGCCACGCCCGAAACCCTTCACGACGGCGAGTACGGCTTCTGGTTCGACTCCGATCGGGGCCATGCACTCGTCGGCCGGATCCTGCACCACGACCCGCTAGGTCGGACCGTGCGCCGGGAAATCCTTCGAGTCAGCGGAGGCGATCTCTCCACCGCTCACGAAGGCCGATGGACCGGACACGTCTTCGCGCGTCCCGAGGACATCGACCCGAACGCGCGCGAGATCCACATCGACTCACCAGCAGGTCCCTGTCCGGCATGGCTCTTCCCGTCGACCGGCGGCGAGGAGGAAACGACCTGGGCGATCCATGTGCACGGCATCCGCACCACACGCATCACGGCGCTGCGCTCCGTCCCCGCGGCACGCAAGCTCGGATACACATCGCTCGTTCCTTCGTTCCGCGGTGATGGAGAAGCGCCACCGACGAGTAACGGAGCGTCGGCCCTCGGCGAAGCCGAGTGGGAGGACGTGGATGCTGCGATCAGCTTCGCCGTGGCGCACGGAGCGCGAAGCATCGTGCTGTTCGGCTGGTCGCTCGGTGGTGGCATTGCTCTTCAGCTGACCGAAAGATCCCGACATCGCGACGTCATCGCAGCCCTTGTCCTGATCGCCCCGGCTACCGACTGGCGGCAGGTCATCCGCGCCGGAGCACGCCGTGCTCACCTGCCATCAGTAGTCGGTGCGCTCGGAACGTTCGCGCTCTCGACTCGCCCGCTCAGTACCCTCGTCGGACTCCCCCGACCCATCGACTTCGACGCCCTGGACTGGACCCGAGAACCGCGACTCACCGTCCCGAGCCTCCTCATCCACTCGGACGGAGATCGAGAGGTGCCCGCCTCGTTGTCGCGAGCGTTCGTGAGCGTGAACGACGAGCGAAGCGAGCTGGCACTGCTTCCGCCGGCTGCACACGCATGGGAGTACAACGTGGCGCCGGACGCGTTCGAATGGATCGTGACGCACTGGCTCGGCCGCCACTCGCAAGTCCCTGGCTCTGAGCATGTAATGAATCAAGATGGGTAAGAGTATCCGTACCTAATTTGGTACGGTGTCCTCATGACGGCAAGCGGGTGGGCGCCTAGGCAACGCGTGGGTCGAATCGCGGTCGACGTCGAGCGCCAGGCGCCGCCGCGTCTCGCGATCCGAGCGCCGACTTGGCGACACACCGCCCACCTAACGTTTCCGTTAACGGAATCGCAGGATGATTTCGCCCATGGCTAGACCGAGCAAGGGACAACGAGTCCCCATCATGGCGAAACCCGCGGTGCCTCTTGCCGAGGTCATCAAGGCCAATGCGACAGCCGCGGGGTTGAGCTACGGCGAGTACATCACCGCTCTCGCAGCGGAGTCTCTCGGCATGCCCGAGTACGCCCCGCGTCCTCGGCGCGATCGCATCAACGAACTGCCCATCCCTCAGGAGGCGCGCACGACAGCCGCTTAAACGAAGGAGGCCCGCCGGAGCGGGCCTCACCAAGTTTCGTAGCTCAGAACCCACCGCCGACCAAAGCCCGGGTTCAGAGCTAATCAAGTCACCACCCTCACGGGAGGCTTCTCTATGCCCGAAAGATTACACGACGGGCCGAGAGATTCAACGATGGATCTTTCGGCGCGCCGAAACAGCTCGTCGACGCTCGGCGGCGACGCATGGTCGCTGACACGTCGGCTGAGCCCGCGCAGCACTGTCCGAACGATGCGCCGCGATGCCTACGGGCGCTTGGACGAGAACGCCTACCCGGCCGCTTTCCCCGTCTCCCCTGCTGCGCCGGCGGCCCCGTGGGCGATCTACCTCGCAGATGACGCCGGAGCGTTCCGGCTGCTCTGCTTCGACTTCGACGGCAAGGACTCCCACGGCGTTGATGCGGACCTCATGGAGCAGGCCGCGGACGACTGCGACGCACTCTCCGCCGTTCTGGACGCGCACCAGGTCGCTCACCTCGTGTGCCAGTCCTCCGGAACCGGCGGCCGGCACCTGTGGATCGCACTCGCCGAGGGTGTTCCGGCCGAGTCAGTGGCTCGGCTGGCGATCGCCGCTCGTGCGAACTTTCGCACGCTGGATCACGGGATGCTCTGCAACCCCCGCACCGGCGCCGCTCGACCTCCCCTGTCCCCGCACCGCGACGGCAGCTTCTCGAGCGTTCTCCGCGGCCGCGCGGAAGAGCTGCTGAATGCGACCGTCACCGCGGTCGCCATCGAGGCCGTGACCGCTGCGCTGCAAGCGTCCCGCCCGCCGCGCGCCATCGACGTCACTCCCCCGGCCGCCCCGACCACCACGCACCGGGCGCACCGCCAGCTCAGCGCTGCCGGCGCCGGACACATGGCGGCCGCGGGTGGCGGTGCGAATCCGTCGTGGACGGCGTTCATGTGCCTGCTCTCCGCGGCTCACGCCGGCTGGTCCCTGACCGACGTCGAGCACGCCGCCCGCACCGCTCCCGGGATGGAGCACTACCGGACCAAGAACACCGGCCGCGGCCACCGCCGCCCGCGATCGCGCGACGAAGCGGCCGAGCGCCTGACGCGGCAGTGGGAGAAAGCGCTCCAGTACGCGGCGCTGCACGCCGTTCTCCCGTCCGAGCGCGAGCCGAGCGACCTGGCGGAGCTGGAGAGCCTCGTCGGCTCCGTCAGCGCCCTCCTCGACCGGTTCCGGGTGAGCCCGGGCCGGTGGGGTCGGAGCGAGCGGGCGACGTCGGAGAAGACGATCCTCACCGCCCTGGCCTACCTCACCCTGCACACCGGCAAGCGCACCGTCGCCGCGTCCATCCGTGACCTCGCCCTCCTCGCGGGCCTGGGCCGAACGACCGCGGCCAGCGCCCTGCGGACGCTGCGCGAGGACGGCTACGTGCAGCTCGCCGTCCGTGCGGACGGCTCGAACGCCAGCGAATGGCGATTGTCCGAGCACCTTTCCACAGGCTCTCTGCAAGGTCCGGTCACAACCACTAATAACCCCCGCCCCCCCGGGCCGATCTTCACCGAACGAACCATGCTCCTCACCATGCTCGAAGCCGACCTCACCGACACCCGGCACGACCTCTTCACCCGCGCCGGTCTGGGGCACCTGGCAGGAAAGACCTACGCTTTGCTGCGCCGAGAAGGGACCCTCGCCCTCGACGCCGCAGCCACGCTGCTCGGCATCACCACCCGCACCGCCGCCACCGCCCTCTCCCGCCTACGCACACACCGGCTGATCATCAAGCACACGACGGGATGGACCCGAGCCAAGCGCGATCTCCGCACTGTCGCAGCTCGCACCCTCGGCGTCGACGGAGCCCTCGCTGATCGAGCCCACCGCTACGACGTCGAGCGCGAAGTCTGGGCTTGGTGGCAAGCAGAGCTGAGCCACCGCTCCTCCTCCCCCAGACAACGCCCGCGACGCCGACACGTGTCGAGCCGACTCTTGTTCGAGGACACCACACCCGGTGAGCGCGTTTGGCCGCTCTACCCCCGCGACGCCGCCGGCCGCGGCGATCACCGCGAGGCGCTGCACTGGGGACGCACCGGCATGCTCGCCCCCGGCTCGCTTTGGTGGTCCTCCACCGCTGCCTAGCCCCGACGCTGCCCTTCGACGTCGACGCGGACCCGAGCTCGACGCGCCCGAGACGGCCCCGCCGACCGGCGTACATGAGCGCTGTCAGATCCTCCGACCTACACTCGACTTTCATCGAACATACGTTCGAACACGTCGAGAGGTATCGAGATGACTGTGACGATCGTGGAGCGGATCTCGACTCCGGCGCCGGACGCCGTGGCGATCGCGTTCCTCGTTGCTGGCGACGCGGTAGCGGCCGGTTTTCCCTCCCCCGCGCAGGACTACTTCGACGGCTCTCTCGACCTCAACGACCACTTGATCCGCGACAAGACGTCCACCTTCATCGTCCGCGTCTCCGGGGAGAGCATGGTCGGTGCCGGCATCAGCGATGGCGATGAGCTGGTGGTCGATCGCTCCCTCTCCCCCAAGCACGGCAACGTCGTCGTCGCGATCCTCGACGGCGAACTCACCGTCAAGCGCCTCGAACTCTCCCCCGGTGGCGTGATCCTGCGCGCCGAGAACTCCGAGTACCCGCCGATCCTCGTCCCGGAGCTCAGCGACCTCCAGGTGTGGGGCGTCGTCACCGTCTGCCTCCACCACCTCCACCGTGCGCTCTGAGCAGCGGATCGGTCTGGTCGACGTCAACTCGTTCTACGTCTCCTGCGAGCGACTGTTCGCCCCGAAGCTCGCAGGCCGGCCCGTCGTCCTCTCGAACAACGACGGATGCCTCCCCACTGGGGTGAACCAGCCGCCGCTCACGCGAGGTGAGGCTGCTCCCCCGCGTCTCCCAGACAAATGCATAGTGCATTCAGTCCAATATCTGCATTCAGGATGGTTGCATATTGCATCTATTCTGTCACATGCATGCACTATGCCTGCAAGCTGCAACCGTTCTGCCATCTGCATTCACTATGACTGCGCCTTGCATCCATCCTGCAATGATGTCAGACTGGTATCACTTCGCAGCAGTTTGCATCCCTGCCGCTCGCGCATATGGATCGCAAGACGCATGCACTTTGAAGCCAAATTGAAAGCGATGTGAACGCATGATCATTCTGATCGGCAGCCAGAAGGGCGGCCCGGGGAAAACGACCATCGCGGTCAATCTCGCCACGGAGTACGCCCGCCAAGGCAAGGACGTCTGCCTGGTCGATGCCGACCCGCAGCGCTCGGCGGCCAGGTGGCACGCCGACCGCGAGGAGAACCGACACCAGCCAGCGATCGCGTGCGTCGAGAAGCTCGGCAGCATCCATCAAACTCTGCAAGACCTCGCGACTCGTTACGACGTCGTGATGGTCGACGTCGCAGGCAAGGACAGCAAGGAGATGCGCACCGGCATGACAGCCGCAGACAAGCTCGTCGTGGTCGTTCGGCCCAGTCAGCTCGACCTCGACACTCTCGGACACATGACCGAAGTCATTGACCAAGCTCTCGATTTCAATCCCGACCTGGACGTGCGCGGCCTCATCGCCCAGGCCCCCTCCAATCCGGCCGTCACGGAACGAACCGACGCAGGGGAGTACCTGGCGGAGTACCCGCGCATCCGGCCTCTCGAGACAGTGATCCACGAGCGGAAGGCTTACCGAGACGTCGTGGGAGAAGGGCTCGGGGTTGTCGAATGGAACAACGTCAAGGCAAAGTCTGAAATTCAGGAACTTGCTGCGGAGTTGGTGGCGTAATGGCAATCAAGAAGCGGCCAGCCGTGGACCCTGCCGCGATCGAAAGGTTCGGTGACGCGGCCGACGCACCCCCGGCCCCCGCAGCGCAAGCCGCTACGACGGCGACTACGCCGCTGGCAGTGGCGAAGTCGGCCGGGAGGGCAGCGGGCACAGCGAAGCGGCCCGTCGAGAGCGCGGGGGAGTGGCCTAGCGGACTCGGCCGAACTCTCCTCGTCCGCTGGCCTGACCCTGCTTTGGCGAAGGAGTTGGCCGAAGTTGCAGCTCTCGAGGACCGCAGCCAGCACAAGACCGCGCTCCGCGCCCTGCAACGCGGGCTCGAAGCCCTGCGCGCCGACCACCAATCTGAGCGCTGACCAGTCAAGTCCGATGCATTCATTTTAATATCAGAATGAATGCAAGTAGATCACCGCATTGCTCTCTGTCCCCTGTCCCCTCAACTTGATAGAATCTTCTATAGGAGGTGGTTGCCGTGTCGATCGCTGAGAGGCCCGACGGGGACACTGTTCGCCGGTTACGCAGCTTGCAGGCCGTAACCCGCGTGTCATACCTCCGCGCGTTGCGGACGGCGGCCGAAGGCACCACTCAGTCGCAGCTCGCCCGCGACATCGGCATCTCGCAGCCGTCGGTCAACAGTGCGTTGAAGTCTGCGGCCGCAGTGCCTGACGTGCGTCCCGGGTTCTCTGGCGCGACGCCCTACGAAATCGCTCAGCGCTACGACGCGGGAGAGCTGACGCGGGAGCAAGTCATCGATGAGCTCGGCCGCTGGCCGTATCGTCCAGGCTCGCCCAGCGATAGCTACGACTGGACCACCTTGGACCCGGGGGAGTTCGAGGAAGTAGGTCGCGCTCTCACTGAGCACCTGATCGACGCGGACGCGTACGACGAGATCCTTGACCGCTACAGCGAGCAAGGTCGGTGACGGCGGAGGACTCGTCAGCGATCGCCGCGCACCGTGAGACGGTGCGCGCGTGGGCTCGGGCGGGAGGCCCACTGAGCCCTGCGAGTGAGCGCGCGACGGTCAACAACCGGGACTGGTTCACCCGGGAGTCGGATGGATCGGTCCAGCCTCGCGCTGCCCGCCGACTCATGCACGCCCGCCTCGTGGACGAGTACCGCGCTCACTTTCCCGACGTCCGCTCGGAGAAGAAGGCGATCATCCTCGCCGGCCCACCAGGAGCGGGAAAGTCGACAGTTCTCGCAGACGTGCTCGGCGCCGACCGCAGCGCGTGGCTCACGGTCGATGCCGACGAGTTCAAGCGAGCGCTGCTCACCGAGGCGATCAAGGACGGCAGCTACGACCGCGCCATTCTGCCGCCAGAGGTGCGCTCCGCCGAGGCGGCGGGGGAGAAGTTCTTCCCGCTCGAGCTGGCCTCCCTCGTGCACGAAGAATCCTCCCTCCTCGCCACCCAGCTCCGCGCTGCGGCGATGCGAGACGGCCAGAACGTCGTCATCGACACCGTGCTCTCCTCACCCGAGAAGGCAGTCGAGCTGGGGCAACGGTTCGCGGCCGCCGGCTACAGCGTCGAAGTGATCGACGTCGAGGTGCCGTTCGAGCTGTCGGAAGCGCGGATCGCCGGTCGGTGGCAGCAGTCCTACGAACGCGCCCTCGCCGGCGCCGATGAGCTCGGCGGCCGATGGGTTCCCAGCGAGTACGCCCGCAACGTCTACGCCGGCCCCGAGGGTCGTTCGTTCCCCGAGTTCTCCGCTGAACAGCTCGCAGAAACCGGCCCGACCGTGATGCGATTCCGCCGGTTCAACACCGCCAGCGAAGGACAGCCGCGCACTGTCCACGTCGACAAGTCCCGCACGGCGTTTGGACGCCCGCTAGTCGATACCGCCCTCGTGCAGACACGCGCAACAGCCGCTCAGAGCTTCCCCACGAGCAGGAAGCCGGCCCGCGGCCCCGAAATCGGAGGCCTCGGCCGCTAGTCGGCCCAGACGATCACGCCCGGGGTACTTCGCACGCTGGACGCTGTGTCATGCCCTGTACCCCGCTGAGCGCGTCTTAGACACCCGTTCCGGGGGCGCGAGGGTCCTCGCGCAGCGTCGCTGCGCGACACCGTGGGGAGGCCGCAGAGCGGCCCATCCTTCGGGTTTTCTTCACCTCTCCGCGGTCTCAACCTATTTCGCTCCACCGGCTGCGTGCCACCGATCCCGGACGCGCCCTGCGGGCTTATTTCGCCCGTGATCGGCGTCACTCCGCCGCCTCCACTCAAACGGTTTTCCCCGCCGGAGAGGCAAAGAAAAACGATCAGCCAGAGGGAGACGCACCATGAGCGAGCAGCGCGGCACACGTACCGAGGTCATCAAGAGCGAGAACCACGGACCCGGAGCGGAGGGCATCAGCCGGACCGCGCGTCAGGTGGTCATCGTCGGCGCCGGTGGCAACGACCCGGTGACCGAGCAGACGCCCGCCGTGCGCCTGGTCACCCGCAGCGGTGGCCGCGCGGTGGCCGGGGTGACGTTGCAGCACTTTGAGCCCGTCGAGCCGCTGCCCGCGGATCGCATCGGCTACATGGCTTCCGGTGCCTATGTCGTCGTGCCGGTCGCGGTCGCCCGAGCGCTCGACCTGTACCCCGCCGCCTACTCGCTGCACGACCGCAGCGAGACGCCAGCCGACTACCTCGCCAACGACTGATCACCGACCCGAGAAGGAGAACCGACATGCTCACCATCACCCACACCCCCGAGGCCGGAACGATCATCGAGGGCACCAGCCGCGGAGACGGCACCGCCGAGATCCTCAAGGCGAACGGCTGGCGCTGGGGCCGCTCCATCGGCGCCTGGTACGTCCCGCAGTCCCGCGACCGCCTCCCGAAGTGGTGGACCATCAACCGTGCCGCGACCGCCCTGCGCGACGCCGGGCACGAGGTCACGATCGACGCTGACGAGACGTTCCGGCCCACCGCCGAGGTCGAGGCGGACAAGACCGAGCGCCAGGCCGCCCGCGTCGATGCGCTCGACGCGAAGGCCGACCGGCGCGCCGCGGACGCCGACACCGCCGACGCGGCCGCGCGCCGCGCGCTTGACCGGCTCCCCGAGGGAGGCGAGCCGATCAAGATCGGCCACCACTCCGAGAACCGGCACCGCAACGCGATCGCCAAGGCGGATGCCGCGATGGGCCGCAGCGTCGAGGCCGACCGCGAAGCCACCCGCGCCCGTGCCCGCGCCGACGTCGCCGCCGGGACCACCGAATCCCGCTACGCGCCGGGAATGGTCGCCCGCCGCATCGACCGCCTCGATACCGACATTCGCGGCTGCACACGGAGGATCGAGGGTAGCTCGCACAACTTCGGCGGCGGCTACATCGAGACGACCGCCCCCGCGACCGGCGCCTACCGGGAGCGGCTGCTCACCCAGCGCGCGCAGCTCGAAGACCAGCGCGACTACTGGAGCGCCGTCCGCGAGGCGCAGGCCGCCGCCGGACAGGTCACGATCCACAGCCGCGACACGATCAACAAGGGCGACATGATCAAGCACCGCTTCGGCTGGCACGTCGTTACCCGCGTGAACCCCAAGAGCGTGACCGTCGCGCTCGACTGGAACGACGGCACCCGCCCCTACAAGGTTGTCTACGCCGACGTGCAGGGACACCACACCGCCGCCGAAGTCGAGGCAGCCCGAGCCGCCGCCACCGAGAAGGCCGCCACCGAGACGGCCGCCGCGAGCTGAACGGTTGCGAGCTACCTACCTAGATACCTAGGTAGGTAGCTCGTGAGGGGCGGGCCCCTCACACACCCCGGGATTCCCGTTCCGGGAGGCACGAGCTGCGCTCGTGTCACTGCGAGTCACGTCAGACGCAGTGCCTCGCGAATTGCGCCGTCGTACTGCTCCCTCTCGAAGGTGAGGGTACGAACAAGCTCTCCGTTCGGACACCATCCGGCGAACTCATCGGTCACGCCGAAGCCAAGCCGCCGGCTGAGCCGGCCGAGAAGCGTTGATGGAGGTGGAAGCGGTCGAAGAGTCTCTGACTCCCACCGGGAGTCCTTCCACTGGACGATCTCGTCGCTGCGCACGAGTTCTGCGCTGAAGAGGATGCCGCAGCTGGAGTCGCCGCAGGACGCGCAGCTGGCCAGCGCGATCCGGCCAGGAAGCATGGCCGTGACGACCGATGGTCCTTCTCCGAGAAGCGAGAGGAGGAACGGACGCCACTCGCCCCAGGGTGCCGTGAAGACGTCACCCGTACCCTCCGGATCGTCGTCGGTCACGAAATCCCCGATGGGACGTCCGTCGAGGGTGATGTCCGGTTCTCCCGTCACGCTCGAGGTGACGACCGCTATCACCGTGCGTTCCCTCATGGACACATCGTGACATCGGCGACCGCGAGCGGTCCGACTATGACAGGGCGGGCGCGAGCTGCGCTCGTGCAGCGGCGACGGAGCACCGCCAGGAGGTCGCCCGGCTGCGCCGGCCGCCGTTGGTCGCCCTACGGGCTCACACCCTTTTTTGCCGTGAAGCCTTCGGCGGCTCCCTCCGCTTCGCTGCGGTCGTAGCTACCTACGGGCTCCGTTCAAGTGGCTGCGCCACCGGCTCCTCCGAGACTTTCGGCACGCGGGAGCTTTGCTCCCTCACATCGCGCCGAAACTCTCTCCACCGCCGCCCTGCTGGTTGCACTGCGCCCTCCGGTTGCTAGGGCGGAGAACCGCCTTCACGGCAAAAAAACGATGAGGAAGAGGAAGAACATGCAGCAGATCACCACCGTCAGCACCTTCGTCCCGGCCGCAAACGAGGACGGGATGCAGAGCCAGTTGCGCCGGATCGCCGAGCGCGACGTCGACCTCTCAGGTCTGGCACGCAACGGGTGGGCGCTGGCACACACCGCCACGATCCCCGGCCCCGAGGGCGTCATGTTCGTGGACACCCTCACCCGCACCGAATCCTGACCCGCATCACCACCGAGGAGCAAACGCCATGTCCGACACCATCACCACCAGCCCCGCGGCCGAGGAGCCGACCCTCCTTGACGCGGTGGCCGAGTTCGCGTCCGTGTTCTCCCACGGAGACACCGCCGACGAGCTGGCCGTGCGACTCAGCTGCGCCGAGGTCGACGCGCTGGTCGGACTCCTGCGAGCATTCGGACGAGATGAGGCCGCGGACCTGTGGATCGCGGAGCACGCGAGCGACGACGACGAGGGCGACGCCCACACCCCGGAAGGAACCCACCGATGAGCGAGCAGCAGCAGACCACGCCCGACCCGGCGGCGACCTACCAGGCGGCCGTCGCGGCCTTCGCGGCCACGCTCTCCGACCCGGCCGTCACGGAAGCTATCGCCCCGACGCTGCCGTGCTGGCGCGCGACGGGCATCATCGACCTCCTCACCCAGGCCGGATACACCGACGCCGCCGAGAAGTGGGCCGAGCTGCACGCCTGGTCCCCGGTCAACGACGAGCACGACCCGCATCGCGGCGACCGGTGGGACGACTGATGCTCACCGTCTACTCGAAGCCGTCGTGCGTGCAGTGCACCATGACCTACCGGGTGCTCGAGAAGAAGGGCATCGAGTACACCACCGTCGACATCACCACCAACCCCGCAGCGCTCGCGTACGTCACGGAGGAGCTGGGCTACTCCGCCGCCCCCGTGGTCGTCGCGAGCGACCAGGATCACTGGTCGGGCTTCCGCCCCGACCTCATCGAGAAGCACGCCGCATGACCGGCCCGAACGTCACCGGCGACGACTACCGGGCCGGGTACCTCGCCGGACAGGCCGACCGGCAAGGCGAAGTCGACTGGCTGGAGAACGAGGCCGACCGGCTCTACCGCCTCGCCTACGGCGACGAGCGCCGCGTCCCCGACCTCACCGTCACGCGCGCCGAGCTCGAACAGCGCAGAGCGCTGTCCGAGCCGCCCGTCGAAGTCACCCGTCGCGACGCTCTGGCGTCCTGGGGCATCGAGACACCCCCCACCGACACCCCGGCCGCCGCGGCCGCGACCGAGAACCCGTCGACGTCGACGGGACCCACCAACCGCACGAGCAGGAGACGACAGATGAGCACCAGGACCATCACCGGCAACCTCGCCGCCGACCCCGAAGCCCTACAGGCGGGCCGCGTCCAGATCGTGAAGCTGCGCGTCATCGAGAACACCGGCGAATACCGCGCGGGGGAGTGGACCCCGCACGACGCCCCGACCACGCACTACGTCGAAGCGAAGTTCGAACTGGGCGAGCACGTCCTCGCCTCCCTCCACAAGGGAGACGCCGTGATCGTCGTCGGCTACGAGCGCACCGTCGCCTGGGGCGAAGGCGAGAACCGCCGCACCGGCCGCGTCCTCGAAGCCGACGCCATCGGCCCCAACCTCACCCGCGCGACCGCCGTCGTCACCACAACCACCCAGCGCGCACCCCGCCGCAGCGCCGCCCCCGCGGCTGAGTAAGTTGGTCGGCATGTGGGACGGGATCGCTCTGCTGCTGGCCGTGACAGGTGCCGCGCTCGTCGTCGCCGGTATCGTGCCGCTTTATCGCGACTCCGAGCTCCACTCCGCGCAAGTGTCCGAGGTCGCGGTCGACAAGCGCGCTCGGGCCCGCGGCGCTCTCCTGGCTGCCGTTGTTCTCTTCTCCGTAGCGGCCGTCGCACTCCTCGCCGGGACGGCCTGAGCCCCTACTCCGAGACGTCCGCGATCCGGAGCGCGGAGAGGATGACGTGATCCTCCGGAATCGCCGCGCGCACTTCCGCGATCGCCGAGGCCGACGTCACCGCGATGATCTTCTTCTACGGGCGATATTCGCGATTGTCCGTGGTCGAGGGCGGCGGCCCCGGATTTGGCTGCTGATAACTGCCCACACCGAGTGAGGCCAGTCCGGCGGACACCGCCGCGCCCACGACGCGGGCGACGAACGCTACTGACTTCCCGACGAGCTTCAACGCTGTTGCTATCACGGAACCATCACCTTCAGGACTGGATGGCAACGCTAGTGGCTTGGAGCCGCCCGGTGCTCTACTCGAGCCGTCCGCGATCCGGAGCACGTAGAGGATGACGTGATCCTCCGGAATCGACGCGCGCACTTCCGCGATCGCCGCGCACTGCGCCGATACGACTCGCTCGAGCAAGTGGGTTGGCGTCACCGGCCCGTGAGGGGCGATCCCCTCACACTCCCCCCTGAAGCGGTCGCTCGGGGGGAGCGGCTGTGTTCGTTCCTCGCGCTGGTCAGCGCCAGTGGGCGAGTTCGCTTGCCATCAGCAGTCGAGCACGAGCGAGGAGCCCGCGCACAGCAGCTGGGGTTAGGTCGAGGTCGAGAGCGATCTCGTCGTAGCTGAGCTCGTGCAGCTGCCGCAGCTCCCAGCAGCGACGCTGCAGCACCGGCAGCTTCTCGAGCACCCGCCGAGCGTCCGCCGCGAGAACGGCGCATCGGCCGGCGGCTTCGGGGTCGTCCTTTTCGAGCGCCGGCAGTTCCTCGTTCAGCTCCGACCGGCGCGCGGACGCGGGCGCGCGGAGGCGGTCGATGCTGCGCCGGCGGGTCGTGGTCGCCAGCCAGCCGGCGATCGTGTCCCCGTCGATCACGTTGTCGATGTGCGTCCATGCGGCGAGGAACGTCTCCTGCACCACGTCATCGACGTCGGCGGAGCTTCCGAGGGTTCGCGACGCGATCGCTCGCAGCAGACGCGAGTAGCGGTTCACGATCGCCGCGAACGCGCGGTCATCGCCCGACGCGGCGCGGATGACGAGCACCCGGTCCGAGTCCATCGGCAACGCGGGCAGGGTCCCGTGATCGAGCAGTACGGCAGGAGCGGTGGCTCGCGTCTGAGGTCGTGCGGTGGCGAGCATGCGGGGCTCCGGTCGTCGAAAAGTATGTGTCCGCATACTTCGTAACAGAGGCACGTATCGATGACCCAGGCCTTGACCCCAATGCAGGGGCGTATATAAACGACAGATTCGACCCTAATCGGCAATTGTCGTTCTTCAGGGCGTGATCCCGGTCCGGGGCGCGAGCTGCACTCGCGCAGCGGTGACAGAGCGCCGCCGAGGGGAGGCCGCGATGCGGCCCGTTCCACCCGTTTTATTCACCTCTCCGCGGTTTCAACCTATTTCGCTCCCCCGGCTCCGTGCCACCGATAGCGGACGCGCCCTGCGGGCTTATTTCGCCCGCTATCGGCGTCACTGCGCCGCCTCCACTCAAACGGTTTTCCCCGCCGGAGAGGCAAAGAAAAACGATCAGTCAGAGGGAGCACCCACACCATGCAGACCATCACCGACTTGCAGACCACCGCGAAGACCTACCTCACGCTCGCGAACACCCGCGCGGTCGACGTCCGCGTCGTGGGCACCGACCCCAAGACGACGCCCTCGGTGCACGTCACCCGCCGCAAGTCCGGCGTCTGGGAGGCGTGGCACTCCGACCAGCTGCACGGCATCACCAGTGGCTCGTTCCGCCACTGCATCGCCCACGCCCGCCGCGCAGCGATCCGCCGCGTCGCCCCGTTCCTGAACCGCTGAGAGGACCACACCATGACCCGCACCGACACCGGCCGCGCCACGGCCGAACAGCTCGCCCTCATCCTCGCGATCAGTCGCGACGAGGACCCGGAGAACACCACCGCGACCGACGCGGAGATCCTCGCGCACACCCGCAACACGCTCGGACTGCCGGGGGAGTGCGGACCCGGCGGGATGCCTGTCTACGACGACGGCACCGCCGAGGCCGCCGCGCTGATCGCGTTCCTGACGCCCGCCGAGTAGTGCGGGGGAGGGGCCGGCCTTCTGGGCCGGCCCGTGAGGGGCGACCCCCTCACACTCCCCCGGGGAGCATGGCTTTAGTGGAAGTTGATCGTGGAGGGCGCAGGTGCCTTCCAGGACTCTTCCTGATACGAGTGCGGGTCGTGAGCCTCGCGGGGCGGCTCCCCGAACGGATCCTTCGGCAGCGCCGTCGGCGCTTTGGTGAACTTCGCGCGGAGCGATGCGGCGATGGAGCGAATGCGGTAGATCACGGCGTTCATGTCGTTCTCCCGTTCGGGGTGATCAAGCGTCACCTGCCCGAAGCCTACCGACGTCGTTTCTCCGGCGGGGCGCGAGCTCCGCACGCGCAGCGGTGACGGAACACCGCCGGCAGGAGCCGCTACGCGGCCGGATTACCCGTTTTCTTCACCTCTCCGCGGTTTCAACCTATCTCGCTCCGCCGGCTACGTGCCGTCTCTCTCGGACGCGGTCGCAAGCTCCCTTATTTCGCCCAAGAGAGCCGTCACTCCGCCGACTCCACTCAATTGGTTATCACTCGCCGGAGAGGCAAAGAAAAACGATCAGGAAGACGACAAAAGCCCCGTAGTTGGTCTAGAACCACGGGACTTGTCACCTTCATGGTCGCACACCGATTGAGGAGAAACCATCGTGACTATCACCACCGGAACCGGGACCGTTCAGCACATCGACCCGACCGCCCTCGTGATCGAGGCGAACGTGCGCACCAGCGCCCCGCTGACGAAGGACTTCATCGCGTCGATCCGCGAGAACGGCGTCATCACCCCGGTCCTCGCCCGCCGCGACGAGCACGGCAACGTCATCGTCCGCGCCGGACAGCGCCGCACCCTCGCCGCCCGCGAGGCCGGAGTGCCCACGATCCCCGTCTACGTCGTGGAGGGCGACGAGACGACCGCGGACCGGATCGTGCAGCAGATCATCGAGAACGACCAGCGCGCCGAGCTGAGCGTCGCGGACCGCACCGCCGCGTGGGCGCAGCTCGCGTTCGAGGGCGTCACCGCCGCAGCGATCGCCAAGCGCACCGGCACCAAGACCGACGCGGTGAAGAAGGGCCTCGCGGTCGCGGAGTCCGCGACCGTCACGTCCGTTCTGCACGAGCACGAGCTGACCCTGGACCAGGCGGCGGTGCTGTTGGAGTTCGAGGACGACGCCGACGCCCGCGCGACCCTGATCGAGGTCGCCACCCACGACCCGGCGCAGTTCGAGCACACCGCGCAGACCCTCCGCGACGAGGCCGCGCACCAGGCGCTCCTCGCGGCGACCGCCGCCGAGTACACCGGCAACGGCTTCCAGATCCTCACCCGCTCCGACGCCTACGGCGACCAGGCGACGTGGACGCCGGTGCGGCAGCTGCGCGGCCTCGTCGCGGAGGGTCTGCGCGGTGTGCTCGAAC
>NZ_PSTP01000024.1:0-52920 GCF_002930935.1 Rathayibacter sp. AY1A2 | reverse complement strand
GGCGGCGGCGAGGGCGGCGAATTCGACGGCTCCCGGGTTCGCGTGCTTCGCGAGGGCCGCGGTGACCGCGGGCTCGTCGGGGAGGAGGGTCGGTTCGGGGCCCAGCAGGTTCTCGCCACTCATGCCTCCCAGGCTATCCCGCTCGAGGCTGTGCGGGTCCGGGGTCCGGCCGTCCGGCGCACGACGGTCGTCCCTCCACAGGGGCGTCAGCGGAGGGAGCCGGGCGGTTCGCCGGTCGCCGCCGTCGTGCGCGGGGGTGCCGCCGATAGCATCGACCCATGGCGACGAACCGCAGTGAAGTCGAGGCCTGGCTCACGGACATGGACGGCGTGCTGGTGCACGAGAACAAGGCGCTCCCCGGCGCGCCCGAGCTGATCCAGGAGTGGACCGATTCGGGCACCCCGTTCCTGGTGCTGACGAACAACTCGATCTTCACGCCGCGGGATCTGGCGGCGCGGCTGCGCGGGTCGGGGCTGCACGTGCCGGAGGAGCGGATCTGGACGAGCGCTCTGGCGACGGCGGACTTCTGCGCGTCGCAGAAGCCGGGCGGGAGCGCGTTCGTGATCGGCGAGGCGGGGATCACCACCGCGCTGCACGAGGCGGGCTTCATCATGACGGAGACGGCGCCGGACTACGTGGTCGTGGGCGAGACCCGCAATTACAGCTTCGAGGCGATCACGAAGGCGATCCGCCTGATCGTCGCGGGTGCGCGCTTCATCGTCACCAATCCCGATGCGACGGGGCCGAGTGCCGAGGGCGTGCTCCCGGCGACGGGGGCGATCGCGGCGCTCATCACGAAGGCGACGGGCAAGGATCCGTACGTCGTCGGCAAGCCGAACCCGATGATGTTCCGCTCGGCGATGAACAAGATCGGCGCGCACAGCGAGAACACCGGGATGATCGGCGACCGGATGGACACCGACATCGTCGCGGGCATCGAAGCGGGCCTGCACACCGTGCTGGTGCTGACGGGGATCAGCGACGAGGCCGAGATCGAGCGCTATCCGTTCCGCCCGGACGAGGTGCTGAGCGGGGTGCACGAGCTCCTGTCGTCGGAGCCGCTGGAGTCGGAGTTCCCGCCGGATTCGGCGGTCTGAGTCCCGGCGGCCCGGCAGCGGGTCGGGCGCCGGCTCCTGACACGGCACCGCGGCTCGCGGGGGTCAGAAGCGGACGTGCTGCAGCACCCAGGCGTGCATCGCGACGGCTGCCGCCGCCGAGGCGTTGATCGACCGGGTCGAGCCGAACTGCGAGATCTCGAGCACGGCCTCCGAGGCGGCGATCGCCTCCTCCGAGAGGCCGGGTCCCTCCTGCCCGAACAGCAGGAGGCAGCGCTCGGGGAGCCGGTAGGTCTCGATCGGCACGCAGCCGGGGACGTTGTCGACGGCGAGGAGGGGCACGTCCGCCTCCGCGGCCCACTGCACGAGGTCGGCCACCGTCTCGTGGTGCTGGACGTGCTGGTAGCGGTCGGTGACCATCGCGCCGCGCTTGTTCCACCGCCGCCGGCCGACGATGTGGACGCCCTCCGCGCCGAACGCGTTGGCGCTGCGGACGATCGAGCCGATGTTCATGTCGTGCTGCCAGTTCTCGATCGCGACGTGGAACGGGTGCCGCGTGCGGTCGAGCTCCGCGACGATCGCGTCCATCCGCCAGTAGCGGAAGCGGTCGACCACGTTGCGCGCGTCGCCGCGCTCCAGCAGCTCCGGGTCGAGGCGGTCGTCCTCGGGCCGCTCCCCCTGCCAGGGGCCGACGCCGTTCGTGGTGAGCTCCACGGAGGCGGTGGGTCCGGTCGCGGGGGTCGCCTCGTTCTCCTGCACGACGAGCGATCCTACTGGGCGCTCCGCGGCTCGGCCGGGTGCACCGGGCCGGTGCCCGGCGGCGTCCGACGAGGCCCGAGCGACGGCGCGCGTCAGGCTGAGGGAGTGCCGGCGAGGGAGCCGGTCAGCTCGCCGCCGCCCGCCCGGTCGACGAAGCAGTAGTAGCTGCGCTCGCCCGCGTCCCACTGCTCCTGGGTGACGGGGAACGCACCGGCGACCTGCACGTCGCCGTAGGTCTCGGCCGCGGCGACGTCCACGACGCCCTGCGCCTGGCAGAGCGAGGAGACGGTGACGGCCAGGGCGTCCTGGCCGGGGAACGCCGCGTCGGTCAGCTCCGCGGCGGAGACGAGCTGGGCGGAGTGGGCCCCCGCGCAGTCCACGACGGTGAACTCCTCCGCCCAGACGGAGTCGAAGGGCTCGACGCACTCGCCGCCGAGGAGCGCGCTCCAAGCCCAGGTGCCGACGGGCAGCGGTCCGACGGTCGGGAGGGTCGCGGTCGGCGTGGGCGAGGGGGTCGGCTCCGCCGTGGGCGTCTCGCTGACGACCGGGACGGCCTGCGGCTCTGCTCGGCCGCCGGCGCTCCCGACGGCGATGCCGATCGCGAAGAGCCCGGCGAGGATGATCACCGCACCCGCCGCGATCAGGCCGATCAGGAGCCGGCGTCGGCTGAGCGTGCGCCACGCGGGCGCTGCAGCGGGCGCCGAGTCGCGTTCGCGGCTCTCGGGTCGGGACCGGGCGGAGCGGCGCTTCCGCGGCGGAGCGGCGTTGACGTGGGCGGCCGCGGGAGCGGTGCGGAAGGGCCCGGGCTCGGCGCGGTCGGCGGGCTCGGCGGCCGGCTCGAGGTTCCACGAGTAGGCGCCGGCGGTCTCGCGCCACAGCTCCTCGTCGCCGCCGTCCTCGTCGGGCTCGTCATGCGGAGCGACGACCTGCTCCCACACGGGCGGCTGGTCCCAGTCCCCGCGCGGGTCGGGCCACTCGTAGACGGCGGGCGGAGTCTGCTCGCGCGGAGTCGGCGGGGTCGCGCCGACCGGGCGTCCGTCGGCGGGGGAGGGGACGCCGGAGCGGCCCGCCGGGTCGACGTCGGTCGAGGATCCGGCATCGGGCTCGTCGTCCGGCCGGTGGGCGCTGCGCAGCCCGGCGGGGGCGGTCGGAAGGTCGGCGGGAGGGTCGGTGTGCGGCAGGACCGGGCGCACGGAGTCCGCCCCGCGGCGGTGCACCTCGGTGCGGCCGGCATCGGTGGAGGCGTCGGAGCCGTCGGCGTCGTCGCGGAGGGGGGCGAAGAACGCGTCGAAGGCGTCCTCGTCGAAGGCGTCCTCGTCGGAGTCGTCCTCGTCGGACACGTCCGCGTCGGAGGCGCTCGTCCCGCGGGCAGTCGTCCCACCGGCACCCGTCTCGCGGGCACTCGTCTCGCGGGCACTCGTCTCGGGCGCTCCCATGGCGCGGGCTCCCGTGTCGTCGCCCCGAGAGCTCCGTCCCTCGGCGGGGACGCCGTCGCGGCCGGAGGAGCGCTCCGGCTCCGCGACCGTTCCGCGGTCGGCGTCGGCGTCCTGCTCCTCCACCCGAGCGGAGTCGTCCGCGGGGTTCGGGAGGTCGCCGCCGTCCTCCTCGGCGGCCGGCGTCGCGCTCAGCACGGGCTCCCCCGGCCACAGGCCGACCGGAGCGGCAGGGGCACGGCGCGGCGCCGCGTCGGAGTTGCTGTCGCTGTCGCTGTTGCTGTCGCGGTCGCGGTCGCGGGCGCTCGACGACGGTCCGGCCGCGTCGGCGGAGGAGGCCGACTCGCTCGCAGCGCTCCGCTCCTCCGCTGACGCGTGGGCCTCGTCGGCTGCGGACTCAGCAGGACCGGACGTCCGCTCCGCGCGCGACTCCTCCACGGGAGGGACGGGGCGGGGCGAGTCGAAGATGCTCTTCAGGCGGCCGCCGCTGAGCTGCTGGAGCAGCCACTCGCTGCTGCCGACGGGACGCTCCGGCTCGGGTCGCTCCGGCTCGGCACGCTCCGGCTCGGCACGCTCCGGCTCGGCACGCTCCGGCTCGGAGGCCTCCGATCCGGCAGGCTCCGGCTCGCGGCCCTCGGACCCGCGGCGCTCCGGCTCCGGGTGCTCGCCGCCTCCCGGGCCCCCGCCGCGTCCCCCCTCGTCGACCATCAGCTCAGGCCGAGGTCGGCCAGACCGATCGCGGCGAAGTACGGGTAGCCGGCGTCCTCGATGATCTCGCGGGCCCCGGTCGCGCGGTCGACGACGACGGCGACTCCTGCGATCTCGGCGCCGACCTTCAGCAGGGCCTCGATCGCCTTCAGCGGCGAGCCGCCGGTGGTGGACGTGTCCTCGACGACGACGACGCGCTTGCCCTCGAGGTCGGGGCCCTCGACCTGCCGGCCGCGGCCGTGGTCCTTGGGCTCCTTGCGCACGACGAACGCGTCGTAGGCGAGACCGCGGGCGGCGCCCTGGTGGAGGATCGCGGCGGCGATCGGGTCGGCACCCATGGTGAGGCCGCCGACCGCGTCGACGCGCTCGAGCGGCGCGATGAGGTCGAGCATGACCTGCCCGATCAGCGGCGCGACGCGGTGGTCGAGGCTCACGCGGCGCAGGTCGACGTAGTACGACGCCTTCTTGCCGCTCGTGAGGGTGAAGTCCCCGTGGAAGACGGCGTCGGAGCCGATGTACTCGATGAGCTGCTGGCGTGCGTCGGTCACGCGCCTACTCTACGGGGCGACCCCTCCCCCGCTCGGGAGCGCGCCCGCTGCGGCGTGCTCGCCCGCCTCGTCGCCTCCTCCGCGGAACTGCGTCATGTAGAGCTCGTAGTAGGCACCGCGCTGCTTCAGCAGCGCCTCGTGCGCGCCCTGCTCGACGATCCGGCCCGACTCCATCACCAGGATGGTGTCGGCGTCGCGGATCGTGGAGAGCCGGTGCGCGATGACGAACGAGGTCCGGTCGGTGCGCAGCGCGTTCATCGCGTGCTGCACGAGCAGCTCCGTGCGGGTGTCGACCGAGGAGGTGGCCTCGTCGAGGATCAGCAGCGACGGGTTCGCGAGGAACGCGCGCGCGATCGTGATCAGCTGCCGCTCGCCCGCTGAGACGCTGCCGCCGTCGGCGTCCAGCACCGTGTCGTAGCCGTCGGGCAGCTGGCGCACGAAGCGGTCGACCATGGTGGCCTTCGCCGCGTCGACGATCTCCTCGTCGGTCGCGTCCAGGCGCCCGTAGCGGATGTTCTCGCGGATGGTGCCCTGGAAGAGCCACGCGTCCTGCAGCACCATGCCCACGCGCGAGCGCAGATCGCCGCGCGCGAGGCTCGTGATGTCGACGCCGTCGAGCAGGATGCGCCCTCCGGTGAGCTCGTAGAAGCGCATGACCAGGTTGACCAGCGTGGTCTTGCCGGCGCCGGTCGGACCGACGATGGCGACCGTCTGCCCGGGCTGCGCCGAGAAGGTCAGGTCCTCGATCAGCGGCTGCTCCGGGTCGTACGAGAACGAGACGCCCTCGAACTCCACGTGGCCGTCGGTGCGCTGCGGGAGCGACGCGGTCGCCGTCTCCGGCTCCTGCTCCTCGGCGTCGAGCAGCTCGAACGTGCGCTCGGCCGAGGCGACGCCGGACTGCAGCATGTTCGCCATGCTCGCCAGCTGGGTCACCGGCTGGGTGAACTCGCGCGAGTACTGGATGAACGCGGTCGCGTCGCCGAGCGTCAGCTGACCGGAGGCGACCCGCAGGCCGCCGACCACGGCGATGAGCACGTAGGAGAGGTAGGAGACGAAGGTCATCGCGGGCATGATCATGCCCGAGACGAACTGGGCGCCGAACGAGGCGGTGTAGAGGCTGTCGTTGCGGCGGTCGAACTCCTCGAGCATTTCGCGGTCGCGGCCGAAGGCGCGGACGATCTCGAGCCCGGAGAAGGTCTCCTCGATGTGGCCGTTGAGCGCGCCCGTGTTCTTCCACTGGGCGGCGAAGAGCTTCTGGGAGCGGGCGCCGATCACGCCCGCGATCACGCCCGAGAGCGGGATCGAGATCAGCGCGATCAGCGCGAGCTGCCACGAGACGATGAACATCATCGCGGCGATGCCGATGATGGTGAGCACCGACTGCACCAGCTGCGAGAAGGCCTGCTGCAGCGCCGTCTGGATGTTGTCGACGTCGTTCGTGACGCGCGACATCACGTCGCCGCGCTGCCGGGTGTCGAAGAAGCGCAGCGGGAGGCGGTTGAGCTTCGCCTCGATGTCCTGGCGGAGGCCGAAGACCACCCGCATCACGAGGCCGTTGAGGATGTAGCCCTGCGCCCACATGAGCACCGACGCGACGACGTACATCAGCAGCACGATGATGATCAGGCGGCCGAGGACCACGAAGTCGATGCCCGCGCCGGGCACGATGTCGGTCTTGGCCAGCATGTCGGCGAAGGTGCCGTTGCCCGAGGCGCGCTGCTGCTCGATGATCTGCTCGAGCGGGACGCCGGCGGGGAGCTGGGAGCCGATCACGCCGTTGAAGATCGTGTCCATCGCCTGCCCGAGGATCTTGGGCGCGATGACGGTGAGGACGACCGACAGCGAGACCAGGGCGACCACGAGGACCATCCGGGCGCGCTCGGGGCCGAGCAGCGAGAAGAGGCGCTTGGCCGAGGGCCAGAAGTTCTGCGCCTTGCGGGCGGGCGGCCCGTCCCCGAACATGCCGCCGTCGCCCTCGCCGGGCTCGAACTCGGGCTCGGGGGACGTCGTCTCCTCGGGGGCGGTGGTGTCGCGTGTGCGCGCCATCTCAGGACACTCCTTCGACGCTCAGCTGGGATTCGACGATCTCGCGGTAGGTCGCGTTCGTCTCGAGGAGCTCGTCGTGCGTGCCGCGGCCGACGACGCGGCCCGCGTCGAGCACGACGATCTGGTCGGCGTGGCGGATGGTCGACACCCGCTGGGCCACGATGATCACGGTCGCGTCGGTGGTGGCGTCGGCCAGCGACTCCCGCAGCCGCGCATCGGTCGCGACGTCGAGCGCCGAGAACGAGTCGTCGAACAGGTAGACCCGCGGCTTCGCGACGAGGGCCCGCGCGATGCAGAGCCGCTGGCGCTGCCCGCCGGAGACGTTGGTGCCGCCCTGCGAGACCGGCTCGTCGAGCCCGTGCTCCTTGCTCCGCACGAAGTCCTCGCCCTGGGCGATGCGCAGCGCCTCCCACAGCTCGGCGTCCGTCGCGTCGGGGCGGCCGAAGCGCAGGTTCGAGGCGATCGTCCCCGAGAAGAGGTAGGGGCGCTGGGGCACGAGCCCGATCACCTCGGCGAGCTGCGCCCGGTCGAGGGAGGAGACGGGCACGCCGTCGATCGTGACGGTGCCCTCCTGCGGGTCGAACAGGCGCGGCACGAGGCCGAGCAGGGTCGTCTTGCCGGCGCCGGTGGAGCCGACGACCGCCGTGGTGCGGCCCGGCTCCGCGACGATGTCGATGCCCGAGAGCACGGGGCGCTCGGCGCCCGGGTAGCCGAAGACGACCCCGGAGAACTCGACGCGGCCGCGCGCGGGCGTCGGGACTCCGCCCTGGGGCGTGGTGAGGCTGGTGCGGGCGTCGAGCACCTGCTGGATCCGCTCGGCGCAGACGACCGCGCGCGGGATCATCATCACCATGAAGACGCCCATCATCACGGCGGTGAGGATCTGGAGGAGGTACTGCAGGAACGCGGTGAGCGAGCCCACCTGCATCTGACCGGCGTCGACCCGCTGCCCGCCGAACCACAGCACGGCCGCGGTGGCCAGGTGCAGGATCATCATGATCGCGGGGAACATCAGCACGAAGATGTTGCCGACCTTGATCGACACCTCGGTGATCGCCGCGTTGGCCTTGCGGTACCGCTCGGACTCGAACGGCTCGCGCACGAAGGCGCGCACCACGCGGATGCCCGTGATCTGCTCGCGCAACACGCTGTTGATCCCGTCGATCCGGTCCTGCATGAGGCGGAACAGCGGCAGCAGCAGGAACACCAGGAAGCCGACCACGACGAACAGCAGCGGCACCGACACCCAGACGAGCCAGGAGAGGCCGGCGTCCTCGCGCAGGGCGAAGACGATGCCGCCGACGCACATGATCGGCGCGGAGACCATGAAGTTGAGGGTCATCAGCACGAGCATCTGCACCTGCTGCACGTCGTTCGTGCCGCGGGTGATCAGGGTGGCCGTGCCGAAGCCGCCGACCTCGAGCCCGCTGAGCGAGTCGACGCGGCGGTAGACGTCGCGGCGCAGGTCGCGGCCGACGGACATGGCGGTGCGCGCGCCGAAGTAGACGGCTCCGATCGCCGCGGCGACCTGCACGACGCAGACCCCGAGCATGGTCATGCCGGTGCCCCAGATGAAGTCGGTGTCGCCGCGGCCGATGCCCTGGTCGATGATCTCGGCGTTGAGGCTCGGCAGGTAGAGCGCGGCGAGCGTCGCGACGAGCTGCAGCACGACGACGGCGGCCACCCAGCGCGCGTAGGGCTTCGCGTAGGCGGAGGCGAGGCGGAGCAGGATCATGGGTCCTCCGGAGGGGCGGAGCAGGAGCGGGAGGGGACCGGGCTGGGGAGCGCGGAGCGCCGGGGAGCCCGTCGGGCCCGCACGGCGCGGGCGGCGGCGGCGTCCGGACGGCACGACGAACGGCCGGTCGGGACGGCGCTAGACAACCATCGACCACCGACACCGGTTCCGCAATCCGCCGAGGGGATGACTCCCCCGGCCCGCGGCCGCCGGGACGCGCGGAGGACGCGCAGGAGACGTGTCGGCGGCGGCTCCTACACTTCCAGGATGCGCATCGCCACCTGGAACGTGAACTCCATCCGGGCCCGCACCGGCCGCGTCGTCGACTGGCTCCTGCGCGAGGACGTGGACGTCCTCGCCATGCAGGAGCTCAAGTGCAAGCCCGAGCAGTTCCCGCACGAGGCCTTCGCCGACGCCGGCTACCACGTCGAGATGGTCGGGCTCAGCCAGTGGAACGGCGTCGGCATCGCCTCGCGCCTGCCGATGGAGGACGTGCAGATCGGCTTCCCGGGCATGCCCGGCTTCGCGAAGGAGGCGGCGGCCGACGGCTCCTACCCGCTCGAGGCCCGCGCGATCGGCGCCACGGTCGACGGCGTGCGCGTCTGGAGCCTCTACGTCCCGAACGGCCGCGCGGTCGACGACCCGCACTACCTCTACAAGCTCGAGTGGCTCGCGGCCCTCGAGGCGAGCACGCGTGAGTGGCTGGCCGCCGAGCCCGACCTGCCGCTCGCCCTGGTCGGCGACTGGAACGTCGCGCCGCTCGACAGCGACGTGGGCGACCCGAGCCTCGGCCCCGGATCCACGCACGTCTCGATCCCCGAGCGCGCCGCCTTCGCCGCCTTCGAGGATGCGGGCCTGCGCGACGTCGTCCGCCCGCTCGTGCCCGAGGGCTACACCTACTGGGACTACAAGCAGCTCCGCTTCCCGCGCAACGAGGGGCTGCGGATCGACTTCGTGCTCGGCTCCCCCGCGTTCGGCGAGCTCGTCACCGGCGCCTCGATCCACCGCGACGAGCGCAAGGGCGACGCCCCGAGCGACCACGTCCCGGTGGTGGTCGATCTCGACCTGGAGACGACCCTCGACGACGACCGCCCGATGATCTTCTGAGCATGGCCTCGTCGAAGAAGAAGCGCGCGCGGGCCCAGGCCGCCTCGGCCGGTGCCTCCCGCCCCGCCTCCCGACCCGCGACGGCACGCCCTGCGACCGCCCGCCCTGCGACCGCCCGTCCCGCAGCCGCGCACGACGAGTTCCGGTCCGACGCCTACCGCTCGGTGGGCGGGATCATCGCCGCCGGGAAGCCGCGCCGGCGCCGCTGGGACCTCGTGCTCTCGATCCTCGGCTGCCTCGCCCTCGGCCTGCTCACGATCGTGCTCGGCTACCTCGCCGCGATCCTCTCGGTCTTCCCCGCGCAGTGCGAGGGCCAGAACTTCGCCTGCGACTTCGACCGGATCGACTGGGGCGTCTCGATCGCGCTGATCGGGCCGCCCGCGCTGACGCTGATCGCCGTGGTCGTGACGGTCGTGCGCTACCTCGTGGGCCGACGCGCGTTCCTCGTGCCGGTCATCGGGTTCGTGCTCTGCATCGCCACCGCGTTCCTCGCCTCCTCGCTCGTGACGAGCTCGATCCCCGGCTCGGCGCTGGTCTAGCACCGACCCGGGGGCGCGTCAGCGGTCGGCGTGGTCGGCGCTGGTCCAGCACCGACCCGGGGGCGCGCCAGCGGTCGGCGTGCTCGGCGCTGGTCCAGCACCGACCCGGAGGCGCGCGAAGGCGAGGTCAGCCGCAGGCGGGCTCGTCGTTCAGCGTCACCGCGGTGGGGTCGATCATCGGGGTCACCCGCACGGTCTGGTCGCCGAAGCCGGAGGCGTCGCCGGCGCTGAACTGCACGTCGAACGTCTCGGTCTGGCCGGGCGAGAGCTGCACCGCGACCTTCGAGACGGGACGGCCGAGGTCGTCGAGGCTCTCGGGTCCGTAGCCGGTGCCGTCGGCCCAGGCCGCGCTCGACACCGTGGTCCCGGGAGGGCCGTAGACGTAGATGTTGGTGACGAAGTCGCCCAGGGGGTACGCACCGCGCCCGCCCGCCGCGGCGACGTAGCCGGGCAGCGTCCTCGCGACCGCCTTCGAGATCGTGTTGGTCACGGTGACGGAGGTGGTGAAGACCGCGCCCGAGGCGGCGCACCGGCCCGCGCTCGACTGCGTGACCGCCGTGCTCAGGTAGTAGTCCATCTTCGAGCCGCCCGAGGCGTCCTGGAAGAACACTCCGGTGGTCGTGCCGTCGGTCGTCGTCTGCGGCAGGACCCCCGCGATCGGCGTGGGCGCGAGGAGCGCCTGCTCGTCGGCGTCGGAGCTGTAGGCGAGGATGCGGCTCTCGTCGACCGCCTTCACGATCGCCGGGAGCATCTTCGTCGGCTCCATCTCCCCGCCGAGGATCTTGCCCAGGACCGTCGCGCTCGCCTCCGAGAAGAACTCGTCGGTGCGCTCGGCCACGACCGACTCCGGGTAGCGGAAGTAGACCTCGTTGAGCAGGGTCGAGACGGTGTTCTCGCTCGTGAGGACCGTGCCGTCGGTGAGGGTCACGGGCCCGGTCGAGCCGAGGAGGTAGGAGAGGGCGACGGGGTCGATCGCGAGGACGCCGTCGATCCTCTGCTCGGGGAACTTCTGCGCCCAGAACTGCGAGGCGATCGAGGCGGCCGTCGGGAAGTCGGGGCGGCTGGTCGAGACGTTGAAGGTCGTCGCCATGTTCTCGCCGATGGTGTCGAGCGCGCTCTGGTCGACGGTGACGGGCGCCAGACCGCGGAAGTCGCCGCTGCCCAGCTGACGGCCGATCGAGATCGCGCCGCCGTCGACGTCGAGCTGCATCACCGACGACGCGCCGCCGCCCAGAGCCTGCGACTCCGCCAGGTTCTGGAACATCACCAGGTAGTGGCGCGGACCGGACGCTCCGAGGGAGTCGGGGAGGATCGCGGTGAGCGGCTCGACCTGCTCCATCGCCGCGGTCGCGGTGGCCAGCTGCGGAGTGAAGGAGTCGAGGGCCGAGGCGACCTGCGGCACCAGCGGGCCGCGGTCGATGCCCTCGACGCGGGTCTGCGCCGCGTCGACGACCTCCTTGGCGACGGTGATCTTCTGCGACAGCTCGGTGATCGCCGCGAGGTCGACCCTGCCGTCGACGGGCTTGAGGATGTCGAGCGAGGTCGTGGAGAGCGGCGTGACGATCCGGCCGGAGACGTCGTCGGCGATCTCGGTCGCGGCGCGGACCGCGGACAGGTTCGGCCCGAGGACGGGCACCACCTCCATCACCCGCCACACCGGGTCCTCGGTCTCGTCGCGCGCCTCGCCGGTGAGGGTCGCGATCCGGCCCGCGGTCTCCTCCGCCCCGGAGGTGTCGAACGTCGTCAGCCTGTCCGTCACCTGCGACACCAGCGGGATCGCCTCGGTCAGCTTGTCGCGGACGGTCATCGCCTTGTCGTAGGTGCGCACGCCGAGGAGCACCGCGACGACGGCGCCGATCAGCAGGACCAGGAGGACGATCAGCGTGATCCAGAGGCCGCGACGGCGGCGCGGCCTGCCGCGGGTGGAGCGGTCGGCGGACGTGGTGGTGCTCATTCGAGAGAGCCTAAGCGACGGTCGGCGGAGTGCGACCGGGCCCGCGCCACCGGCCCCGTCCCAGGACGAGGGACACGCGACGCGGATGCGCGGGCCGTCCGGCGCCTCCGCCGGGACCGAGCGGGAGGCGGGGATGCTGCTCCGCTCAGCCCAGCAGGAGGGACACCCCGATGAGCACGGGCACTGCGGCGACCGTGGTCACGAGGGCCGTGTCGCGGGCGACGGCGACGCCCCGGTCGTAGCGCGAGGCGAAGGTGAAGATGTTCTGCGCGGTCGGCAGCGCGGCGGTCACCGTCACCACGAAGAGGTGCTCGGAGTCGAGGTGGAACGCGAAGCGCCCCAGCAGCAGCGCGACCGCCGGCATCACCAGCGACTTGAGGACGGACGCGACCACCACCTCGACCCGCGCCGGCCCCGCCTCCAGCGGCCGCTGCCCGCGCAGCGACATCCCGAAGGCGATCAGCACCAGCGGGATCGACGCGTTGCCGATGATCGAGAACGGCTGCAGCACGGGCGCGGGCAGCTCCACGCCGGTGAGGGCGACGACGAGGCCGAGGGCGGAGGCGATGATCATCGGATTCCGCAGCGGCTGTGTGAGGATCGCGCCGACCGAGGTCCGCCCGCTCGTCGAGACGTCGAGCAGCGTCAGGATCGTCGGCGCGAGGACGATCAGCTGCAGGAGGAGCGTCGGCGCCACCCACTGCGGATCGCCCAGCACGTAGATGGCGACCGGCAGTCCGATGTTGTTGGCGTTGACGTAGGAGGAGGCCGCGGTCCCGATCACCGTCTCCGGCAGCGGGCGGGGGAAGAGCAGCCGCGAGGCCAGCACGTAGAGCAGGGCGACGGTCAGCACCGTCAGGAGCGAGACGAGCAGGAACGAGGAGAAGAGGACGGAGACGTCGGCCCGTGACAGCACGGTGAACAGCAGCGCCGGCGTCGTGACGAAGAAGGCGATCCGCGACAGGATCAGCCGGCTCTCGGGCGGGACGATCCGGAACCGCGCGATCAGGTAGCCGACCGCGATGACGACCCCGATGATCGAGAAGCCGGTGAGCACGCCCTCCACGCCGCCGCCTCCCCGCCGCGGCCCGTCCGCTGTCGCGCCTCCACCCTAGGCAGTGGCCGGGCGTTGCAGCGCCGGCGCGACGCGCCTACGGTGTGCGGCATGCCGCATCTCGAGGTCCCCGGCGCGAGCCTCCACTGGGAGGCGGACGGCCACGCCTCCGCGCCCGCCCTGCTGCTCGTGCACGCGGGCATCGCCGACCTGCGGATGTGGGACCCGCTCGTCCCCGACCTCTCGCGCGACCGGCTGGTGGTCCGCTACGACGTCCGCGGCGCGGGCGGAACGAGCACGGAGGACGTGGAGTACGACCCGCGCCGGGACGCCCTGGACGTGCTCGACCACCTCGGCGTCGAGCGCGCGGTGGTCGTCGGCTGCTCGCGGGGCGGAACGCTCGCGCTCGACCTGGCGCTCGAGCATCCGGAGCGGGTGACCGGCCTGGTCGTGATCGCCCCGGGCCTGGCGGGCTTCGACTACCCCGCGCTGACGGCGGAGGAGGAGCGGCGCTTCGGGGAGGTCGAGGCGCTGGAGCTCGCGGGCGAGCGGGAGGCCGCGGCGATCGTCGAGGCGGAGCTCTGGGCCGTGGGTCCCGACCGCTCCGCGGACGACGTCGCTCCGGAGTTCCTCGCGCGGGTCCGGGAGCTCGCGCTCACGGGCGTCGGCCACGAGGCGGAGGCCCCCCGCCCGATCGAGCCCTCCGGGCTGGCGGGCGAGCGGCTCGGGGAGATCGCCGTGCCGACCCTCGTCGTGGCGGGCGCGCACGACCTCTCGGAGTCGCTGCCGGTCTGCGAGCACCTCGCCGCCGAGGTGAGCGGTGCCGAGCTGCACGTGCTCGAGGACGCGGCGCACCTGCCCGGCCTCGAGCACCCCGAGGAGTTCCTCGCGGTGCTGCGGCCGTGGCTGGAGCGCCACGGGATCTGATCAGGCCACGGCGGCCAGGTCGAACGCCCAGTCCACGTAGAGCTCCGGCGGCTCGCCCTGCTCGACGAGGTCGATCCGGTCGAAGCCGGCCTCGACGCAGGTCGCGCCGGCGTCCAGGTCGCTCTCCGCCACGAAGGCGTGCACGAAGCGTGGCACGGGGAACGCCGCCGCCTCCGCGAGCAGCATCCGCACGGAGTCCGCGGTGATGCCGCGGGCGTGCGGAGCGATGCTCCACGCCGCCTCGTAGGCGACGACGCCGCGCGAGCAGCCGTACCAATAGCCGATGGAGCCGACGGAGAGTCCGTCCAGCTCGACCACGTAGAAGAACGCGTCGCCGTCCGCCCAACCGCGCAGGTAGCGGTCGTGGCGCACGAGGATCTCGCTCTCGCTCTCGAGTCCGCCGCCCGCGTGCGCGAGGGTGTCGCGCAGGACGGAGGCGTCCGCCTGCGGCCAGGGGAGCAGGCGGAGGTTCTCGGGGTGGTGGTCGATGCTGGCTGTTCTCTGGTCGCTTCCGGGTTCGGGTCCCGTCACGCGCTCCGATCCTCTCTCTCAGGATGGCTCGCCGATCGAGCGCGCCGCCAGGGTGTTCGGCGCGCCTGACCGATCGGATGTCTCCGCACTCGGGATGCGGACACGGTGTCGCCCCATCTTCGACCCGATGAGGGGAGGGAAACGGAAGCGGTGAGGAATCTAGCCCCGGACGGGGGGTGGCACCTGCACGACACCTGGGCAACCGCTGACCGCGGGGCCGGAGAGGGGCGGCGGAGACGTGCGCCCGCCCCTGCGAGATCGCCGCTTCGCTCCGCCGAGACGCAAGAAAAGCGCGCGCACGAGCCCATACGCTCGGAGTCGGAGCGCGTTCCGCTCCTGCAGCCCCGTATAACCAGCGTGAGGAGGATCACCATGTCGCAAGCCGTGCAGAGCACCGTCGTCGGAGAACCCGAGGTCGTCGAGGACCACGTGGAGGACTCCGCCGCCTGGCTCGACCTGAAGGCCGCCGCCGCCGCGCTGCAGCCGCTCCAGTCCCAGGACGGCTCGCTCGCCGAGCCCGAGCGGCTCGAGGAGGCGCGCACCCTCGTCGAGCGGATCGTCGCCGGCGTCCGCACCCTCGCCCCCGCGTTCCCGCACGACGCCGCGTACCTCGACGCGCTGGTCGTCGACCTCGAGCGCTGGAGCGCCGGCGGACTCGGCCTGCCCGACTTCCTCGACTCGCTCACCGCGTTCCAGCCGCAGCTCGAGCGCGTCGACGGCCGCCGCCACCTCGTCGTCTTCCCCATGTACACCCAGAACGGCAGCCGCGACCGCCACGTCGAGGCCGTCCTCGTCGAGGTCGTCTGGCCGCGGTTCGTCGCCGAGCTGGAGGCGGGGGACTACTCCAACGCCCTCTTCGTGCCCGTGCGCTTCGTCGACTTCACCGCCGGCTACGACACCGACAGCGCCGTGCTGTTCCCCGAGACGGTCGCGATGCGCTCCGTCCCGTCCTTCACCTGGGGCGCGATCTTCGCCGACCGCGAGGCGGCCCGGTTCCGCCGCGTCGTCACGGAGGCGGCCCGGATCACCCGTCTCGAGCTCCCGGAGGACGCGCAGCGCCTGCTGGCCGACCAGCGCCTGGCGGAGGAGTCCTTCGTGATGTGGGACCTCATCCACGACCGCACCCACATGCGCGGCGACCTGCCGTTCGACCCGTTCATGATCAAGCAGCGGATGCCCTTCTTCCTCTACTCGCTGGAGGAGCTGCGGTGCGACCTCACCGCCTTCCGCGAGGCCGTCGCCATCGAGCGCCGCCTCGGCGCGCTGGACCGCCGCGACGACGAGGAGGAGGCGCTGGCCGAGCGCTCGCGCTTCGTGCAGTACGCGATCCTGTTCGACCGGCTCTTCCGCTTCCCGCTCACCGGGTCGCGGGTGCGCAACTACGACGGCCTCGGCGGCCAGCTGCTCTTCGCCTGGCTGCACCAGCACGGCGTCCTGCACTGGACCGACACCCGGCTGGCGTTCGAGTGGGACGGCGTCGCCGACGTGGTCGTCGCCCTCTCGGACGCGATCGACGAGCTCTACTGGCGCTCGATCGACCGGCCGAAGACGGCGCACTGGCTGGCCGCGCACGAGCTGATCGCGGCCACTCTCACTCCGCACCCCGCCTCCGCCTGGGCCCGCGGGCTCCCGGACGAGGTGCTGCTCGGCGCCCCGCGCGGCCTCACCGACGCGGTGCTGGACGACGAGTTCCCGCTGTCGATGTTCTACGAGGCCCTCGGGAAGAAGATGGGCGACGTCATCGCCTCGACCCGGGGCATCACCGGCCGGGACTGACGTCGCGCCCGGGAGGCGGCGGGGTGCGCTCCTCCGCCTCCCGGGGCCCCGTCCGACCGGCGTCGGTTAGCGTGGGGCGCATGCCCTCAGGTGACGGAGCCGCGGACCCGCTCGACGCGGGCTGGATCCGGCGAGCGCCGAGCCGGGCCGGATACGTGCGCGACGCGGTCACCGCGGGGATCCTGCTGGTGGCGACGGTCGTCTCCGTCGCGCTGTACTCCTCGGCGGGCTTCCCGGACGCGGCGCACCCCGTCGTCAGCGCCCACTGGGCCGTCCTGATGACCCTGCCCCTCGCGCTGCGCCGCCGGTTCCCCGCGAGCGTGGCGGCCGGGCTCTCCGTCGTCTACGCGCTCGGGATCGTGCTCCAGGTGCCGGAGTCGCTCTTCGGCCAGATCTGCCTGTTCCTCGCGCTCTACACGGTCGGCGCGTGGGGCCGGAACCGGCGCACGGCGCTCGTCGTCCGAGTGGCGATCGCGGTCGGGATGCTGGGCTGGCTGCTCACCACCCTCGCCACGGGCGAGTACTTCGGCAGCTCCGTGCCGGTCGACGACTCCCCCGGCCTGCTCTCGCCCTACGCGGCGGAGTCGGCCCTCGCGGTCGTGTCGAACCTGCTCTACTTCGGCAGCGCCTACGTCTTCGGCGAGGCGTCGTGGCAGTCGGCCCGCCGGCTGGAGGCGCTCGAGACGCGCACGGCCGAGCTCGACGACGAGCGGGAGCGCTCCTCGCGGCAGGCCGTGTCCTCCGAGCGGCTGCGGATCGCGCGCGAGCTGCACGACGTGGTCGCGCACCACGTCAGCGTGATGGGCGTGCAGGCGGGAGCGGCGCGGCGGGTGCTGGCGCGGGATCCGGAGCGGGCGGCGGCATCGCTCAGCGCCATCGAGGGCGACGCGCGCTCGGCGATCGAGGAGCTGCACCGCATCCTGGTCGCACTGCGCGCCGAGGACGCGGTGCCGAATCCGCTCACCGACGCCGCGTCCACCCGCGGGGTGGCCCAGCTCGAGGAGCTGGTCGCGGCGTCCAGCGGGTCGGGCCTGCCCACCGTCTTCCTCACCCTCGGCACGCCCCGCGAGATCCCCGCGACGGTGGGGCTCAGCCTCTACCGCATCGCGCAGGAGTCGCTCACGAACGTCCGCAAGCACGCGGGGCGCGGCGCGCACGCCGAGGTGCGCCTCCGCTACGCCCCCGACGCGGTCGAGCTCGAGATCGCCGACGACGGCGGGTCCGGCCCGCACCCGAGCGCTCCCGCCTCCTGCGGACTGGGGCACACCGGCATGAGCGAGCGCGCGGCCGCGGTCGGCGGCTGGATCGAGATGGGGCCGAGGGGCGGAGGCTACCTCGTGCACGCCCGGGTTCCGCTGTCCCCCGTCCGGGCGAGCGTGCCGGACGCCGACGACCCGGTACCGTCGTCGGAGACGTCGCGGGGGCGTCAGGAGCGAGCGAGCGGGGGCCGCCCATGACCGAGCACGTGCGCGTGCTGCTCGTCGACGACCAGGAGCTCGTCCGCGTGGGCTTCCGCATCATCCTCGAGTCGGAGCCGGGGATCGAGGTGGTCGGCGAGGCCCGCACCGGGCTCGAGGCCCTGCAGCGCGCCTCCGAGCTGCGCCCCGACGTGATCTGCATGGACGTGCAGATGCCCGGCCTCGACGGCCTGGCCGCGACCCGCGAGATCGTGGCCGACCCGCGCCTGTGCTCGCGGGTGCTCATCCTCACCACCTTCGACCGCGACGACTACCTCTTCGAGGCGCTCTCGGCCGGCGCCAGCGGGTTCCTGCTCAAGAACGCTTCGCCGGAGGAGCTGGTCGAGGCCGTGCAGGTGGTCGCCCGCGGCGACGCGATGCTCGCCCCCGACGTCACCCGGCGCGTGATCGAGCGGTTCGCGTCCGTGCCCGAGCACACGCCGGCCGCCGCCGAGCACTCCGGAGTGGCCGATCTGACGGACCGCGAGCGCGAGGTGCTCGTGCACCTGGCGCGGGGCTGGTCGAACGCCGAGATCGCTGCCGAGCTGTTCGTGGGCGAGGCGACCGTGAAGACGCACGTCTCGAAGATCCTGATGAAGCTCGGCGTGCGCGACCGGATCCAGGCGGTCGTGTTCGCCTACGAGCACGGGATCGCGGTGCCGGGGCGCCCCTGAGCGGTCGGCCGGGGGATCTGCTTGCGGGTGCTCGACGCCGGGGCGGTCAGCGCCGGGACTGGCTCGAGGCCGGGCGCGGCGGGGTGCGGCGGACGAACTCCATCCGGATCTCCGGCACGATCTTCCGGTCGAGCACGACCGTCATGTAGCGGCCGTCGACGCGGGCGCCGATCGCGACCACGTCCGGATCGGTGTCCACGCGGTAGCCGCGCAGCGCCTCCCCGTCCACGATCACCGGGACGCCCCGCACGACGTCCTCGTCGCGGAGGGCGGCGGCGACCACCGGCATCCCGCCGCGGCGGCTGCGCACGCGGCCCGGGAAGGTGTTGCGGAGCACGTCGCCCATGTGGGCCGCGAGGCGGGACTCCAGGGGCCGGCTGCGCTCGGCGGGGATCGGCACGGAGGTGCGGACCGCCTCCCAGAGCACCGGGTACCGCATCCGCGTCACCTGGTCGACCATCCACGGCGGCAGGTGGTCGTTCTCGGCGCGCTCGATCGCGCGCTTCTGCTCGGGGGTCAGCGGGACGTGGTTGACGGGGTCGGCGCGGTTGCGCGGGTTCTTGTAGAACGAGTACGAGAGCGAGATCTCGACGAAGCGGCCGAGCGCCATCGTCTGCGCCGCGGCGAACTCCTCCAGCCTCGGCTGGGGCGCGAACGCGAGGACGGGATCGCCGAAGCGAGCCGCGATCTCGTCCACCCCGGGAGGGGCGGGCATGTCGCGGACAGCTTCCGTCGTGTCCATGCGCATACGTCAAGAGTGGCCTGCCTCCCAGCCGATACCAACTTCTTGACGGAGATCGGCTTTCGGGTCGTCGTCCTTTCACCTGCCCGAAACATGCGGGAGGCAGGAGGGGTGTCTCGGCGGGCGCCTCCGGGGCTCCTCCGGGCGGCGGGCTGCGAAGATGGAGGGATGAGCGCTCTGCACGATCCCGACGTCCGCGGCTTCGCCTCCGACAACTACTCCGGAGTGCACGACGAGGTCCTCGCCGCGATCGCCGCGGCCAACGGAGCGCACCAGATCGCCTACGGCGAGGACGTCTACACCGAGCGCCTGCAGGAGGCGTTCCGCCGCGAGTTCGGCGAGCAGGCCCAGGCCTTCCCCGTCTTCAACGGCACGGGCGCCAACGTCACCGGCCTGCAGTCGATGCTGCCGCGGTGGGGCGCCGTCGTCTCGGCGGGCACCGCGCACATCACCTCCGACGAGGGCGGAGCGCCGGAGAAGGTCGGCGGAATCAAGATCCTCACGGTCCCCACGCCCGACGGCAAGCTGACCCCGGCGCTGGTCGACCAGGAGGCGTGGGGCTTCGGCGACGAGCACCGCGCCCAGCCGCTCGTGGTCTCGATCACCCAGTCCTCCGAGCTCGGCACCGTCTACACCCCCGAGGAGGTGCGCGCGCTCGCCGACCACGCGCACGGCCTCGGCATGCGGCTGCACATGGACGGGGCGCGCATCGCGAACGCCGCGGCCGCTCTCGGCCTGCCCCTGCGCTCCTTCACGACCGACGCGGGCGTCGACGTGCTCTCGTTCGGCGGCACCAAGAACGGTATCCTGCTCGGCGAGGCGATCGTCGTGCTCGACCCGGCGGCCTCGACCGGGCTGACCTTCCTCCGCAAGACCAACATGCAGCTGTCCTCCAAGATGCGCTTCATCTCGGCGCAGCTGCTCGCCCTGCTCGGCGACGGCGGCGAGGAGGAGCCCCTGTGGCTCCGCTCGGCCCGGCACGCGAACGCCATGGCGGCGCGCCTGCGCTCGGGGCTCGAGGAGGCGATCGCCGCCGGCCGGATCACGGGGCTCGAGTTCACGCAGCAGACCCAGGCCAACGCGGTGTTCGCGACGCTGCCGCCCGGAGTCGCGGACCGGCTCCGCACCGCCTACCGCTTCTACGACTGGAACCCGGCGACCGGCGAGGTCCGCTGGGTCTGCTCCTTCGACACGACGGAGGACGACATCGACGCGTTCACGGCCGCGATCGAGCGCGAGCTGGCCGCGTGAGGGCCCGCCTCCCGCGCCTGGCGACGGTCGGCGCCGCGCTCGCCGTTCTCGTCGCGCTGACGGGCTGCACGTCGGCCGAGCGCTCGGACGTCGCGGCCACCCCGTCGGCGTCCGAGACCGCCGCTCCGACTCCCTCCGCGACTCCGACGCCCTCGCCCACGGCCTCGACCCGCCTGGGCTGCGACTCCCTCCTCCCCGCCACACGGGCGGCCTCGGCGCTGGGGGTCTCCCGCAGCGCTCTCGAGGGCAGCCGCGAGGTGACGACGCGCTCCTCGGGCGAGCTGATCCGCGAGGCCGCGGAGGAGAACGGCGGAGTGCTCCGCTGCGCCTGGTACGACGAGGACGCCTCGATCACCGCGGCGGCGGTCGACGACGCCGCTGAGGCGTTCGCCGGCCGTCCGGGCCCGCGCCTCGAGACCGGCGTCGAGGCCTACGGCTCCTGCACCGACGGCAGCTGCGACCTGGACCTGCTCGCCGGCGCCACCTGGGTGACGCTGCAGCTGCGCGGCGCCCCGGCCGCGGTCGACCTCGCCGCGCTGGCGACCGGCACCGCCTCCGCCGCGCTCGGCAGCCTCGACGAGCCGGTCACCGCGACGGCGCCCGTCTGCACCGAGGTCCTGACGGCCGAGCAGCTGTCCGGTGCCGCCGGTCTCGCGCAGGCGACCGCGGGGACGGGGACCGGGACGCCGACCACCGCGTCGGCCGCTGCCGCCGCCCGGGCCGGGTACGCCTCCTGCAGCTGGAGCGACGCCTCCAGCGCCGCCTACTCGGGCGTGACGGTCGACGCGCTCCCGAACGGCGACGACGGCTGGCGGAACCTCTCGCTGACCTCGGGCCTGGCGATCCCGCTCGAGCCGCTCGACGGCTTCGGCGAGAAGGCCCTCACCGGCTGCGCGGCGGGCGTCTGCGAGATCGACGCGCTGGCCGACGACGTGTGGTGGCGCGTGACCGTCACCGGCGACGCGGCGAAGGCCGAGGCCGTCGCCCGCGCCGTGCTCGCGAACGCCTGACCCGGGCGCCCCGCTCCTCCTCCGCGAGCGGGTCAGCGCCAGTACTCGTACCAGGACGACTCGCGGCAGCCGAGGGACGCGTAGAGGCGGCGGGCGCCGGCGTTCTCGGCGAGCACCTGGAGCCAGAAGCGCGCGACGCCCCGGCCGGACGCGTCCTCGAGGAGGGCGCGGATCACGGCGGAGGCGAGCCCGCGGCGCCGGGCGTCCGGGCGGGTCGCCAGGGCGAAGAGGCCGCCCCAGAGCTCGCCGTCCGGCGCCGTGACGAGCGCGAGGCGGCCGGTCGCGGCCGGGCCGTCCCCGTCGACGGCGAGAGCGTAGGAGGAGGGGCAGCCCGCGAGGATGCGCTCGGCGACCGCGCGCTCCTCCGCGCCACCGCGACCGTCCACCGACCACCAGAGGGCGAGCCAGTCCTCGTCGGGAGCCGGGGCGAGGCGGACGCGAGGCCGCGGTGCGGACCCCGACGGCGCGGACCTCGACGTCGCGAGCAGGGCGGCGAGCGCCTCCTGCACCGAACCCGTCAGCACGAGCGTCCGGTCGATCGGCGCGGCGCCCCGCTCGGCGAGCAGCCCGGTCAGACCGGCGGGGCTCGGCGGCCCGATCTGCACGAGGGGCGCGATCCCGTGCTCGCGGGCGAACGCCTCCGCCGCGTCGAGCGCCGCCTCCTGGTCGACGACGTCGCCGGACGCGAGCACCGAGTTCGCGCGCTTGGTGACTCCTGCGGAGGCGCGCAGCTCCCATGGGCCGAGGGGGCGCCGCACGAGCGCGGGCCAGGCGTCGGCGGCGAGGCGGTCGAGCAGGCGCGGATCCATCGGCCCACGGTAGCGGGAGCGTCGCCGGAGCCCGGCGGGCACCCCCGGAGACGGCTCCGGCCCGCAGGATCCGCCGCGGACGAGCCGAGCGGGATCCTGCGGGCCGGAGGCCGTGGAGGGACGAGCCCTACATGTTGATCATGTGCCCCTTGAGGCCGTGGAAGCCCTCCTGCAGCGCCTCCGACAGCGTCGGGTGGGTGTGCACGTTGCGGGCCAGCTCGGTCGCCGTGAGGTCCCACTTCTGGGCGAGCGTGAGCTCGGGGAGCAGCTCCGAGACATCCGGGCCGATCATGTGGGCGCCGAGGAGCTCGCCGTACTTCTTGCTCGCGATGAGCTTCACGAAGCCGGTGGGCTCGCCGAGGCCGTGGGCCTTGCCGTTCGCCATGAAGGGGAAGGTCGAGACGGTGATCTCGTGTCCCTCGTCCGTCGCCTGCTTCTCGGTGAGGCCGAAGGAGGCGATCTGCGGCTGGCAGAACGTCGCGCGCGGCATCATCCGGTAGTCGCCCAGGGTCTGGGTCTCGGCACCGGCGAGGGTCTCGGCGGCGACGACGCCCTGCGCCTCCGCGACGTGCGCGAGCTGCAGCTTCGCGGTGACGTCGCCGATGGCGTAGATGTGCGGCACGTTGGTGCGCATGTGGTCGTCGATCGCGATCGCGCCGCGCTCGGTGAGCTCGACACCCGTCTTCTCGAGGCCGTAGCCCTCGGTGCGGGGGACCCAGCCGATCGACATGAGCACCTTGTCGACCTCGAGGGTCGACTGCGTGCCGTCCTTCGCGGTGTAGGTGACCGTGACGTAGCCGTCCTTGTCGACGACCGACTCGACCTTGGTCGAGGTCAGGATCTCGACGCCGAGCTTCTTGTACTGCTTCTGGATCTCCTTGGAGACGTCCGGGTCCTCGTTGGGGAGGGCGCGGTCCATGAACTCGATGATCGTCACGTCGACGCCGTAGTTCTTGAGGACGTAGGCGAACTCCATGCCGATCGCGCCCGCGCCCACGATGGCCATCGTGTCGGGGAGCTCGCGGGTCATGATCTGGGTCTCGTAGGTGACGACGTTCTCGGAGAGCTCGACGCCGGGGAGGAGGCGGACGCTCGCGCCGGTCGCGATGATCGCGTCGTCGAAGGTCAGCGACTCCGTGCCGCCCTTGCTCAGCTGCACGTCGAGGCCCTGCGGGCCGGTGAAGGAGCCGACGCCGTCGAACTCGGCGATCTTGTTCTTCTTCATCAGGAAGTGGACGCCCTTGGTGCGGCCGTCCGCGACCGAGCGGCTGCGGTCGAACGCCGCGCCGAAGTCGAACGAGACGTCGCCCGAGATGCCGAACTGCTTCGCCTGGGTGTGGAAGAGGTGGGCGAGCTCCGCGTTGCGCAGCAGCGCCTTGGACGGGATGCAGCCGACGTTGAGGCAGACACCGCCCCAGTACTGCTTCTCGACGACGGCGACGGACTTGCCGAGCTGGGCGGCGCGGATCGCGGCCACGTATCCGCCGGGGCCTGCCCCCAGGACGACGACGTCGAAGTGCTGGGCCATGGATGATCCTCCAGAGTCGTGGATGGTGGTGCGCGGGGTGACCACGCCGTCTCCCACCGTACCGTTCCGGGGCTCGGAGGCGCCCCGCTCCTCCGTGGGCGAACGCGCGCGCGGGCGCCTGCCGTGCGCGCGCGGGAATGCCCGCGGGGCGGGGACGGTTGGGCTCCACGGGCGACGGAGCCCCTCCCCCCAGTCCCCCGCACGGAAGAAGCCCCGCGATGTCCGCCACCGCCTCCCGCACCGCCAGCACCAGCGCCCCGATCCTCGACGTCCTCGCGGAGCGCTGGAGCCCCCGCTCCTACGACGCGACCGCGACCGTCTCCGACGAGACCCTCGCGTCCCTCCTCGAGGCCGCGCGCTGGTCCCCGTCCGCCAGCAACTCGCAGCCGTGGCGCTTCATCGTCGCCCGCCGCGGAACCGACGGGTTCGACCGCATCGTCGCGACGCTCGCCGGCTTCAACGGCGCCTGGGCCGGCTCCGCCGCCGTCCTCGTCGTCGCGCTCGCCGAGACCGTCGACTCCGAGGGGAAGCCGCGCCCCTGGGCCGTCTACGACCTCGGCCAGTCGATCGCCCACCTCAGCGTCCAGGCGCACCACGAGGGCCTGCACGTGCACCAGATGGCCGGCTTCGACAAGGACGCCGTCCGCGCCGCGTTCGGCGTCGACGAGCGCTTCGACCCGGTGACGATCGCCGCGGTGGGAGTCGCGGCCGACGCCGACGCGCTGGCGAACGAGACCCTCCGCGAGCGCGAGACCGCGCCGCGCACCCGCCTGCCCCTCGAGGAGCTCGTGCTCGTCCAGGCGTAGCCCTCCGGCGGAAGGCCTCCCCCGTCCGCGGACCGGGGAGGCCTTCCGCGTCCCACCCCCTGTGTTACTCCCCGTGTCGGTCCCCGCTGTGCCGCCGGGAGCCTCTCCGTACGATCGGACGATCCGCCCGCCCGTCCCGCTGCCCGGAGAGACATGCCCGCCACCCCCGCCGCCCGCACGAGCCTGGCCTTCGACGCCGAGCTCGGCCAGTCGGCGTTCCCCGTGCGCTTCGAGGGGGTCGGCCGCACCTTCGCGCCCGGGTCCCCCGTGCTGACGGACGTGACGCTCGAGGCCGCCGCGGGCGAGGTCATCGCGATCCTCGGCCCGAGCGGCTGCGGCAAGTCCACGCTGCTGCGCATCGCGGCGGGCCTGGACACCGCCTCAGAGGGGTCCGTCCTCATCGACGGCGCCCCCGTCTCCGGCATCGACCCGCGCTGCGCGGTGGCGTTCCAGGAGCCGCGGCTGCTGCCCTGGCGGAGCATCGCCGACAATGTCGCGCTCGGACTGCCGCGCGGCACCCCGCGCCCGGCCGCTCGCGCCGCCGTCGACGAGCTGCTCTCGCTGGTCGGCCTCACCGCGCACGCCCGCTCGCGGCCCCGCGAGGTGTCCGGGGGGATGGCCCAGCGCGCCTCCCTCGCCCGCGCCCTCGCCCGGAACCCCGGCGTGCTCCTCCTGGACGAGCCCTTCGGGGCGCTCGACGCGCTGACCCGCCTGCGGATGCAGGACCTGCTGCTCGACGTGCACGCGGCGGCTCCGGCGACGATCCTGCTCGTCACCCACGACGTCGACGAGGCCCTCCAGCTGGCCGACCGCATCGTGCTCCTCGGGCGCGACGAGCCCGGAGGCGTCTCGCGCATCCAGCGGATCGTCACCGTCCCCGGCGCGCGGCCCCGCGACCGCGGCTCGGCGGAGCTCGCCGAGCACCGGGCCGAGCTCCTCGCGGGGCTGGGCATCGAGCGGCACTGACCCCGGGCGGATCGACCCGCGTCCCTCCACCCGGGCGGCACGGTCCGGGCGGCACGACCTCCCTCCCCAGCCGCCTCCTCCTCCCGCTCTCCACCGCACGAGCACCTCCCCGCACCGCCCCTCCCCTGCAGCGTCCACACTCGCTGTCACCGCATCCCCGAAGCCGAGGCCCCCATGTCGTTCACCAGCTCCCCGCTCACCCGCCGCACCGCTCTCGCCGGTCTGCTCACCGCCGCCGCCGTCCCGCTCCTCGCGGGCTGCGTGCAGGGCGAGGGCGGAGGAGGAGCGGCGGCCGCGACCGCCGACGCCGCCTCCGGAGGAACTCAGGGCGGCACGCTCACGCTCGACTTCGCGACGTACAACCCGCTGAGCCTGGTCATCAAGGAGAAGGGCTGGCTCGAGGCCGCCCTCGCCGAGCAGCAGGTCACCGTCGCCTGGGTGCAGTCGGCCGGCTCCAATAAGGCCAACGAGGCCCTGCGCGCCGGAGCGATCGACGTCGGCTCCACCGCCGGCTCGGCCGCACTGCTCGCCCGCTCGAACGGCTCGCCGATCAGGACGATCGACATCTTCTCGCAGCCGGAGTGGTCGGCCCTCGTCGTCCCCGCCGGCTCGGCGATCACGTCGGTCGAGCAGCTCGAGGGCAAGCAGATCGCGGCCACCAAGGGCACCGACCCGTACTTCTTCCTGGTGCAGGCGCTCGAGGCCGCCGGCCTGGGCATCGGCGACGTGACGGTGCAGAACCTGCAGCACGCCGACGGCTGGGCGGCGCTGCAGAACGGCTCCGTCGACGCCTGGGCGGGCCTGGACCCGATCATGGCCGGCGCCGAGGCGGCCGGGGCGACCCTGCTCTACCGCAACGTCGACTTCAACTCCTACGGCCTGCTCAACGCGACCGAGAGCTTCCTCGCCGAGAAGCCGGACCTCGCGCAGACCGTCGTGAACGCGTACGAGCACGCCCGCGCCTGGGCGCTCGAGAACCAGGACGAGACGGCGAGCATCCTCGCCTCCGTCGCCGGCCTCGACGTGGCGGTGGCGACGACGGTCATCACCGAGCGCAGCAACCTCGACGTCGACAACGTCCCCGGCTCCGCGCAGACCGACGTGCTCGCCGTGATCGGCCCGATCTTCGTCGAGAACGGCGACGTCGCCTCGCAGCAGCAGGTCGACGACGCGCTCGAATCGCTGCTCGACGACACCTACGCCTCGGCGGCCGACCCGAGCGCCATCGGCGCCTGAGGGTCCGGCCCTCCGCCCCCGACCCCGTGATCCGAGGAGACCGACGATGACGATCCGCGACGACGACACCGCGACCGACGCCGATGTGCTGCGCCGGAGCGCGCTGTCCGCGCCGATGCCGGGTGAGCCCGGACTCGTGACGGCGGGCCCGTCGGTCGCGGCCTCCCAGCGCCGCCTCCGCGAGGACCGCTCCCACCCGCTCACCACGCGACGGTGGTTCGTGGTCGCGGGAGGCGCGGTCCTGCCCGTGCTGCTGCTCGCCGCCTGGCAGATCGCGACGACGACCGGGATGGTCTCGGTGGCGGTCTTCCCCTCGCCCGCGATGGTCTGGGCGGCCGGCGTCGACCTCGCCCAGCGCGGTGACCTCGGCCAGGACGTCGCCATCTCGACGCAGCGCGTGCTCATCGGGTTCGCGCTCGGCTCGGCGCTCGGGCTCGTGGTCGGCGCGCTCTTCGGGCTCTCCCGCGTCTGGGAGGTCGTCCTCGGCCCGACCCTCGGCGCGATCCGGGCGGTCCCGTCGCTGGCCTGGGTCCCGCTGCTGCTGCTCTGGATGGGCATCGGCGAGGAGTCGAAGATCACGCTGATCACGATCGGCGCGTTCTTCCCGGTCTTCACCACGGTGGCCACGGCGCTCGGCCACGTCGACCGGCACCTCGTCGAGGCGGGCCGCGCCTTCGGCCTCTCGGGCGTCCGGCTCTTCACGACGGTGCAGCTGCCCGCGGTGATCCCGTCCGTGATCTCCGGGCTGCGCCTCGCGCTCGCCCAGTCGTGGCTGTTCCTGGTCGCCTCCGAGCTCATCGCCTCCTCGATGGGCCTCGGCTTCCGCCTCATCGACAGCCAGAACAACGGCCGGATCGACCGGGTGTTCCTGGCGATCGTCCTGCTGGCCGTGCTGGGCAAGCTCACCGATGCCGTCGTCGGCGTGTTCCAGCGCTACGCCGTGAGGAAGTGGGCGTGAGCGCCGGGGAGGGAGCTCCGAGCGTGAGCGGGACGATCGCCAACCTGCTCGACGAGCACCGCCGGTTCCCCCCGCCCGCGGCCTTCGCCGCGCAGGCGAACGCGGGCGCGGAGGAGTACTCGCGAGCCGCCGCCGATCCGGTCGCGTTCTGGGAGGAGGCGGCCCGCCGCCTCGAGTGGGCGGAGCCGTGGCACACCGCCCACAGCTGGGAGCCTGCCGCTCCGCTGCCCGACGGCTCGCTCTCGGTGCCGCGCACGACCTGGTTCGAGGGCGGACGGCTGAACGTGGCCGTCAACTGCGTCGACCGCCACGTGGACGCGGGACGCGGCGGGAAGACCGCCCTCCACTTCGAGGGCGAGCGCGGCGACCGGCGGTCGATCACCTACGCCGAGCTCCAGCGCGAGGTCTCCCGCGCCGCTAACGCGCTGACCGCGCTCGGGATCGGGAGGGGCGACCGCGTCGTCGTCTACCTACCGGTGATCCCCGAGACCATCGTCATCACGCTCGCGATCGCGCGGATCGGAGCGATCCACTCGCTCGTCTTCGGCGGCTTCTCCGCCGAGGCGGTGCGGTTCCGCGTGGAGGACACCGGCGCGAAGCTCCTGGTCACCACGGACGGGCAGTTCCGGCGCGGAGCGGCGGTGCCGGTCAAGGCGAGCGCCGACCGGGCGGTCGAGGGCGTCGCGTCGATCGAGCACGTCCTCGTCGTCCGCCGCACCGGTGAGACCGACGTCCCGTGGACCCCGGGCCGCGACGTCTGGTGGCACGAGCTGGTCGATGCGCAGAGCGACGTCCACGAGGCCGAGGCCTTCGACTCCGAGACGCCGCTGTTCATCATCTACACCTCCGGCACGACCGGGAAGCCCAAGGGGCTGGTGCACACCAGCGGCGGCTACCTCACGCAGGCCTCCTGGACGCACTGGGCCGTGTTCGACGCGAAGCCGGACGACGTGCACTGGTGCACCGCCGACCTCGCCTGGGTCACCGCGCACACCTACGAGATCTACGGACCGCTCTCGAACGGGCTCACCCAGGTCATCTACGAGGGCACCCCGAGCACCCCGCACACCGCCCGGCACTTCGAGATCATCGAGCGGTACGGGGTGACCGTCTACTACACGGCGCCGACGCTGATCCGGACGCTGATGACCTGGTTCCCCGAGGGCGTGCCCGCCCGGTACGACCTGTCGAGCCTGCGCCTGCTCGGCACCGTCGGCGAGTCCATCAACCCCGAGGCCTGGGTCTGGTTCCACGAGGCGATCGGCGGCGGACGCTGCCCGATCGTCGACACCTGGTGGCAGTCCGAGACCGGCGCCGCGGTGATGTGCCCGCTGCCGGGCGTCTCGACCCTCAAGCCGGGCTCGTCTCTCGGAGCCCTGCCCGGGCTCGGCGTCCTCGTGGTGGACGAGCACGGCGAGCGGGTGCCGAACGGCTCCGGCGGCTACCTCGTGGTCGACCGGACCGGGCCGGCGCTCGCCCGCACCGTGTGGGGCGACCCGGAGCGGTACCGCGACTCCTACTGGGCCCGCTACGCGTCCCAGGGGTGGTTCTTCTCCGGGGACGGCGCGAAGTACGACGCCGACGGCGACGTCTGGGTGCTCGGCCGCGTCGACGACGTCATCAACGTCTCCGGGCACCGCCTGTCCACGATCGAGATCGAGTCGGCACTCGTCGCCCATCCGGCCGTCGGCGAGGCCGGAGTCGTCGGAGTCGCCGACGCGACGACCGGCCAGGCCATCGCGGCGTTCGTCATCCCCTCCGACGAGGCCGTCGACCGCGCCGAGGAGGACCCGGCCTACTGGGCCGCGCTCGGCACGACGCTCTCGGCGCTCCTGCGCGACCACGTGGCGGTCGCGATCGGTCCGATCGCCAAGCCGCGCGACGTGGTGGTGGTGCCGGATCTGCCCAAGACCCGCTCCGGCAAGATCATGCGGCGGCTGCTCGGCGACATCCGCGACGGCCGCCCGCTCGGAGACGTGACGAGCCTCCAGGACGACACCGTCCCGGCGCGCATCGCCCGCATCGTCGCCGAGCGCGGGTAGGCGCCGCGCCAGTCGGACGCGGCGGGCGGACCCTGTTTCGGGGAGGCGTCGGGAGCCTGCGCGTCCGCGGCGAGGAGGGGCCGCCGGGGAGCATCCGGAGTAGCGTGAAGCCGTGCGCGACGTCCAACAGCAGATCATCTCCGAGCTCCACGTCTCCCCCGCCGTCGATCCGGCCGTCGAGGTCGAACGGCGCAGCGGCTTCCTCGCCGACTACCTCCGCAGCACCGGCGCGAAGGGCCTCGTCCTCGGCATCAGCGGCGGCCAGGACTCGAGCCTCGCCGGGCGCCTCTGCCAGCTCGCGGTCGAGCAGGTCCGCGCGAGCGGCGGCGACGCCTCCTTCATCGCGGTCCGCCTGCCGTACAAGGTGCAGGCCGACGAGGAGGACGCCCAGCTCGCCCTCACGTTCATCCGCCCGGACCGCCAGGTCGTCTTCGACATCCACCAGGGCGTCGACGGCGTGGCCGCAGCATTCGGCGACGCGGTCGACGAGCCGATCAGCGACTTCGTGAAGGGCAACGTGAAGGCGCGGATGCGGATGATCGCGCAGTACGCGATCGCCGGCCAGGCCGGGATGCTCGTCGTCGGGACCGACCACGCGGCCGAGGCGGTCACCGGCTTCTTCACGAAGTACGGCGACGGCGGCGCCGACGTCCTCCCGCTCACCGGCCTCACCAAGCGGCAGGGGCGCTCGCTCCTCGAGCACCTGGACGCACCGGCCCGGCTCTACGAGAAGGCGCCGACGGCGGACCTGCTCGACGACAACCCCGGCCAGACCGACGAGACGAACCTCGGGCTCACCTACGCCGACCTCGACACGTACCTCGAGGGCGGCGAGGTCGACCAGGCCGTCGCCGAGGCCATCGAGGCGCGGTACGCCGCGACCGAGCACAAGCGCCAGGTGCCGCTGTCGATGTTCGACGACTGGTGGCGCTGAGCCGCCGCTGACCGCTTCCAGCGGCCGGCAGCTCAGGACCGCACGGGGCCCCGCTGAGGCGGGGCTCCCGTGCGTCCGGCGCGGAACCGATGCGAGGACCGGACCCGCCGCGGTATCAGGAGTCGGCGCGGGCGTTGTAGACGAGCACCTCGCCGGAGTCGACGGAGGCGCGGTAGGCGCGGAACACGTCGAGGGCCTCGTCGCGGAGCACGCCGTCGACGACCCCGATGCCGCGGGCCTCGAACTGCGCGGCCCAGTCCTCGCGCATCGGCCCCTCGTCGAAGGTGCTGATCTCCTCGAGCTCGGGGCCGGAGCCCGCGACGACCAGCCGGCGCACCCCCGACCACATCGTCGCTCCGTAGCACTGCACGCACGGGCGCCAGTTGACGACCAGGTCGTGCGCGGGGAGGCCCTCGCCGCCGAGGTCCCAGGTGCCGAGCGCGGTCTGCGCGAGACCGAGCGCCGTCACCTCGGCGTGGCCGGACGAGACCCCGCTGCCGAGGACGACGTTCACTCCGACCGAGACGAGACGACCGGAGTCGCGCTCGACGACGATCGCCGCGAACGGGCCGCCGTTCCCCTCGCGGAAGTTGCGGTCGGCGAGCGCGTGCACGAGGGCCATCCGGTCCTCGAGGCTCGGGAGGACCTCGGGGACGTCGCGGAGGGCGTCGCCGATCCAGGCGGGCAGGGCGATCTCGTAGCGGGTGGCGAGGCGGTCGATGTCCATGGGTCCTCCGGGAGACGGGGCGGGGCGGCGGGCGGAGACGGATGCGCGGCAGGCACGGCACGGGTGACGCGCGGGCGGCGGCCGTCGCCCCTCAGCCTCGCAGTGCCGAGCGCCGGAGACGGAATCGGCCCGGCGCGTCGACGCGGAGGTCAGGCGAGGAGGGCCTCGCCGAGCGCCGCGGCCTGCGCCGCCCAGAAGCGCTTCGCCACACCGGTCCGGCGGAACAGGGCGTCGAAGCCGTGGAAGGCGCCCTCCACGATCTCGAGCCCGCACGGCACTCCGGCCGCGCGCAGGCGCTCGGCGTAGCGGACGTCCTCGTCGTGGAAGAGGTCGAGGCCGCCGACGCCGATCCAGGCCGGCGGCAGGCCCGTGAGGTCGTCGCGGCGGGCGGGGGCGGCGTAGGCCGTGGCGCCGGGGCCGCCGGGCTCGCCGGCGAGGTAGGCGGTCCAGCCGAAGCGGTTGCTGCCCGGGGTCCAGACGCGGACTCCGCGCGGAGGAGGACCGGGCCGGGTGACGGTGCGGTCGTCGAGCATCGGGTAGACGAGCAGCTGGAACGCGGGCTGCGCTCCTCCGCGGTCGTGGGCGAGGAGGGTCGCACCCGCGGCGATGCCGCCGCCCGCGCTCGCGCCTCCGACGGCGATGCGCGCCGGGTCGACGCCGCGCTCCTGCGCGTGCTCGACCAGCCAGTCGAACGCGGCCAGCACGTCCTCGACGGCAGCCGGGGCCGGATGCGCGGGCGCGAGGCGGTAGTCGACGGAGACGACCGTGATGCCCAGGGTGCGGGCGAAGTCGATGCAGGACGCCTCGTCCTGGAGGTGGCTGCCGAGCACCATGCCGCCGCCGTGCACCCAGAGGAGCGCGGGAGCGGTACCGCGGAGGATGCGCGGCCGGTAGCTGCGGGCCCGGACGGGAGCGGCTCCGGCGACGGGGATCTCGAGGTCGTCGACCACGATGTCGGGCGGAGCCTCGCCTCCCTCGGTGACGCGACGCGTGGCGAGGCGCAGCAGTCGCGGGCCGAGGACGATCGGCGGGAGGAAGCGGCCGAGCGCGAGGTCGGGGTGGAAGAGGGGCGCCGTCGCGGCGGTGCGGGCTGACGCGGTCATGCGCGGGAGGCTACTCCTCGCGGCCGTGCCGGCGCCCCTCCGCGGGATTACGGACGCACGAGGGTCTTGATCGCGCGGCGCTCGTCCATGGCGGCGTACGCCTCGGCGATCTCCTCGAGGGGCAGCTCGAGGTCGAAGACCAGACCGGGCTCGATCGCGCCGCTGAGCACGTCCGGCAGCAGCTCGGCCATGTAGCCGCGGACCGGCGCGACTCCGCCGTTGACGCCCACGTTCGAGCCGAACATCTGGCGGACGGGCAGCTCGGGGCCTCCGTTGGGGACGCCGACGTAGCCGACCATGCCGCCGGGGCGGGCGGAGTCGAGGGCCTGCTGCATCGACTCCTTGGTGCCGACGCATTCGAGCACGCAGTCGGCGCCGATCCCGCCGGTCAGCTCGCGGACGTGCGCGACGCCCTCGTCGCCGCGGGTCTCGACGATGTGGGTCGCCCCGAAGCGGCGGGCGAGGTTCTGCCGCGACTCGTGCCGCGACATCGCGATGATCGTGGTCGCGCCGAGGCGCTTGGCCGCCAGGACGGCGCAGAGGCCGACCGCGCCGTCGCCGACGACCGCGACGGTCGAGCCCGCGGTGACACCGGCCGAGACCGCGGCGTGGTGGCCGGTCCCCATCACGTCGGCGAGGGTGAGCAGGCTGGGGATGAGCGCCGGATCCGGGTCCATGCCCACGCGGAAGAGCGTGCCGTCGGCGAGGGGCACGCGCACCTTCTCGCCCTGGGCGCCGTCCGCGAAGCCCTCCTCGCGGACCTCAGCGCCCCACCAGCCGCCGGTGAGGCACGAGGTGGAGACGCCGTTGGCGCAGTTCGCGCAGGTGCCGTCGCAGACGTAGAACGGGGCGATCACGAAGTCGCCGACCGCGACGTCGTGCACGTCGTCGCCGATCTCCTCGACGACGCCGACGAACTCGTGGCCGATGCGGTGCGCCTCCTTGGTGGGAGTGACGCCGCGGTAGGGCCAGAGGTCGGAGCCGCAGACGCAGGCCGCGGTGACGCGGACGATCGCGTCGCGCCCCGTCGAGAGCTGCGGGTCGGGGACCTCCTCGAGTCGGATGTCGCGCTCGCCGTGGATGAGTGTTGCTCGCATGGGTGCTCCTGGTCGGGAGGGGGATGGGGTCGGCGTCCACGGTACGCCCGCGACCGGCCGCGGGCGCCGGAGAGGCGGGGGCTTGCACGAACGCGCGCCGACGCGGCCCAGGTGGAGAGCCGGGGCGCGGCCGGGGGCGGTCCGGCGCCGGGCGGGAGGCGTCCTGGCGGAACGGAGGGGCCCCGCAGCAGCCCTGCGCCGCGTCACGGCTGCGCCTCCGCCCAGCCGTCGCGCCCGATCACGACGTGCGCGAGGAACCGCAGGCCGCACGCCTCTGCCCCGTCGGCGATCGCCCGCGTCGCCGCACGGTCGGAGGGGAGCACCACGGCCTCGCCCGCGTGGCTGTGCGCCAGGCCGATGCCCGCCGCGCCGCGCGCCAGCACCTCGGCGAGCACGGCGGCGACGGGGATCTCGGCGTGCGCCGGGGCTCCGTCGGCCAGCGTCAGGACGTCGCGGACGGCTCCGGACTCGGCGAGCGCCACCGCCAGCACGGTCTCGACCGGCCGGGCGGCCAGCAGCGGAGCGACGAGCCCGGCCAGGCCGGCGGCGTCGGTCACGCGGGCGGCGCGCGAGGCGCGGTTCATCCTCCGCCGCAGCTCGAAGGAGGCGACCAGGCGGCAGGCGGCGACCTCGCCGACTCCGCGGTGCCGCATCAGATCGGCCACCCCGGCCCGGGCGACGGCGTCGATGCCGCCGAAGCGCGCGAGGAGGCGCTGCGCGACGACGGTCGCGTTGGCGCCGCGGACGCCGGCCCCGATGAGCACGGCGAGGGTCTCGACGTCGGTGAGCGCTTCCGGTCCGTAGGCGCGGAGGCGCTCCCTCGGCCGCTCCTCGGGAGGGAGGTCGGCCATCCGGGGGCCGGGCGTTTCGAAGGACATGCCGCCGACGCTACGGAGCCCGCCGGACGGGCGCGCCGCGGATCCCGCGACTGTGGACGACTCCCGCCCTCGCGCGCCCTGTGGAGGGACGTCCCGTCGCCGCCCCCGCGCTCCTCCCCCTGCGGGAACGCAGGAGTAGCGGTACTCGACCGCGACCACCGCGACGTCTGCGGACTCGCGACAGGGCTCGAGCACCCCGGTCAGTCCGACGCGGGCATCCCGGCCGTCACCGACAGGCTCTCGCCGTCCGGCGCCACGTCCACCAGCACCACGTCCCCGTCGCGCACCGTGCCGCCGAGCAGCGCCGTCGCCAGCTGGTCGTCGATCGCCCGCTGCATCAGCCGGCGCAGCGGCCGCGCGCCGTACTGCGGGTCGTAGCCGCGCTCGGCCAGCCACCCGCGGGCCGCGGGCGTCACCGCCAGGTCGAGCCGTCGCTCCGAGAGCCTCCTCGACAGCCGGTCGACGTACAGCGACACGATCTCGCCGAGCTCGGTGCGGTCGAGCGCGTCGAAGATCACGATGTCGTCGAGCCGGTTCACGAACTCGGGCTTGAAGGCCTGGCGCACCATCTGCTGGACCGCCTCCTCCTTCTGCGGCCGTGACAGCGCCGGGTCCACGAGGAACTGCGACCCCAGGTTGGAGGTGAGGATGAGGATCGTGTTGCGGAAGTCGACCGTCCGCCCCTGGCCGTCGGTGAGCCGGCCGTCGTCGAGCACCTGGAGCAGGACGTCGAACACCTCGGGGTGCGCCTTCTCGATCTCGTCGAGGAGCACCACCGAGTACGGGCGGCGGCGGACCGCCTCCGTGAGCTGGCCGCCCTGCTCGTAGCCGATGTAGCCGGGAGGGGCGCCGACCAGCCGCGAGACGGCGAACTTCTCGCCGTACTCCGACATGTCGATGCGGACCATCGCCTTCTCGTCGTCGAAGAGGTGGTCGGCGAGCGCCTTCGCCAGCTCGGTCTTGCCGACGCCGGTCGGCCCGAGGAAGAGGAAGGAGCCGGTCGGCCGCTCGGGGTCGGAGATGCCCGCGCGGGTGCGGCGCACCGCGTCCGCGACGGCCGACACCGCCTCGTCCTGGCCGATCAGTCGGCGGTGCAGCTCGGTCTCGAGGTGCAGCAGCTTCTCGGTCTCGCCCTGCAGGAGACGCCCGACGGGGATCCCCGTCCAGGCGGCGATCACCGCGGCGATGTCGTCGGCCGTCACCTGCTCGTTGACCATGCGGCCCTCGGCCGGCTCCTCCTCCGCCTCGGCGGCCGCGAGCTCGCGCTCGATCACCGGGATGTCGCCGTAGAGCAGCTTCGACGCGCGCTCGAGCTTCCCCTCGCGCTGCGCGCGCTCGGCGGCGATCCGCAGGGCGTCGAGCCGGTTCTTGAGCTCGCCGACGCGGTTGAGGGAGGCGCGCTCGCGCTCCCAGCGCTCCTGCAGCTCCTCGAGCTGGGCGCCGCGGCGGGCCAGGTCCTCGCGCAGCTTCTCCAGCCGCGCCTTCGAGGCCTCGTCCTTCTCCTTCTTCAGCGCCAGCTCCTCGAGCCTCAGCCGGTCGACGGAGCGGCGCAGCTCGTCGATCTCGACGGGAGCGGAGTCGATCTCCATGCGCAGCCGCGACGCGGCCTCGTCGATCAGGTCGATCGCCTTGTCCGGCAGCTGGCGGGAGGTGATGTAGCGGTTCGAGAGCGACGCGGCGGCGACCAGGGCGGAGTCGGCGATCGCCACCTTGTGGTGCGCCTCGTAGCGCTCCTTCAGCCCGCGGAGGATCGCCACGGTGTCCTCGACGGTCGGCTCGCCGACGAAGACCTGCTGGAAGCGGCGCTCGAGAGCGGCGTCCTTCTCGATGTACTGGCGGTACTCGTCGAGCGTCGTCGCGCCGATCATCCGCAGCTCGCCGCGCGCCAGCATGGGCTTGAGCATGTTCGCGGCCGCCACCGATCCCTCGCCGCCGCCCGCGCCCATCAGCGTGTGCAGCTCGTCGATGAAGGTGATGATCCGGCCGTCGGACTCCTCGATCTCCTGGAGCACGGCCTTCAGCCGCTCCTCGAACTCGCCGCGGTACTTCGCTCCGGCGATCAGGGCCGAGAGGTCGAGGCTGACGAGCTGCTTGCCCTTGAGGCTCTCGGCGACGTCGCCCGCGACGATCCGCTGGGCGAGCCCCTCGACGACGGCGGTCTTGCCGACGCCGGGCTCGCCGATGAGGACGGGGTTGTTCTTGGTGCGGCGCGTGAGCACCTGGCTGACGCGCCGGATCTCGGCGTCCCTCCCGATCACCGGGTCGAGCTTGCCGCTCGCCGCGATGGCGGTCAGGTTGACGCCGTACTGCTCGAGTGCGGACTTCTCGTCCTGCTGGGGCATCCGACCGGCCTGCATGATGGTGGTCTCCTCCGTGGCTCGAAAGTTGAGTTCGACGGACTCAACTTTACTCCCGCGACGGCTCCGGCGGTCAGGCCGTCAGAAGATCGCTGTCGCGGCCCTGGAGCGTCTCGAGCGCGTTCCGGAGGATCGAGCGCAGCCGGAACTCGTCGATCCCCGTCAGCGCCGAGATCTCGGCCTGCGAGAAGCCGCCGGCCGCAGCCAGCAGCAGGAGCTCGCGGTCCGGGCAGTCGAGGGCGAGCAGGCCGCTGCCGAGCGGACGCCGGGCGAGCTCGTGCGCGGACCCGAGGGTCTCGCAGAGGACCTCGAGCACCCAGAGCACGGGCTCCGGCGAGCGGGCGCCCTCGCGGGAGCGGCGCCAGACGGCGGTGAAGACGTCGGTGCAGAGCCGGTCGCGTCCGGCCGGGTCGGCCTGGACCGTGCCGACGCACGCCGAGACGAGGCCGCCGAAGCGGTCGACGAGCTCTCCCAGAGCGGAGGCGTCCCCCGTGGCGGAGCGGGTCAGCAGACGGGCGGCGTCCTGCGTCAGCGGCGGACGCACCCGTCCACCGGTCCCGTCCTCGCCTCCAGCACTCACGGGCCCCAGCGTGTCACCGACTCCGTGACGGCGGGACCAGTTGCGCGGAAGGGGGGTGACAGGTATAGAGCGGATCCGCTGTCCGACATCAGAGGCGCGGCCAGCGCGCGCGGGCGAAGCAGAAGAGCCCGTAGGCGATGAGCCCGACCGCGACGAAGCCGAGGAGGAGCACGCCCGCCGGCAGCTCCACGAGCGACTTCAGCGCCTCGTCGAGCCCGCCCGCCTGCTCCGGATCGTGAGTGACGGCGGCGACGATCAGCAGCACGCCGAGAGCGCCGAGGACCACGCCCTTGGCGACGTAGCCGGCGACGCCGAGCACGGTGACGACGGTGCCCGCCGTGCCGCCCGGCTCCGCGACGTTCTCGAGGAACTTCCTGCTCGCTCCGCGGTACACGAAGACGCCGCCGACCGCGAGGACGGCCAGTCCCGCGATCACGAGCAGCACGACTCCGCCCGGCGCCGAGAGCACCTGCGCGCTCGCGCTCTCGGACGACTCGGACGAGCTCGACCCGCCGCCCGTCGCGAACTTCAGCGCCGTCACGCCGAGGGCGCCGTAGACGACGGCCTTGCCCGCCTCCTTGAGCCGGCTGCCCCAGGTCTTCAGGGCGCTCTCGCGCGGGCGGACGAGGAACGCCTCGAGCAGCCCCCACAGCGCCAGGCCGAAGAGGCCGACCGTGCAGATCCACAGGATCACCAGACCGCCGGGCTGCGCCGCGAGGGCGCCGAGAGCACCGCTCTGGTCGGCCTCGCCTCCGCCGCCGCGGGCCACGCCGAGCGCGATCACTCCGATCAGGAGGTGGACGAGGCCGTTCGCCGCGAAGCCGCCGCGGGCGAGGGTCCGCACCGCCCGCGAGTCCTGGATGTCGTCGGCGGTGCGCTGGGCGTCTGCGGTGCTCGGAGTGTTCACAGGGTGGACGCTACGCGTTTCCACACCCCCGCGCCCGGCGCTCCGCCGTTCGGAGGTGCTCCCGGAGCCGGTTCTCCACACCTTTCCACAGGGTTGTCCACAGCTGTGGAATCGCTGGAGGGACGAGCGGATCACACGTCGACGGCGCGGACGAGCCCGTCCTGCACGCCGCCCAGCCAGTCGTAGACGCTGCGGATCGCGGCCGCACTCCCCTCCTCCGGGACGACGTCGTCGGTGTCGTCGATGCCGAGCCGCACGGCCAGAGCGAGCCGCATGTCGGTCAGTGCGCGGAGCCAGGCGATCGCCTGCGGCTCCTCGAGACGGACCGCGACCTCGCCCAGCCCCTCGAAGATCCGGCCGTGACTCGTGCCGTCGCCGGCGTCGAGGGCCGCCGTGACGGCGCGGGCGTCGTCCATCTTGCGGGCGGCGAGGTCCGGAGCGGTGAAGCGGCGGAACTCGTCGGCCGCCTCGGCGTCGTCGCGGTAGGCGTCGGGCAGGAGGCGCGCGAGCGCTGGATCGGAGCGGGCCTCCTCCGAGGACGCCCCGCGGTCGAGCAGCTCGAGCATCTCGCCGGCCAGATGGCGGAGGATCCCGGCCTCCTCGCGGTCGAAGCGGGCGACGGCCGCCCCGGAGGAGTCGCGGCGGAACGCGCGCATCAGCCGAGTCCTCGGATGCCGCGAGCGGAGCACTCTCCGGTCTCCGCGGCGGTGGGGCGCAGCGGGGCGCTCACGCGTCGGCCTTCTGCAGCGTCGCCCACAGGCCGTAGCCGTGCATCGCCTCCACGTGCCGCTCCATCTCCTCGCGGTTGCCGGTCGCGACGACCGCGCGCCCCTCGGTGTGCACCTGCAGCATCAGCCGCTCCGCCTCGGCCCGGCCGAAGCCGAAGTAGCTGCGGAAGACGTACGAGACGTACGACATCAGGTTGACCGGATCGTCCCAGACCAGCACGATCCACGGGACCTCGGCCGCCGAGCGGGTCGCCAGGCGCTCGTCCGCGCGCTCGATCGTGTCCGCCATCCCTCCAGCGTAGGCCGCGGCGCGGGCGGACGCCCGGGCGCGCGGCCCGGAGCGCGCTGCCCGCAGCCCGCGAGTGCCCAGGAGTCGTCGCACTCGGCGCGGGGGCACGAGGACGGGGACCGCGAGAAGCCAGGAGTCGTCGCAGTCGAGCGCGAGTGCGACGACTTCTGGACGGTCGGAGCAGAGGCAGCAGCGCCGCCCGCCCTACGCCGACAGGCGCGGCAGGACCTCCCGGGCGAAGAAGTCGAGGTGGTCGAGGTCCTGCAGGTCCATGAACTGCAGGTAGACGCGCTCGCAGCCGGCCTCGCGGAGGGACTCGAGGCGGTCGACCGCCTCGTCGACGCCGCCGGCCACTCCGTGTTCGCGCAGCTCGGCGGGCTCGCGGCCGATCGCCGCGGCACGGCGCGTGAACTCCGCCTCGTCGCCTCCGCCGACCGCGATCAGCGCGACCGAGTGCACGAGCGACGAGGGCTCGCGCCCGATCGCCCGGCACGCCTCATCGACGCGCTCGAAGGCCCCCGGGATCGCATCGAATTCGGGGAAGGGCAGGTTGAACTCGCTCGCGAACCGCGCCGCGAGCGCCGGGGTCCGCTTGGGGCCGCCGCCACCGACGATCACCGGCAGCGGCAGGCGGGCGGGCTTGGGCAGGGCCGGGGAGTCGGTCAGCGTGTAGTGCTCGCCGGCGAAGGAGTAGCGCTCGCCGACCGGCGTCGACCACAGGCCGGTCACGATCTCGAGCTGCTCCTCGAGGAGGTCGAAGCGGCGCGGAGGGAAGGGGATGCCGTACGCGGCGTGCTCCTCCTCGAACCAGCCGGTGCCGAGGCCGAGCTCGGCACGGCCCCCGGACATCGCGTCGACCTGGGCGACCTGGATCGCGAGGATCCCCGGCGGCCGGTAGGTGACGGAGGAGACGAGGGTGCCGAGCGCGATCCGCTCGGTCTCGCGGGCGAGGCCGGCGAGCGTCGTCCACGCGTCGGACGGGCCCACACCGGGGTCGCCGTCCCCCATCCGGAGGTAGTGGTCGGAGCGGAAGAAGCCGTCGTAGCCGAGGCTCTCGGCGGCCTGCGCGACGGCGAGGAGGTCCTCGTAGCTCGCGCCCTGCTGGGGTTCGGTGAAGACTCTGAACTGCACGGGTCCAGCCTCCCGCACCGGGGCCGGATCATGCCAGCCCGGCTCCCCCGGCCGGGGCCGCCGACGGGCCCCCGTGTACCGTGGACGGTTGCCGCCGACGAGAGGACCCCATGTCCGAGCACCCGTCCTCCCCGGACACCGCCCCCGCCACCGCGGGCACGACCGCCCCTCCGCACAGCCTCGCGCGGTGGGTCTTCTGGCCCGCCGCCGTCCTGACGCTGTCGATCGCGGCCTTCGCGATCCTCGCGCCCGACGCCGCGACCTCCGTGTTCTCGACGCTGCAGACCACCGTCGTCAACACGTTCAGCTGGTACTACGTGCTGATCGCCGCGGTCTTCGTGGCCTTCGCCATCTGGATGGGCGTGAGCCGCTTCGGCGACATCAAGCTCGGCGCCGACGACGACGAGCCCGAGTTCTCGATGCTCGCCTGGATCTCGCTCCTCTTCGCCGCCGGCATGGGCATCGGCCTCGTCTTCTACGGCGTCGCGGAGCCACTCACCCACTTCGCCACTCCGCGCCCGGGCGTCACCGGCACCGAGACGCAGCTCGCGCAGAGCGCGATCTCGCAGACCTACCTGCACTGGGGCGTCCACGCCTGGTCCATCTACGTGGTGGTCGGCCTCGCCCTCGCGTACGCGATCCACCGCCGCAAGCGGCCGGTGTCGATCCGCTGGGCGCTGGAGCCGCTGCTGGGCCGCCGGGTCCGCGGCGGCTGGGGCAACGCGATCGACGTGGTCGCCCTGGTCGGCACCATGTTCGGAGTCGCGACCTCGCTCGGCCTGGGCGTCACCCAGATCTCAGCGGGACTGGAGGCGAGCGGCATCGTGGAGTCGTCGCTCACCGTGCAGATCGTGGTCATCGCCGTGGTCACGGGCCTGACCGTCTTCTCGCTGATCTCGGGCGTGGGCAAGGGCATGAAGTGGCTCTCGACCGGCAACCTGCTGCTCGCCGCCGCGCTCCTCGTCTTCGTGCTCGTCGCCGGCCCGACCCAGTTCCTCCTCCGCGAGTTCGTGCAGTCGCTCGGCAACTACCTGCAGAACTTCATCGGCCTGACCTTCACGGTCAGCGCCTACGCCGGGCGCGAGGGCGAGCAGTGGCAGGCCTCGTGGACCACGTTCTACTGGGGCTGGTGGATGTCGTGGGCGCCGTTCGTCGGCATCTTCATCGCCCGCGTCTCCAAGGGCCGGACGGTCCGCGAGTTCGTCGGCGGCGTGCTGCTCGTGCCGACGATCATGACCTTCCTCTGGTTCAGCGTCCTCGGCGGCACGGCCATCTACCGGGAGCTCTACGGCGACGGCGGCCTCGTCGGCGCCGACGGCTCGGTCGACACCAACCTGGCGCTCTTCTCGATGCTGCAGGGACTGCCCGCGGGCTCGGTGCTGACGATCGGCGCGATCCTCCTGATCGGCGTCTTCTTCGTGACCTCCGCCGACTCCGGAGCGCTGGTGATGTCGATGATCGCGACCGGCGGCGAGCCGGAGCCGCGCAACCGCATCCGCGTGTTCTTCGCCGTCGCGACCGCGCTGCTCGCCCTGTCGCTCCTGATCGCCGGCGGCCTCGACGCCCTGCAGACCGCGGCGATCCTCTCGGCCCTGCCGTTCAGCGTCGTGATGATCCTGATGTGCGTCGCGACGGTGATCGCCTTCCGACGCGAGATCCGCGCGTACGACAAGGCCCGCCGCAAGGCGTTCGTCGGCGACATCGGCACGTTCTACGGCCTCGAGGTCGAGGATCCGGCGGAGCGCGAGCCCGCCCACCCGATCAAGCGCCTCGCGAGCCGCCTGAAGCCGGGGTCGAAGGAGTAATCGGCTCGGAGGAGAAGCCAGATCGGAGGAGGCCGGGCGCCGCTGGGGCGCCCGGCCGGTCGATCAGCTGGGCGACGGGATGAAGGGGTGCTCCGGCGGGTCCTGGTCGTCGCCGAGGCGGGCGTCGGCGCCCTGGTCGAGCGCCTCGTCGATCGACTCGGGGTCGTCGATCTCGGCCGGGTCCTCCGGCGGGACCGGCAGGGAGTCGCCGTCGGGGCGGGTGGTGTCGGTGACGTCCTCGGGGGCGTCGAAGCCGAAGCTGCTCATGGTTCCCTCTCCGCGGTGCGCCCGGGAGGCGGCGCCGCTGCGGGCAGCCTAGGTCGCGCCCCCGGAGGCGGTCACGGACTTGACGGGGCACCCGAGGGGCGCCGCGGGGTCGGCCTGCTCCGGAGGAGCATCCGCCCCGGCAGCCGTCAGTGCACGTACTCGAGCAGGTCGGCTCCGAGGGTGCGCATGCCCTCCAGCACCGCGAGGCGGTAGTGCAGGGTCGTGTCGTCGAACTGGGTGGCGACCGCGTAGGCGACTCCGGCGCGCGGGCCGCGGAGGACGCCGGCCTCGGCGCGGATGCCGACGTCGGTGCCGGTCGCGTTGACGAGCAGGACCCCGTGGTCGGGGTGGCGGTGCGCGAGCGGGTCGAGCCCGAACGAGGCGGCGACCATCGAGAGGTCGGTGCCGAGCGAGAGCCAGCCGATCACCCGCGAGCTCACGGCGGCGTCCACGATCTCGCCGTTCGCGAGGGTGGCGAGCAGCCAGGTCAGCTCGCGGGCGGAGCCGATCGAGAGCTGCGGCGCGTCGTCCGGGCCGCGCTCATCGCGCACGACGTCGAGCAGGGCGGTGCGGGAGAGGCCGAGCGCCTCCGCCCGCTCGCGCACGGCATCGAGGCCGACGCGGCGCAGCAGGACGTTGGTCGCGAGGTTGTCGCTCGAGGCACCGACGAGGGCGGCGAGGTCGGCGATCGGCATCGACGGCACCTGGAGGTGCTGCCAGAGCCCGGAGCCCGAGACCGCGTCCGCCGCGGTCCGGTCGACCAGGCGCAGGTTCTCCTGCGGCTCGTTCGCCAGCCGGGCGGCGACCTCGATCAGCAGCACGACGGTGCCGAGGGAGGCGGTGGGCATCGAGACGGAGTCGTCGACCGCGAACAGGGTGCGGCCGGTCGCCAGGTCGACGGCGCGCGCCGAGACGACGACCCCGTCGATCGCGAGACGGCCGAGGGCGTCGAAGCCGCGCTGGAAGTTCTCGCGGTCACCGCCGCCCTTGTGGCGCCCCCGGCGGTTGCGTCGGCTCTCACGGCGGGTCTCGCTGGTGGGGATCACCACGGGTACGGCCCCTCTACGGGTCGGGAGTGCGGTCGTGCGGAGGGGGGACCTGGGTCCTCACGCGCCGGCAGGACGCGCGATCGGCGGACGACCCCGCTGCATCGGTCGGCTCTCGATGCCCGGGGCTCCTCGTCCGTGGTGCGGAGGTGGTCGGCGGCGACTACCAGATGGTGACGCGCTCGCTCGGGGAGAGCCAGAGGGCGTCGCCTTCGGAGACGTCAAAAGTAGCGTAGAACTCGTCGATGTTCCGGACGATCTGGTTGCAGCGGAACTCGGCCGGAGCGTGCGGATCGATGGCGAGGAGGCGGATCGTCTCCTCGTCGCGCGACTTCTGCTGCCAGGCCTGCGCCCAGGAGAGGAAGAAGCGCTCGGCGCCGGTCAGGCCGTCCACGACGGGCGGCTCCTCGCCGTCCAGCGAGAGCAGGTACGCCTTCCAGGCGATGCCGAGACCGCCGAGGTCGCCGATGTTCTCGCCGATGGTCAGGGCGCCGTTCACGTGGTGCCCGGGCGTGGTCGCGGGAGCGAGCGCGTCGTACTGCGCGATGAGCGCCTTCGTCCGCTCCTCGAACGCGGCACGGTCCTCCTCGGTCCACCAGTCGGTGAGGCGGCCGTCGCCGTCGAAGCGCGAGCCCTGGTCGTCGAAGCCGTGGCCGATCTCGTGACCGATGACGGCGCCGATCGCTCCGTAGTTCGCGGCGGGGTCGCGGGCCTCGTCGAAGAAGGGGAACTGCAGGATCGCGGCCGGGAAGACGATCTCGTTGAAGCCCGGGTTGTAGTACGCGTTGATCGTCTGCGGGGTCATGAACCACTCGTCGCGGTCGAGCGGGCGGCCGATCTTGCCGAGCTCGCGGGCGAACTCGAACTCGGCCACGCGGCGGGCGTTGCCGAGCAGGTCGGCCGGGTCGATCGAGAGGGCGGAGTAGTCGCGCCAGCGCACCGGGTAGCCGATCTTGGGCGTGAACTTCGCGAGCTTCTCGAGCGCGCGCTCGCGGGTGGCGGGGCTCATCCACTCCAGGTCGACGATGGAGCGGCGGTACGCCTCGATGAGGTTCGCGACCAGCACGTCCATCGCGGCCTTCGCCGTCTCGGGGAAGTGGCGGGCGACGTAGGTGCGGCCGACCGCCTCGCCGAGCGAGCCCTCGACGAGCGAGACGGCGCGCTTCCAGCGCTCCCGCTTCTGCGGGGTGCCGGTGAGGGTGCGGCCGTAGAAGTCGAAGTTGGCGTCGACGAAGCCGCTGGACAGGTAGGCCGCGGCTCCGCGGATCACCTGCCAGGACAGCCAGTCGCGCCAGGCCGGGAGCCGGTCCTCGGTGAGCAGGCCCGCGAGACCCTGGAGGAAGCTCGGCTGGCGGACGACCACCTCGGCGAGCGCCCCCTCCGGAGCGCCCATCGCGGTGAGCCAGACGCCGAGGTCGACGCCCGCGGCGAGCTCCTCGACCTCGGACCAGGAGCGGAGGTTGTAGGTCGCCTGGCTGTCGCGGCTGCGGACCTTGTCCCAGTGCGTGGCGGCCAGGTCGGTCTCGAGGGCGACGATGCGCTCGGCGCGGGCCTCGGCGGCGTCGATGCCGGCCAGCGCCAGCATCCGCGCGACGAACGGCGTGTAGGCCTCGCGGACGGAGGCGAACTCCTCCTCGCGGTAGTAGCTCTCGTCCGGCAGGCCGAGGCCGCCCTGGTTGACGAAGACGAGGTAGCGCTCGGGGCTGCCCGGGTCGTTGTCGACGAAGAGGCCGAAGAGCCCGGGGACGCCGGTGCGCTCGAAGGCGCCGACCGCGCGGAGCAGGCCGGGGATCGAGTCGACCCGCTGCACGGCGGCGAGGTCGTCGGCGATCGGGGCGGCGCCGAGCTCCTCGGCCCGCTCCTCGTCCATGAAGGAGGCGTAGAGGTCGCCGAACAGTCGCTCCTCGGTGCCGTGCTGCGCGGTCTGCGCCTCGACGATGATGTCGCGCACGGCCTTCTCCGCCTCCTCCTGGAGCACGTGGAAGGAGCCGTAGCGCGCCTTGTCGGCGGGGATCTCGGTGCGGTCGATCCAGAGCCCGTTGACGTGCCGGTAGAGGTCGTCCTGCGGGCGCGTCGCGGGGCCGAGTTCGGAGCGGTCGATACCGGAGCGAGGCGTCGTCGAGGTCATGGCGGACAGCCTACGTCGGGGCGCCGACACGGTGGCGCGAGGTGCGGCGGGTCGAGCGCGGAGCCGCGGAGGGCGGGCGCGGAGCCGCGGAGGGCGGGCGCGGAGCCGCGGACGGGAGTGCCCGGCGCGGAGCCGCGGGAGGCCGGGCGCGCCACCGTCCGGCTCGCGGGGGCGGACTGCTCCTGCGAGCCGGACGGTGGCCGACGGGGACGCCGGAGCGTCAGCGCCCGAGCTGCTCCTCGACGTACGCGCGGATCGGCGTGGTCGGCCGCCCGATCAGGCGGGCGAGCGAGCCGTCGGTCCCGCCGAGGAGGCCGTCGGCGATGTTCGCGTCGAGGCCGACGACGAAGCCGACTCCGCCCTCGGGGACGCCGGCGCCGGTGAGGACGCGGGCGTGCTCGTCGGAGGAGACGTGGCTGATCGCGGCGTCGCGTCCGGCGACCTCGGCGACGATCGCGGCCAGCTCGTCGAAGCTCCAGGCGGTGTCGCCGGAGAGCTCGTGCACGGTGCCGACCAGGGACGGGTCGGTCAGGGCGACCGCTGCGGCCTCGGCGTAGTCGGTGCGCGCGGCGCTGGCGACGCGGCCCTCGCCTGCGCTCGAGAGGGTGCTGCCGGTGGAGGCGAGCTCGGCGACGGTCTGCTCGTAGTTCTCGTTGTACCAGCCGTTGCGGAGGATGACAGCGGGGACGCCGCTGGCGGCGATCGCCTCCTCCGTGGCCTTGTGCTCGGGGGCGAGGATGAGCGCGCTCGTGGTCGCCTTCGGGGCGCTCGTGTAGACCAGGCGCGCGCCGGCGCGGACGGCGGCGTCGATCGCAGCGGTGTGCTGCGCGACGCGCCTGCCGACCTCGGAGCCCGAGACGAGGAGGACGGCCTCGGCGCCGGAGAAGGCGTCGTCGAGCGAGGCGGGGTCGTCGAAGTCCGCGACGGCGGTGCGGACGCCGAGGTCGGCGGCGAGCGCCTCGAGCTTCGCGGCGTCGCGGCCGGTGGCGACGATGTCGGAGGCGGCGGTGCCGCGGGCGAGCAGGTGCTCGACGGCGAGACGGCCGAGGTGGCCGGTGGCTCCGGTGACGACGAGGGTCATGAGGGGTCCTTCCTGACGGGTGGGGCGGGCGGGGTCCGCCGCCAGGAGGGTGCAACCGGCGCATCCTCCTCCTGCTTCCCGGAATGCAGTACCCACTATTTCGTTAGTACAGTCACCACCCCTGTCCCGAGGAGCACCCCATGACGATCGCCGACTCCGCCCTGCTCGCCGGGGACGTCTACTCCGCCGACTGCCCGAGCCGCGAGGTCTTCGGGCACGTCACCAGCAAGTGGGGCGTCCTGGTGCTCGCGGCGCTCGCTCCGGGCACGCTGCGCTGGGGCGCTCTGCGGCGCCGGATCGGCGGGATCAGCGAGAAGATGCTCGCCCAGACGCTGCGGATCCTGGAGGAGGACGGCTTCGTGCACCGCGAGGCGCGGCCGGTCGTCCCGCCGCACGTCGAGTACCGGTTGACGCCGCTGGGAGCGGAGCTGGCGGAGCGTCTGCTGCCGGTCGTCGAATGGATCGCGGGGAACGTCGGGGCGGTCCTGGAGGCGCGCTCGGAGGGCCGCCGGGAGGGAAGGTGAGCCTCACCTTCTTGTGAGAACGTTCACGTTCCGTTCAGGGAGGAGCCTCCACCCGGCGGCATCGGCGCCCCCTCCCCCTGCTTGCCTCGATCGCGTCTCCTGCTCGTGATCGAAGGACCTCCATGTCAGACACCGCCCGCCGCCCGCTCCTCCTCCCGATGGCCGGCCACGTGCGCGGCAAGCGAAGCCCCGTCACCTGCGCGCTGAAGTGCGCCAACGCCTGCTCCACCGCGACCTGCAACACGTCGCACAACAGCTACTTCCGCGACATCGTCTCGTCGCAGCTCTCCCGCCGCAGCGCCCTCGGCCTCGGCCTGGCCGGCGCGGTCACCGTCGCCGTCGCCTCCGCCGGAGGAGCGCCCACCGCCGAGGCGGCCGTGGCGACCGCGGCCGACGGCTCGCCGCTCGCCTTCACTCCGATCGCTCCGGTGCCGTACACGGTCGACCGGTTCACCGTCCCCGAGGGCTTCGCCTGGCAGCCGATCATCCGCTGGGGCGACCCGCTCTTCGCCGACAGCCCCGCCTTCGACATCGCCGACCAGACGGAGGCCGCCCAGGCCGCGCAGTTCGGCTACAACAACGACTACACCGACATCGTCGAGATCCCGGGCTCGAAGCGCCTCCGCGCCCTGCTCGTCGTGAACCACGAGTACACGAACGAGAGCATCATGTTCCCGGCCGCGCAGCTCGAGGCGGAGCCGGAGCGCGTGCGCGCCGTCGGCCGCGCCGCCCACGGCCTCAGCGTCGTCGAGCTGGTCCGCACCGCGGTCGACCGCCCGTGGGCCTACGTCCGCGGGGGCGAGCGCAACCGCCGCTACCTGATCGACACCCCCTACGAGGTGACCGGCGCCGCCGCCGGCACCGACCTGCTGAAGACGGTCGCCGACCCCGAGGGCCGCACCGTGCTCGGCACGCTCGGCAACTGCTCCGGGGGCACGACGCCGTGGGGCACGATCCTCTCGGGCGAGGAGAACTTCAACGGCTACTTCCGCGCCGTCGGCACGAGCGACGCCGAGAAGCGCTACGGCCTCGCCGACTCCGAGACCTCGCGCCTCTGGGAGCTCGACGACCCCCGCTTCGACGCCCGCACCCCGGGCTACGAGAACGAGCCGAACCGCTTCGGCTGGATCGTGGAGTTCGACCCCTTCGACCCCGACTCCACGCCGAAGAAGCACACGGCGCTCGGCCGGCTCAAGCACGAGGGCGCGAACGTCATCATCGCCCCGGACGGCCGCGTGGTCGCGTACCAGGGGGACGACGAGCGCTTCGACTACCTCTACAAGTTCGTCTCGACGAAGCGCTACATCGAGGGCGACCGCGCCCACAACAAGACCCTGCTGGAGGAGGGCGACCTCTACGTCGCCCGCTTCACCGGCGACTCCCCCGTCGCCGAGATCACCGGCACCGGGGCGGTCCCCTCGGACGGCGGCTTCGACGGGATCGGCGAGTGGCTGCCCCTGGTGCTGAACGGCGCCTCGACGATCGCCGGGATGAGCGTCGCCGAGGTGCTCGTGCACACCCGCCAGGCGGCGGACGCCGCGGGCGCGACCAAGATGGACCGCTGCGAGGACGTGCAGCCCAGCCTGGTCAGCGGCCGGATCTACGTGGCCTGCACCAACAACTCCGCCCGCGGCACCGAGGGCGCCAAGGAGGGCGCGACCGAGGTCAACCCGCGCACCGAGAACCGCGACGGCCACATCGTCGAGATCATCGAGGACGGCGGCGACCAGACCGGCCGCACCTTCACCTGGAACCTGCTGATGCTCTGCGGCGACCAGGCGCAGGGCGACGTCGTCTACTTCTCCGGCTTCCCGGCGGACCAGGTCTCACCGATCTCGTGCCCGGACAACCTGGCCTTCGACTCGGTCGGGAACCTCTGGATCTCGACCGACGGCGCCCCGAGCGGCATCGGCTACAACGACGGGCTCTTCAAGGTCGCGCTCGAGGGCGCGACGCGCGGCAGAGTGGAGCAGTTCCTCTCGGTGCCCCGCGACGCCGAGACCTGCGGACCGATCGTCCACGACCTCGACCAGCACGTGTTCGTGGCGGTGCAGCACCCGGGCGAGGAGGGCACCTTCGAGGCGCCGACCTCGTTCTTCCCGGACTACGGATCCACGGCGGCGGGGGCGGTGGCGGCACCGCGTCCGACCATCGTGCAGATCCTGCCGGCCTCGCAGGTGGTGGCGCCGACTCCGACGCCGACCGCCGGGCCGACCACGGCACCGACGACCCCGCCGACCACCGCGCCCACGGCGACTCCCACCACGGCGCCGACCGCCGGGCCGACCGCGGCGCCCACCGCGGCTCCGTCCCCGGTGCCCACGACCGCGCCGACCGGCACGCCCACCCCGCTGCCCGTCGGCGGCTCGGGCGGCGGGCTGGCCTCGACCGGAGTCGAGAGCGTCGGCCTGATCGCGGGCGCCACCGCACTCCTGGCCGCTGGCGCCACCGCGCTCGGCCTCGGAGCGCACCGCCGCGCGGCCGCCGAGGGCGAGGACGACCCGCAGGCGTGAGGCCGGACAGGGCCCGGGACCGATCGCAGGATCGGGGCCCGGGCCCTGTCGCGCTCGGGGACCCGCCGCTCAGGCCCCCGGGACCGGCGGGCCGGTGCGCCAGCGGAGGATCGCCGCGGCGTCGGCGTCGTGCGGCAGCGTCACCACGTCGACCCCCTCCGGAGCGGTGCGGGAGTCGGTGACGAGCACGCGCGCGTCCGTGAGCACGGCGGCGCGGGCCAGCGCGAGGGCGGCGTCGACGGAGTCGATCACCTCGGCGCCCAGCGCCTCCTCCGGGGCCGACGCGACCCACGGCTCCGCGGCGAGCGCCAGCAGAGCGCGCTCGCGCAGCCGGCCGGGGTCGAGCACCAGCGTCTCGACCTGCGCTGAGGCCAGCGCCGTGACGATCGCGCCGAGCGAGTACTCGACGGTGCGGCGCGGCTCCCCGGTGCGCAGGGCGTCGAGCACGTCCTCCTTCTCGCGCAGCAGGATGCGGTCGAGCTGCTCGTCGACGAACCGCTCCAGCGCCCCCTCCTCGCTGCCGGCGGCTCGCGTGTTCACGGGCTCGACGGCCAGGATCGCGGCGCTGCTCGGCGAGAGCTGCTGCGCGAGCAGCTGCCGGGCGTGGATGTCCCCCGCGACGACCAGCAGGCGCGGCCGGTGCACGCGCACGAGCTCGTCCACCGCGGCGGCGAGCTCGGCCTGCGTGCGCCGCCATATCTCCTCCGCGTGGTGGTGGAACCGGTCGTGCCGCCAGCCGCCGGCCTGCGCCTTGTGGAGGGTGTCGGTGCGGCCCTGCACGGCCTGCTCGGCCTCGGGTCGCTGCGCGCCCAGGCGGTGCAGGCGGATCTCGCCGCCGTCCCGCGAGGTCTCGACGACGAGGACGCGCAGGTCGGGCCGGTGCTGCAGCAGCGGCACGATGTCGGGGAGCGGGCTGTAGGAGACGCCCTCGGGCGCGACCGGCCGACCCGGCAGCACTTCGTTCAGCACGACCCTCCCGTCCACGGCGACCGCGAAGAGGCAGCAGGCGCCCTGGGGGCGCCCGGCCCCCTCGAGCAGAGCGGCGAGGGCCCGGATGTCGGCCTGGGGCGCACCCTGGCGGGCGAGCTCGTCTCCGAGGGACGTGGCGCGCTCGAGCGAGATGTCCGGCGGATCCCCGGAGTCGATCGCGAGGTCGACGTAGAGCTGCGACACGGGCCGGGAGTCGCGGAGGAGCTCGGCCAGGGTCGGGAGAGCGGGGGTGGTGGTCACCATCGGGTCGTCCTTTCCTGTCGTGTCCCGACAGTGACGGACGGCAGGAGCGGGAGGAGGGACGGGGTTGACTGCTCGCGCGCGCCTCAGAGCAGGCGGCGGGCGGAGGCCCAGGCGGTGAGCTCGTAGCGGGAGGAGAGCTGCAGCTTGCGGAGGACGGCGGAGACGTGGGACTCGACCGTCTTGACCGAGATGAAGAGCTCGGCGGCCGCCTCCTTGTAGGCGTAGCCGCGGGCGATCAGGCGCATCACCTCGCGCTCGCGGGCCGAGAGCCGGTCGAGCTCGTCCCCCGACTCCGCCTGCTCGCCCGCCAGCGCCCCGAAGGCGTCGAGCACGAAGCCGGCCAGGCGCGGCGAGAACACGGCGTCCCCGCCCGCCACCGCGAGCACGGCCCGGCTCACCTCGGCTCCGGAGCTGGCCTTGGTGATGTAGCCGCGGGCGCCGGCGCGGATCACGCCGACCACGTCCTCCGCGGCGTCCGAGACGCTCAGCGCCAGGAAGCGCGACGACGACCCGGCGCTGCGCCGCAACACCTCGGCCCCGCCTCCGCCCGCACCGCCCGGCAGGTGCACGTCGAGCAGCACCACCTCGGGCGCGAGCGAGGCGACCAGGCCGACGGCGGAGTCGACGTCGGCCGCCTCCCCGACGACCTCGAGCTCGGGGGCGAGGTCGGCCCGCAGGCCGGAGCGGAAGATGGAGTGGTCGTCGACCAGCAGCACGCGGGTCACCGCTCGACCTCCGCGGGGAGCCGCAGATGCACCTCGGTGCCGGTGCCGCCGACCCCGGGACGCACGGTCGCGCTGCCGCCCGCGCGCGCCATCCGGCCGATGATCGACTCGCGGATGCCGAGGCGGTCGCCGGGCACCTCGTCGAGGACGACGCCGGGGCCGCGGTCGCGCACGAACACGTCGACGCCCTGCACGGAGGACTCGAGGTACACCGAGACGTCGCCGCCCGCGTGCCGGGCCGCGTTGAGCACGGCCTCGCGGGTCGCGGCGAGGAGCGCGGCGGCGCCGGGGACGGACGCTCCGACGGCCACCACCTCGAGGTGCACGGGGTAGTCGAGCTCGACGGCGGCGGCGATCGCCCGGACCTCGGCGGCCAGGTCGTTGGCGACCGGGACGTCGCGCTCGAACAGCCAGTCGCGCAGCTCCCGCTCCTGGGCGCGGGCGATGCGGGCGACCTCGCTCGAGGCTCCGGCGCGGTTCTGGATGAGCGCGAGGGTCTGCAGCACGGAGTCGTGCAGGTGCGCGGCGATCTCTGCCCGCTGCTCCTCGCGCACGCGGGCGGCCCGCTCGCCCATCAGCTCGGACCAGAGGGTCACCACCCGGGGCGCGGCCAGCACGCCGGCGGCGATCAGCAGCACGCCCACGGCGAGCACCGCGTTGAGGGCGCTCGGGCGGCCGGTGAGCACGGCCGCTCCGGCGAGCACCAGCAGCGCGCAGGAGGCGAGGCGCACCGCGGAGCCGTACCGGGCGGGGCGGACGGCGTCGCCGCGGTCGAGCCCGAGGCTCCAGCCGACGGCTCCTCCCGCGAGCAGGCCGACGGCGACGAGCGCGCGCGTGATGTCGGCGTCGTCGCCGCTGTCGACGGTGATCAGCACGGCGAGCGCCGCGACGGCGGCGGCGAGGGTCAGCAGGCCGGCCACGGGAGCGGAGCGGCGGACGGCCGGATCCGCGTCGCGCGAGTCGAGCGGCGCGAGGGGCACCAGGGCCCAGAGCCAGAGGTAGAGGAGCGCGCCGCCCCCGCCGAGCGCGGTCGTGAGGGCGGCCAGGAGGCGGGTCCTCCGCACGCTCCAGCCGAGGTGGTCGGCGACCGCGGTGCACACTCCGCCGAGCAGCATCGTCCGCGGCCGCTGCAGCGGGGGGCGGACGGCGGTGCCGGGGACTGTGCTCACCCCTGCATCCAAACAGGTCGGCCGCACGATCGGGGGTGCTCTCGGGG
>NZ_PSTP01000023.1:0-52923 GCF_002930935.1 Rathayibacter sp. AY1A2 | reverse complement strand
CCGCCGGCCCCCGCCGACGGCTCCGGCCCTGCCGCGCCCGTCGCCCCGCAGGCGCCCTCCGAGAGCACCTCTCCCGACACCGAGGACGCCCCCACCGGAAGCTGACACCCGACCACCCGCCCCGCTCGCGCGGGGGAACGCCGACGGCCCGGAGGACACTGTCCCCCGGGCCGTCGGCGTTCGTCAGCGCGCGTCGCGGCGGCGGCGCGTGACTCCGAGCGCGAGCGCTCCACCGGCGAGCAGGGCGAGGGCCGCCGCGGCGGTCCAGCCCGTCTCGACGCCGGTGCTCGCGAGTCCCGAGCCGGTCCGCGGAGGAACGGCGCCGGCCGGAGCAGGAGCCGGCGTGCGGGTCGGCTCGGCCGTGGGCTGCGCGGTCGGCGCCATGGTCGGCTCAGCCGTCGGCGCCACCGTCGGCTCGACGGTCGGCTCGACAGTCGGTACCGGAGTCGGCACCGTCCCCGCCCCGAACACGGACTCCGCGGAGCCGAGCGACGCGAGCACAGTCTCGCCGTTCGCGTCGTCCACGCCGTCGTTGTCGGTCACCGCGAACACCTCGCCGGAGCCGGTGATCCCGAGGCCCTCGAGCTTCTCCTGGGTCCAGCCGTTCCCGGCCTGCAGCGCGGGCAGCACGTCGACCGCGAGGGTCTTCTCGAGCATCGGCAGCGTCTCGCCGACCGCCGCGCCGGCCTCCGTCGGCAGCGGCACCGTGTACACGGCCTTCAGCGCGGCGTCCGGCCCGTTGAGCTTGTCGCGCTCGATCACCGCGAGCGTGCCCGCGGGGGTCAGCGTGATCTCCGAGAGCCCGTTCCAGTCGCCGTCCGCCCCGGACACGGCCTCCAGCGGGTAGCCGAAGAAGCTCCAGCTGTCGGCGGCGACGTCGTAGCGCCCGATCCGGACCACTCCGTCGGCGTCGATCGAGGCCTCGCGCTGCAGCGCCGTCCAGACGATCTCACCGGCGGCGCCGTCCTCGACGGTCACTCCCTCGAAGCCCTGCTTGCCCAGTGCGGAGGCGAGCTCCGCGGGCAGGGCGATCCGCTCGGTCACCGCGGCGTCCGCGTCGAGCCGCAGGAGCGCGTTGCCGTCGCCTGTCCCGCCCTCCGTCACGGCCCAGAAGCCGCCGTCGACGCGGGCGGCGATCCCCTCCAGATCCAGAGCGGCGGGCTCGCCGCCCTCGGTCACCGTGAGGGTCGTGTCGAGCAGCGCCGGCGAGACGGAGGTGTCGATCGAGTGGAGTGTGCTCGGCGCGTAGGCGCTGTCGCTCACCGCGTACAGGCGGTCGGGCGCCGCCGGGTCGGTCGAGAGGCCCGAGAGCGCACCCCAGGGCAGCGGCGATCCGTCGACGTCGGCCGACAGTACGGTCGGGAACGCGGGGGCGGAGGCGCCGAGCGCGTAGAGCTGCACGCTCGCGCGGACGGCGGCCTCGGCGTCGTCGGTCTCGCTCGAGACGACCAGCAGGTCGCGCTCGGGCAGGGCGAGCAGCCCCTCCGGGCCGGGCGTCGACGGCAGCGCCTGCACGAAGCGCGGCGCGGTCGGCTCCGACACGTCGTAGACGGCCACGAAGTTCGCCCGCTCGGCGCCGACGAACACGTAGGGGACGCCGTCGAAGGTGGCCGAGAGCAGGCCCTCGGGCTCGGAGCCCTTCGCGTCGGAGCGCTTGTCCGGGTAGAGCCCGAGGCGCACCGCGAGGTGGTCGAACGAGTTCCCGGCGTCCCACTGCACGGCCCCGGTCGCGGCGTCGAGGATCGACCAGCCGCGCGTGCCGCCCTTCCAGTCGCCCTCGTTCGCGATCGCGACGTGGTCGTCGCCGACCCAGCCGATCGCGTCGGGCTCGCGCGGGACGTCGGTGATCGAGCCGGTCAGCGAGATCGAGTCGTCGTCGAGCGTGTCGATGCCGCCGACGGAGGCGGTGCCCGCGGTGTACGAGGCGGTGACGGAGCGGGTGGCCAGGTCGACGATCGCGACGGCGTTGTTCTCCTGCAGCGTCACGGCGACGGCCGTGTCGGCCGGGTTGATCGAGACGTACTCGGGCTCCGGGTCCGACGGGGTGTCGAGGCCGGCGAGACCGGTGAGGTCGACGTGCTCCGGCACCCAGGCGGAGGGGTCGCCCGCGAGGTCCATCACCACGAGCTCCCCGGCGGGCGCCTGCGGGAGGTCGCCCTCCTCGCCGCCCTCGGGGGCGAGGTCCTCGTCGCGCTGGTTCTCGATCGCGATGACCGCGGTCGAGCCGTCGGTGGTGACGTCGATGGAGTCGGGCTGGCCGCCGAGCTCGATGCTCGCGACGGGCGCGAGGTCGTCGGCGTGCAGCACGCTGACGTGGCCGGAGGGGTTCGCGAAGTCGCCGTCGCTCGTGTCGACCACCGCGAGGACGTACTCGCCGGTCGCGTAGACCGACGTCGGCTCGCCGCCCACGCCGACGCCGCCGCGCGGCTCGAGGGCGTCGGGGTCCGAGATGTCGAGGACGTCGATGCGCTGCCCGGCGGAGTCCGTCGAGTAGACCAGGCGGCCGTCGGGCGACGCGCTCGAGATCTCGGCGACGGCGGAGTCGGCGGACGGGTCGGCCGCGTTCAGGTAGGCCGGCACCGTGGCGATGCGGGTGAAGAAGGAGTCGCCTGCGGCGGAGGCGGGCAGGGCCGCGGCTCCGAGGGTGCAGCCGGCGAGGGTGACGGCGAGGGCGAGGGCGGCGGTGCGGGTGGGGGTGCGGGTGCGGGTGTGACGAGAGGACACGGGTCTCCTGAGCGGCTTCGAAGGAACCCGCCCACGCTGGCCGCCCCCGGTGAACGCCCCGCCGCCCGCAGGTGTCCGCCCGGCGAACGCGCGGTGGCGGAGCCGCGACCGGGCGGGGGTCTCGAGACGCCGCGTGCCGCAGTCCGCCGCACGGACGCCTCGAGATCCGCCAGGCGGCGTGGTCAGCGCGCGAGACCCTCGGCGGCCGAGCCCCAGGAGCCGAGGGCCGCGCGGACTCGCTCGTCGCGCGCGAGCGTCAACGCCTCCGCGTACCCCTCCTCCAGCACGTCGTCGAGCCGCACCCGCGCACCCGTCTCGGAGGAGCGGACCGCCGCCTCCACCATCGCGAGGCTCCGCACGTTCGAGTGCACCTCGCCCGAGGGCACCGCCCCCGAGCCCAGCACCCGCACGAACTCCGCGAGCGAGCCCGCGATCTCCTCGGGCACGGGCTCGAGCGTGGCGGTCCGCACCGCCTCCGACTCGCGCGACTGCCACTCCGGAGCGCCGTCGCCGTCCCAGTGCGCGGTGCCGCCGGCCCCGTTCACGCGCCAGTCGCCGTTCCACGAGGTCTCGAGGCCGTCGGCGCACCAGCTGCCGGTGTAGCTGAAGCGCACTCCGCCGGCGAACTCGAACACGGCGCTCGCCGCGGCTCCGTCGGCGTACCAGCTCCAGCCCGGGTTGTACTCCTCGCAGTAGACCGCGACCGGGTCGCTGTCGAGCAGGTACCGCGCCGCGTCGAAGGCGTGGATCGCCATGTCGACCAGGAGCACGTGGTCCATCTCGTCGCGGAAGCCGCCGAAGCGGGGCGCCTTCGCGAAGTGCACGGAGGCGGTGCCCAGCTGCCCGAGCCCGGCGATCTGCTCGCGGAAGGCGGTGATCGCCGCGTAGTAGCGGCGCGACTGGCTGGTCATCAGGAGCCGGCCCGAGGCCTCGGCCGTCGCCGCGAGCACCAGCGCCTCGGCGATGGTCGGCGCGATCGGCTTCTCGGAGAGCACGGGCAGCCCGGCGAACAGCGCCTCCGAGCTGACGGGCAGATGCGCCCGCGGCACGGTCACGTTGACCACGGCGTCGGCGCCGGAGCGCGCGGCGACCTCGGCGACGGAGGTGCCGACCGCGACCGGGCCGACCCCCTCCTCCTCCGCGGCAGCCGTGGCGAGGTCGACGTCGAGGTCGACGAGGCCGACGAGCTCGGCGTCCGGGGAGTCGCGGATGGTGCGGATCCAGGCGCGGCCCATCGCGCCGGCGCCGACCTGGACGAGGCGGACCGTCATCGGACGAGCGCTCCCTCGTAGTCCTGGCCGTTGTGGAAGTCCTCGGTCTCGTAGCGCTGCAGCACCGGGAGGCTGCGCTCGGGGCGCGAGGAGCGCACCCACTCGACGCCGTTCGCGATCACGCGGCGCACCTCGGCCTGGTGGTAGACGGGGTAGTCCTGGTCGCCGGGGGAGAAGAAGAAGATGCGCCCGTGGCCGCGCTTCCAGGTCATGCCGGAGCGGAAGACCTCGCCGCCCGTGAAGGTCGAGAGGAACACGAGCTCGTCGGGCGCCGGCACGTCGAAGAACTCGCCGTACATCTCCTGCCGGGGGATCACGAAGGGGTGCGGGATCCCCTGGGCGATGGGGTGCGTGGGGTCGACGGTCCAGACCAGCTCGCGGTCCTGCTCCGAGCGCCAGCGCAGCGTGCAGGTGGTGCCCATGAGCTTGCCGAAGATCTTCGACCAGTGGCCGGAGTGCAGGACGACGAGGCCCATGCCCGAGAGGACGTGGCGCTGGACGCGCTCGACGATCTCGTCGGAGACGTCGCCGTGGGCCATGTGGCCCCACCAGACGAGCACGTCGGTGGCGTCGAGGACGTCCTCGGTGAGGCCGTGCTCGGGCTCGTCGAGCGTGGTGGTGGAGACGGTGGCGCGCTCGCCGAGGTTCTCGCGGATGCCGTCGGCGATCGTGCTGTGCATGCCGTCGGGGTAGATCGCGCGGACCTTCTCCTCGATCTGCTCATGGCGGTTCTCGCCCCAGACGAGGACGCGGACGGGGGAGGAGGGTGTGGTCACGGTGTTCCTTCTTCGACGGTGGAGACGGTGCGGCAGTGGGCGGCCCGACACAGGGTTAACCGCTTTACCGGCCGCGTCTCCTAGGATGCGGGAGACGTCCGCCCCGCGTCAACCACGGCCGGGCGGCGCGAGCGGAGGAGGCGCGGTGGCCACGATGAGGGACGTCGCGCGCCTCGCGGGGGTCTCGATCGCGACGGTCTCGTTCGTGGTCAACGACACCAAGCCCGTCTCGCCCGAGACCCGCGAGCGGGTGCGGGCGGCGATGCACGAGCTCGGCTTCCGGCCGCACGCCCTGGCCCGCGCCCTCGCGCGGCGCCGCTCGGGGATCGTCGCGGTCGTCTATCCGCTCGTGTCGAGCCGGCCGCTCAACACCGCCACCTCGTTCCTGCTCGGAGCTGCCGAGGCCGCGGCGGAGCAGGACCACTCGATCGTCCTGTGGCCGACGGTCGGCGGCTCCGACCGCCTCGCCGACCTGCGCGCCGACGGCCTGATCGACGGCGTCGTGCTGATGCAGGTCACCAGCGAGGACGAGCGCGTGCCGGTCCTGCGGGACTCCGGCACGCCCTTCGCCCTCATCGGGCGCACCCGCGACCCGTCCGCCCTCGACTGGGTCGACATCGACTTCGAGGGGATGGTCGAGGAGGCGCTCGGCCGGCTCGCCGGCCTGGGGCACGCGCGGGTGGCGCTCGTGCTCGGCCCGGACCGCGACGCCGCGGCCGACTTCGGCCCCTACGCGCGCACCCAGGAGGCGTTCGCGCTCGCCTGCGCGGCCCGCGGCGTCGAGGGCGTGCTGCTGCGCTGCGAGGAGTCGCCCGCCGGTGGCCGCACCCTCGCCCGCTCGTTCGCCCCCGCCTCCGCGACCGCCGTGGTGATCGTCAACGGGGGCGCCGCCGTCGGGTTCGCGCACGAGGTGCGGCACCGCGGGCTGCGCGTGCCCGAGGACCTCTCGATCGTCCTGCTCGCCTCCGACCCCGACGTCGCCGACCTGGCCGACCCGGCACTCGACCTGCTCGTCGCGCCCGGCCGCGAGCTCGGCCGCCGCGGAGTGGAGGCGCTGCTCGCCCGCCTCGCCGACCCGGCGGCGCCGCTCCTCCAGGAGCGCATCGGCGGCCCGTGGCGCCCCGGCGGCTCGGTCGCCCCTCCGCACTGACGGGCGCCCCGGGAAGCCCCGGGAGCGCGCGCTACGGCACGATCGAGTCGATGTAGCCGCCGTCGACGCGCACGGCGGCGCCCGTGGTGGCCGAGGCGAGCGGGGAAGCGAGGTACGCGACCATGTGGGCGATCTCCTCCGGCTCGATGAGGCGCTTCAGCAGCGACTGCGGCCGGTGCAGGCGCATGAACTCGCGCTGCGCCTCCTCCCACGGGAGCTCGCGGTCGACCAGCTCGTAGACGAAGTCCTCGACGCCGCCCGTGTGGGTCGGCCCGGCGAGCACGCTGTTCACCGTCACCCCGGTGCCGGCGGCGGCCTTGGCGAAGCCGCGCGAGACGCCCAGCAGCGCGGTCTTCGACACTCCGTAGTGGATCATCTCGGCGGGCGTGACGACGGCGGAGTCGCTGCCGATGTAGAGGACGCGGCCCCACTCGCGCTCCATCATCCCGGGGAGGTAGGCGCGGGTGAGGCGCACGCCGGTGAGCACGTTGACCTCGAAGTAGCGGCGCCACTCGTCGTCGTCGATGGAGAGCGCATCGGCGGAGCCGAAGATCCCGAGGTTGTTGACGAGCACGTCCACGTCGGCGGCCGCGCGCAGGAGGGAGGCCGTGCCCTTCTCCGTCGACACGTCGGCCGCGACTCCGCGCACCCGCGCCTCCGGCGCCGCCGCGCCGACGGCCTCGATCGCCCGGCGGATCGACCGCTCGGAGCGGGCGTTCACGATCACCTCGGCGCCCGCCTCCGCGAGCGTCGTCGCGATGGCCAGCCCGATGCCCTGCCCCGACCCCGTGACGAGGGCCGTGCGCCCGGTGAGATCCAACCCGATCATGCTGCTCCGCTCCGCGCAGCCGGCCGCCGGCCGCGCTCGGGGTCGAGCATGCCACCGAGCCCTGACATCCGGCCCGCTTCCGGCTGAGGACGCCCGCGGGTCGCCGCGGCATCGCTCGGAACGGCGGAGACCGTTGCCAACCGGACACTCGTGCGTTACGGTCTAATCAATCGGCAATACGTATTACCCGCGGGTAGTAGGCCGATGACCCAGACTGTCGACGAGGACGAGGCGGACGCGTGACCCCGATGCAAGCAGATGTCGCCGTGATCGGCGGCGGCCTCGGAGGAGTGGCGGCGGCGATCGCCCTCGCCCGCAACGGCCTCACGGTCGTGCTGACCGAGCAGTACCCGTGGCTGGGCGGCCAGCTCACCTCGCAGGGCGTCCCGCCGGACGAGCACACCTGGGTCGAGCAGTTCGGCGTCACCGCCGACTACCGGCGCCTCCGCGACGGCATCCGCGGCTACTACCGCCGCAACTACCCCCTCACCGCCGAGGCGATGCGCGACGACCGCCTGAACCCCGGCCGCGGACTCGTGAGCAGGCTCTGCGCCGAGCCCCGCGTCGCCGTCGCCGTGCTCGACGAGATGCTCGCCCCCTACCGCTCGAGCGGAGCGATCCGCGTCGTCACCGGCGTCGTCCCCTTCGCCGTCGACGGCGGCCCGGGCCGGATCGAGCGCGTCCTGCTGCGCGACGCGGTCTCGGGCGAGGAGCTCGCCGTCTCCGGACGGTACGTGATCGACGCGACCGAGACGGGGGAGCTGCTCCCCCTCGCGGAGGTCGACTACGTCACGGGCTCCGAGTCGCGCGACGAGCACGGCGAGCCCAGCGCTCCCGCCGTCGCCGACCCGATGAACGTGCAGGCCGTCACCTGGTGCTTCGGCTTCGACAGCGCGGACGGCGACCACACCATCGAGCGCCCGGCCGACTACGACTACTGGCACGAGTACGAGGTGCCGTTCTGGGGCGGGAAGCTCCTCTCCTTCACCGCGCCGAACCCGAGGACGCTGCGCCCCGAGACCCGCACGATGCACGTGAACGCCGTGGGCGACACCCGCACCGCCGACCAGCGCGCGCAGGGCGGGGACACCGACCTCTGGATGTTCCGCCGGATCCTCGCGACCGAGACCCTCCGACCGGGCGCGCTCGACAGCGACATCGTGCTCGCGAACTGGCCGATGCTCGACTACCTCGACAGCTCGATCCTCGACGTGCCGGAGCCGGAGAAGCACCTCGCCGGCGCCCGCGCGCTCTCGCTGTCGTACTTCTACTGGCTCCAGACCGAGGCGCCCCGGCCCGACGGCGGCCGCGGCTGGCCCGGGCTCCGGCTCCGCGGCGACGTGATGGGCACCGCCGACGGCCTCGCGCAGGCCCCCTACATCCGCGAGTCCCGCCGGATCCGCGCGCTCACCACGGTGCGCGAGCAGGACGTCTCCGTCGCCGCCCGCGGGACGGGGAGCCCCGCGCGCTTCGACGACTCCGTCGGCGTGGGCATGTACCGGATCGACCTGCACCCGACCACCGGAGGCGACAACTACCTCGACGTGGAGTGCTCGCCGTTCGAGATCCCGCTCGGCGCCCTCGTGCCGCGCACCCCGACGAACCTGCTGCCCGGGGGCAAGAACATCGGGACGACGCACATCACCAACGGCGCGTACCGCCTCCACCCCGTGGAGTGGAACATCGGCGAGGCCGTCGGCGAGCTGGCGGCCCTCGCCCTCGCCGAGGACCTGTCGCCCCACGAGATCGCCGCCGACCCCGCCCTCGTCGCCCGCCTGCAGGCGAGGCTCGAGTCGCGCGGCGTAGAGACCCACTGGCCCGACGTCGTCGGGTACTGACCGGGAACACCGAGAAGACCATTGGAGAAAGAGAGACGATGAGACCAGCGAAGAAGCTGATGGCCTCGCTCGCCGCAGTCGGAGTGATCGCCGCCCTCTCGGGCTGCGGCGCCGCCGGCGGCGGGGACGACTCAGCACCCGTCGCTCTGAGGATGTCCGTCTGGACCTCCGACGAGAAGCAGCTCGCCCTGTTCGACTCGATGGCCGACGAGTACATCGCCGACCACCCCGAGATCGAGTCCGTGACCTTCGAGTCCCTCCCGTTCGCGGACTACAACTCGACCCTGACCACGCAGGCCGCGGGCGGCAACGCCCCCGACCTCGCCTGGGTGGGCGACATCGCGAAGGACCTGATCGACGCCGGAGCGCTCGCTCCGCTGACCGAGACCTTCGAGGGGACCGAGGGCTACGAGTACGACGACATCCTGCCCAGCGTGGCGCAGTCGTTCAGCCAGGACGGCGAGCTCTACGCGTACCCGTTCTCCAACTCGCCGTTCGCGCTGTACGTGAACCAGGACCTCATCGCGCAGGCCGGGCAGACCGTCGACCCCGCGACGCTCACCTGGGAGGACGTCGACCGCATCGGCGCGGCCGTCAACGAGTCGACCGGCAAGGCCGGCTACATCATCCGCGACTTCGACTTCTCGGGCTGGCTGAGCCTCGCGAACCTCTGGGCGGGCTGGGGAGCCCAGCCGTGGAGCGACGACGGGACCCAGTGCACGATGGACTCGCCCGAGATGGTGGAGGCGTTCCAGTTCTTCCACGACTCGGTCTACGTCAGCGGCGCGACCCCCGGACCCGGCGTGACGGCGGACTTCTTCGCCGGCGACGCCGCGTTCACGACCGCGCAGGTCTCGCGGGCGAGCCTGCTCGACGGCTCGTTCCCGTTCGAGATCTACCCGCTGCCCGTCGGCCCCGCCGGCGAGTACGGCAACATCGGCCAGGCCGGCATGGCCGCGCTCGCAGGCGGCGACCACGTGGAGGAGGCGACCGGCTTCCTCTCGTTCATGACCAACCCGGAGAACTCCGCCAAGCTCGCGCAGTTCTTCCCGCCGCCCCGCGAGTCGCTGCTGTCCGGTGAGGAGCTGGCGAAGGTCAACACCCGCCTCAGCGCCGAGCAGCTCGACCGCGTCGTGGTCGACGAGCTCGCCGACGTGTCCGCCACCCCTCCGGTGACGAGCCCCGCCGAGATCACCTCGGTCGGCAAGACGGCGCTGGACCGCATGTGGTCGGCCGACGCCGACGTCGCCGAGGTGCTCGGAGGCGTCTGCGACGCCATCGCGCCCGTCCTCCAGGGGAAGTGATCCCGTGACCGCGACCTCGACGGACAGCCGCCGATCCGCTCCCGCCGGCGCCTACTGGAACCTCCGGCGCCGCGACGCGCTCGCCGGCTGGCTCTTCATCGCGCCCCAGCTGCTCGGTGTGATCGTGTTCGTGCTGCTGCCCGTCGGGCTCGCGGTCTGGTTCAGCCTCAACGAGTGGAACGTCTTCACCGGCTCCATGACCTTCGTGGGCGGCGAGAACTACGAGCGGGCGATCAACGACCCGAGCATCGGCGCGGTGCTCGGCACGACCGCGGTCTTCTCCGGGGGAGTGGTCGTCCTGAACCTCGCCCTCGGGCTGGGCCTGGCCGTGCTGCTCAACCGGAGGATCCCGGGCGGCGCCCTGTTCCGCACGCTCTTCTTCTCGCCCGTCGTCATCTCGGTGGTCGCCTGGACCCTCGTCTGGGGCTTCCTCCTCCAGGACAACGGCGCGATCAACGGCCTGCTCTCGCTGGTCGGCCTCGACGGGCCGAACTGGCTCCAGGAGGGACCCACCGCGATGGCGAGCGTCATCGTCACGCAGGTCATCCGCAGCGTCGGCGTCAACATGGTGCTCTTCCTCGCCGCGCTGCAGGGAGTGCCGGGCGACCTCTACGAGGCGGCCCGCCTGGACGGCGCGAGCCCCCGCGCGATCTTCTTCCGGATCACGCTGCCGCTCATCTCGCCCACCCTGCTCCTCACCGCCATCCTCACGATCGTCGGCTCGCTGCAGGCGTTCGCGCAGGTCGCCGTCCTGACCGAGGGCGGGCCGGAGCTGTCGACGACAGTGCTCGTCTACTACGTGTTCCAACAGGCCTTCGAGTTCAGCGACATCGGCTACGGCGCGACGCTCTCGCTGATGCTGCTCCTCTTCGTCCTGATCCTCACGGTCGTGCAGTGGCAGCTGCGCAGGAAATGGGTCTTCTATGAGAACTGACGCCGTCGTCGAGCAGGGGACCCCGCTCACGCCACGCCTCGAAGCCGTCCCGGAGCCGCCTGTCAAGCGCCGCCGCGGCCGCAGCCCGCTCATGACCGCCCTGCTCGTCGTGACGCTGATCCTGCTCGTGCTGCCGTTCGCGGTGCCGACGTTCTGGATGATCGCCTCGTCGTTCAAGCCGGTGAACGAGATCTTCTCGAACCCGCCGACCCTGCTGCCGGACTCGCCGAGCCTGGCGGGCTACGCCGAGGCGTTCCGGTTCCAGCCGTTCGCGCTCCAGTACTGGAACAGCCTCTACATCGCGGTCACGGTCACCGTGGTGACGCTGCTGGTCTCGAGCCTGGCCGGCTACGCCTTCGCCCGCATCCCGTTCCCGGGACGCAACGCGGTGTTCCTCGTCGTCCTGACCGGCCTGCTGGTGCCGACGGAGGTGACGATCATCCCGCTGTTCCAGATCTTCCGGCAGCTCGGCTTCATCGACACCCACGTGCCGCTGCTGCTGGTGCCGATGGTCGGAGCGCCGGCGGTGCTGGGCACGTTCATCATGCGGCAGTACTTCATCGCGATGCCCGGCGAGCTCGAGGAGGCCGCGCGCCTGGACGGCCTCGGCCGCTTCGGGATCTGGCGGCGCATCTTCCTGCCGCTGTCCAAGCCCGCGCTGTCGGCCGTCGCGATCCTGACCTTCCTCGGGTCCTGGAACATGTACCTCGAGCCGACGGTCTACCTGACCTCACCCGAGCTCTTCACTCTGCCCCAGGCGCTCACCCGCTTCACCGACGCCTACGGCGGGGAGATGTGGGACGTGCAGCTCGCCGCGGCGACGATGACGGTCGTGCCCGTGCTGGCCGTGTTCCTCCTCGCTCAGCGGCAGTTCGTGGAAGGGCTCGCGCACTCCGGTCTGAAAGGCTGACCCGGTGTTCACGGATCGCCCCCTCGCCGCCCTCCGCGAGTTCCGTGCGGAGGTCGCGGAGCCCGACGACTTCGACGCCTTCTGGCGGGCCACCCTCGCGCTCGGGCGGGAGGGCGGCCCCGCCGTGAGCGCCGCGCCGGTCGACGCGGGCCTCCCGCTGGTGCGGGTGCGGGACGTGCGGTTCCCCGGCTTCGCGGGCGAGCCGATCGCCGCCTGGCTGGTGACCCCCGCAGCGGACCCGGGCGCCCCGCTCCCCGTGGTGATCGAGTACCCCGGGTACGGCAGCGGACGGGGCCGTCCGATCGAGCACCTCTGGATCGCCGCCGCCGGGTACGCGCACCTGGTCGTCGACGCGCGAGGCCAGGGAGCCGGACGCCTCGCCCGCTCCGGAGCCACCCCCGACCCCCACGGCAGCGGACCCGCGTACCCCGGGGTCACGACCCGCGGCATCGAGTCGCCCGAGACGTACTACTACCGGCGCATGATCGCGGACGCGGCGCTCGCCGTCGACGCCGTGGAGGCGCTCCCCGGGCTGGACCCGGACCGCGTGTCGGTCTTCGGCGGCAGCCAGGGCGGAGCGCTCGCGACCGCCGCGGCGGCGCTGCGCCCCCGGGTGCGCGCGGCGATCGCCCTGGTGCCCTTCCTCTCCGACGTCCTCCGCGCCACGACCGTCACGAACGAGGCGCCCTACGTCGAGATCGCCCGCTACCTGGCGACCCGCCCCGAGGACCTCGACGCCGTCGAGCGGACCCTCTCCTACGTCGACGGCGTCCACTTCTCGCGGCGCCTGCGCTGCCGGGTGCACCGCTCGGTCGGCCTGATGGACCCGATCTGCCCGCCCTCGACGGTCTTCGCCTCCCACAACGTCTCCGGCGGCGAGACGTCGATCGACGTGTGGCCGTACAGCGGGCACGAGGGCGGCGGGGTCGGCGACCGCGAGCGGGCGCTGGAGGTGCTGCGAGAGGTCTTCGGGTGACCGGACGGGCGTGACCCCGCGTCTCAGGACGCCGGCGCCTCCTCCATCCCGAGCTGCATCGCCAGGTCCATGGCGCGCAGGCGGGCCGGCGAGACGTCGTAGGGCAGGCTCCGGATGATCTCGCCGGCGCTCCGGGCGCGGGAGCCCTGCGCGGGATCGGGGGCCGGCGCGGGGTCCTCGGGCGGGTGCGCCTCGTCCCACGCGTCGAAGATCGCCTCGTCCTCCTCGAGCTGACCGGACTCCTCGACGACGCGCATCAGCCGGGCCTCGAAGGCGTGCCGCTCCTGCGCCACCTGCTCCACCCGGGGGTCGTCCTCGGCGACCGTGTCGTCGAGGGTCTCCTCGGCGGCGTCGACGCGGTCGGCCTCCGCCCGCAGCGCCGGATCGGCGGCGAGGACGACGAAGCGGCCGGCCTGGGAGACGGCGCCCAGCGGGCCGAACATCCGCTCGGTGACCAGCAGGGTGTCGAGGTCGGCCTGGCGCAGCGAGCCCTCGGGTGCGCCCTCGAGGCGGCGCGAGACGATGTCGTCGAGCAGCCCCAGCCGGCCGCCGAGGGTCCGCATGCGCCGGACCGAGGCCCGCTTCCGCTGCAGCTCCTCCTCCTGCGCGGCGAGCGCGTCGTCCAGCCGCGCGAGGACGCCCGCGACCTCGTCCTCGCGGTCGGCGCTGTCCTCGGCGCCGGCCGGGGCTGAGACGGCGAAGGCGTCCCGGATGTCCTCGAGCGCGACCCCGGCGTCGGCCAGGCGGCGGATCCAGAGCAGCCGGATGATGTCGTCGTAGCCGTAGCGCCGACGACCGTCTCCGCCCCGCTCGCGCTCGGGAAGCAGGCCGAGCCGGTGGTAGTGGCGGATCGCCCGCGGAGTGACGCCGGCGAACGCGGCGGCGTCGCCGATCTGCACCTGGCGGGGCGGGGCGGGGAACGACTGCATGGGGGACCTCTCCGATCGGGACCTTGTGCATCGAGCAGACCACATGACGCAGGGGCAGGAGCAAGCCGACCCGGCCTGCTCCCGCCCCTCGTCCCCTCGCGCTCAGCGCGCCAGGCGCACCGTCGCGATCTCGAACGGACGCAGCTCGAGGCGCACGTCGGCCGACTCCGCCTCGACGGAGCTCTCGATGCGGACCTGCTCGGTGGGGCGCTCCATCAGGTCGGTGCGGGTGACCGCCCGGACGGCGAAGGCGGCGCGGAGGGTCGCTGCGGCGCGGCGGCCGAGCGACTCGTAGAGCCGCACGATCACGTCGCCGCTCCCGTCGTCCGCCGCCTTCACGGCCTCGACGATCACCGAGGGGTCGTCGATCGACACCAGGGGAGCGACGGGCGCGGCGCCGGTGAGCCTGCGGAGCGGGGTGTTCAACGCGTAGCCGGCCTCGACGGCGTCGGGCAGCTCGGCGCCGACCACGAGCGAGACCGCGAGGCGGTGGCGGCCCTGGTCGGCGTCCGGGTCGGGGAACAGCGGCGCGCGCAGGAGCGAGAGCCGGACCGTGGTCGTCGGTGTGCCGGCCGCGGCGCGGTCGCGGGTGATGTCGTGCCCGTAGGTGGAGTCGTTGACGACCGCGACGCCGAAGCCCGGCTCGCCGACGTGCACCCAGCGGTGCGCGACGGTCTCGAAGCGGGCGGCGTCCCACGTCGTGTTCACGTGGGTCGGGCGGTGCACGTGGCCGAACTGGATCTCGGACGTCGCCCGGTCCGAGAGCAGGTCGAGCGGGAAGGCGAGCTTGAGCAGCTTGCGGCGCTCGTGCCAGTCGATGTCGAGGCCGAGGTCGACGGCCGCCCGGCCGATCTGCAGCGAGACGGTCTGCACGACCGTGGAGCCGCCGAACGAGCGGGTGATCACGACCGCCGGCACCTCGCGGCCGAGCGGGTCGCTCACGGTGCCGGCGCGGACCGAGTCGACGCCGACGAGGTCCTCCACCGTGCGGCGGTAGTTGTCGTCGAGGTCCCAGGCGTCCCACTTGTTCGGGGTGTCGCGGTGGAGCTGGAGGAGCCCCGCGGCGGCGTCGGCGGGCACGACCTCCCGGCCGCTCGCGAGGTCCACGACCGACTCGAGGAGCCCGGAGGCGCCGATCCGCACCCGGACGAGCCCGTTGTCGAGCACGTGGGCGTCGCCGTCGGAGCGGAGCGTCGGGGCCGAGTGCTCCGCGGCGGGGTCGGCCGCGGCCGCGCCGAGCGCCGGCACGCCCCCGACGGCGAAGGGGGAGGAGTTCACCAGCAGCTCCGCGGAGCCCTCGCCGGCGAGGGCCCGGACGGTCTCGGCGATCATCTCCTCGATCCGCTGCGCGATGCGGGCGTAGTTCTCCTCCGCCTCGCGGTGCACCCAGGCGATGGAGGTGCCGGGCAGGATGTCGTGGAACTGCTGCAGGAGGACCGTCCGCCACATCTCGCGCAGCTCGTCGGCCGGGTACGGGACCCCGGCGCGGACGAGGGCCGTGGTCGCCCACAGCTCGATCTCGCGGAGCAGGTGCTCGCTGCGGCGGTTGCCCTGCTTGGTGCGCGCCTGCGACGTGTAGGTGCCGCGGTGGAACTCGAGGTAGAGCTCGCCCGACCAGGTGGGCGCGTCCGGGTACTCGGCCTGCGCCTCCTCGAAGAAGCGGCGGGGCGTGGACAGCTCGACGGTCGGCGAGCCCTCGAGGCTGCGCGTGCGGCGGGCGGCCGCGATCATCTCGCGGTTGGGGCCTCCTCCGCCGTCGCCGTAGCCGAAGGGCACGAGCGACATGGTGCCGCTGCCCTTCTCGGCGTACTGGCGCTCGGCTCGGGCGAGGTCCTCGCCGGAGAGGTCGGAGTTGTAGAGGTCGACGGGCGGGAAGTGCGTGAACACGCGGGTGCCGTCGATGCCCTCCCACCAGAAGGTGTGGTGGGGCATCGTGTTGGTCTCGTTCCACGAGATCTTCTGCGTGAGGAACCAGCGCCCGCCCGCTCCGGCGATGATCTGCGGCAGCGCGGCGGAGTAGCCGAAGGAGTCCGGGAGCCAGACCTCCTCCGTGTCGATCCCGAACTCGTCGAGGAAGAAGCGCTTGCCCTCGAGCAGCTGGCGCACGAGCGCCTCGCCGCCGGGCATGTTCGTGTCCGACTCGACCCACATCCCGCCGACCGGCACGAAGCGGCCCGCGAGCACGTGGCCGCGGACGCGCTCGAACAGCTCCGGGTGGTCGCGCTTCAGCCACGCGTACTGCTGCGCGGAGGAGGCGGCGAAGACGAAGCCCTCCTCGCGCTCGATCAGGTCGCAGACGTTGGAGAAGGTGCGGGCCACCTTGCGGGCGGTCTCGCGTTCGGGCCAGAGCCAGGCGGAGTCGATGTGGGCGTGGCCGACGGCGTGCAGGTGGTGCGCGCTGGCCGAGGCGGGGCGCTCGAGGACCGTCCGCAGCGCCTCCCGGCCCGCGGCGGCGGTGCCGGACACGTCGTCCGGATCGAGGACGTCGACGGCGCGGTCGAGGGCGCGCACGATCTCGGCGCGGCGCTGGGAGGACTCGGGCAGCTGCCCGATCAGCCCGACGAGCACGGCCATGTCCTGCTCCAGCTCCCAGACCTCCCGGTCGAGCAGCCCGAGCTCGAGGCGGCGGAGGCGGTAGAGCGGGTCGGACGGCAGGGCGCCGTCGGCGGGGCGGCCGCCGAGCGCCGTGGGGGTGAAGGACCAGTCGCCGGTGATGTTCGGGTTGGCGGCGGCCTCGATGTAGAGCTCGACCGTGCGGTCGCCCGCCTCGCGGCCGGGCAGCCGGTCGAGCGGGACCGACTGGTTGAACGGCTCGACGGCCTTCACGACCGTGCCGGTCGCGGTGAAGACGAGCCCCTCCGCCTCGAAGCCGGACTGGGCGCCGGTGTAGCCGAGGTCGACGACGAGCTCGGGCTCGCAGCCGTCGACGCCGACCCAGGAGGCGGGGATCTCGCCGCGCACGTGGAACCACACGGTGCCCCACGGGGCGCCCCACGGCTCCCCGATGCGGGCGGGCGCGTAGGACGCGGCCCGCGCCTGGTCGAAGGGGACCGGCTCGCCCGGAGCGGTCCACGACTCGATCCCGAGCGGCTCGACCGCCCGGTGGATCGCCGGCCGGAGGCTCTCGGCGCGGAAGCGGGCGATGCGGGCTTCGATGCGGGTGCTGTCGTCATGCATGCGTTCTGGTGCTCGTTCCGTGTGCGGTGGGGGAGGGCGGCGGCGCGGAGGGCGACGCCGCCCGGGGTCAGGAGGCGATGACGACGCGGTGCCCGTCGGGGAAGACGGCCACCTTCCGCCAGGTGTCGCCGGAGCGCTCCCAGCCCTCGTTGACCTGCCCGGCCGGAGGGGTCGGGATGGTCTCGGGGGCGCGGGCGACCGTGGTGTAGCCGGCCGCGCGCTCCACCCGGCCGCGGCCGAGCTCGAACGAGGTCAGGCGTCCGTCGTCGACGATCAGCGAGCCCTCGTCCACTCCCGCGGCGCCGCGCTCGATGAACGGGTTCACGAGGCGCGTCTGGGAGGAGTCGCTGCCCAGCACGATCGCCTTCTGCTGCGGGAAGCGGCCGAGGCTGAGCCCGTAGAAGCCGCCGAGGACGGTGAGGTTGCGCACCTCGAAGTCGGCCCCGCCGTTCGTCAGGCCGACGCCGAGGCAGTTCGCGCCCGAGGTCGGGAAGAAGTTCGGGTTCACGATCATGTGGCTCGTGCCGGCCTCGATCAGCACCTCCCAGCCGTCGCGGGAGCCCTCCGAGCGGAAGTTGATCAGGGTCAGGCCGGAGTTGACCGAGCGCCGGTTCTCGTTGCGGATCGACCGGAGGCCGACCGTGCCGCCGATGGCCTGGCAGTCGAGCAGCGTCATGTTCGTCGGCGCGAGGAGGAAGCCGCCGAGGCCGGGGCTGATCGCCTCGACGTTGGTCATCGAGCCGCCGATGGAGGCCTTGCCCGAGTCCTCCACGCCCCAGCCCGCGGGGGCGACGATCTTGATCTTGTTCCAGGAGTTGGCGTACGAGTACTCGTCGTCGACGCCCGAGACGAAGGTGGCGCGCTCGCGGAAGATGCCCGACTTGCCGGTCTTCTGGATCCACAGGTTGCGGAACTCGCAGTTGACCAGCGAGCGCAGCGACATCCCGTGGCCGCCGGAGGGCGTGCCCGTCATCTCGAAGTCGGCGAGGACGACGCCGGTGGCCTTGTTGTTGTTGGCGGGACCGGCCGCGTCGCCGGTCTGGCCGGAGACGGTGAAGATGTCGCGGGTCGAGCCCTCGATCTGGACGATCCTCGTCTGGCGCATGCCGGCGCCGACGATCTTCGGCCCGGCGTAGCCGTAGGGCGGCCCGTTCTCGGGCTGCACCGGGTAGCCGCGGTAGTCGACCGCGAGGCCCGTCACCCGGATCTCGCCGGCGGGCAGCGACACCTCGCCGCCCGGAGCGGTCATCGCCTTGTCGATGGCCGCCTGCACCGCGCGGGTGTTGTCTGCGCCGGCGCGGTCGTCCCAGCGGAACTCCTTGTCGAGCGGCGAGATCGGCCCCTCGGTGACGCTCAGGCGCTTCTTCTGCCCGGGAGCGTCGGCCGGGGGCGCGGCGGCGGCCGGAGTGGCGGCGCCGACGGCCCCTGCCGCGCCGGCGAGGGCGGCGGCGCCCCCGGCGAGGAAGAGGCGGCGCGAGTTGTCGGGCCTGCGCTGCGGATCGTGCTCGGGCTGCTGATCGGGCTTGTGCTGCCGATCGGGCCTCGGGGAGGCCGTGGTCTGGTTGTCTGGGTCTGCGGGATTCATCATCGTCGACGTTCCGCCCTCTCTCGCCCCGGATGGGCGTACGGCGATCCTTCGTCATCGGTAGCCTGAGGTCAAGACGTAATACCTATTACCAGGATGAAGCAGAGGTGTCCGGGTGCCGCGGATCACGCAGAAGGACATCGCGCGTCTCGCGGGAGTCAGCCAGACGACGGTGTCGTTCGTGCTCAACGACAAGGGCGAGCAGCTCGCCCGGGTCCCGGAGGCGACGCGGGCGCGGATCCTCAAGGCGATCCAGGAGACGGGGTACGTCGCCGACCCCATCGCGCGCCGCCTCAAGCAGGTCGGCACCGGCATGATCGGCGTCTACACCTACGAGAGCCTGTTCCCGCTCGACCGCGAGGACTTCTTCCACCCGTTCCTCGCCGGCATCGAGGAGGAGGCGCAGAACCGCGACATCGACCTCCTCCTGCTGACCAGCGGTCGCGTCGGCGGCCGTCGCGGCGGCCTCAGCGGCGGCACCACCCGGCTGCGCCTGGCCGACTCCTGCATCCTCCTCGGGCAGCGCATGCCCCGCGAGGAGCTCGAGTTCCTCAACGCGAGCGGCTTCTCCTTCGTCAGCATCGGCCGCCGCGACGACGCCGGCGGGCCCGTGCCCTACGTGGCCGCCGACTACGCGTCGATCGTCCGCGAGCTGATCTCCTGCGCGCGCGCCCTCGGCCACACCCGCTTCGCCTACGCCGGCCACGGCGAGGGCGTCGAGTCGTACACCGACCGCATGGCCGGCGCGCGGGCCGAGCTCGGCGACGGCTTCCTCCACCTCGTCCCGGGGCCGGAGGCGTCGCCGCGGGAGTGGATCCGCCGGATCGCCGCCGAGGGCGTCACGGTCGTCCTCGCCGAGCAGGAGGAGCAGTTCGTCCTCCTGCAGGAGGCCGCCGAGGCCGAGGGGGTGGCGGTGCCGGGCGACCTGTCGCTGGTGTCGCTCTCCGGATCGGCCGACCGCACCGGCTGGCAGGCCGGCTTCGAGCTGCCCCGGCGCGACATGGGCCGCCGCGCCGTGCAGATCCTCATCGAGGGCGACCCCGCGCGACGGGAGCAGCAGCTCCTCCGCTGCACGCTCGTCGACGGCGCCTCCCTGGCCGCGGCTCCGGCCTGACCGCTCAGTCTGAACGGCCGGGCTCAGCCCGAGTGGTGGCGCCCGATCGGCAGCACCAGCGGCGTACGCGAGACCGGGTCCTCGATCACGCGCGACTCCATCCCGAACACCGCGCGCACCGTCTCCGGCGTCACCACCTCGGCGGGCGTGCCCGAGGCGTACAGGGCTCCGTCGCGCACGGCGACGAGGTGGTCGGCGTAGCGGGCGGCGAGGTTGAGGTCGTGCAGCACGATCACGATGGTCGTCCCGCGCGAGCGGTTGAGGTCGGTGAGCAGGTCGAGCACCTCGACCTGGTGCGACACGTCGAGGTAGGTCGTCGGCTCGTCCAGGAGGAGCACGTCGGTCCGCTGGGCGAGGGCCATCGCGATCCACACACGCTGGCGCTGCCCGCCCGAGAGCTCGTCCACGGGGCGGTCGGCGAGCTCGAGCGTGCCGGTGTCGCGCAGCGCCTCCTCGACGATCGCGTCGTCGTCCGATCCGGAGCCGCGGCCGAAGAGGCCCCGGTGCGGGTAGCGGCCCCGGGCGACCAGGTCCGAGACGGCGATCCCCTCCGGCGCGATCGGGGTCTGCGGCAGCAGCCCCACCTGCTGCGCGACCTGGCGCGTCGGGAGCCGGTGGATCGCGCGCCCGTCGAGCAGGACGCTCCCCGAGCGCGGGGTGATCAGCCGCGCCATCGCGCGCAGGAGCGTCGACTTGCCGCAGGCGTTCGCGCCGACGATCACCGTGATCCGGCCGGGCGGCACGGCGAGCGAGAGCCCGTCGACCACGACGCGCTCGTCGTAGGCGAGGGTGACCGCGTCGGCGGCGAGGGTGGGCGGGGCGTCGGTCACAGGGAGCCTCCGGAGCGGTTGCGGCGGGCGAGGAGCCAGAGCAGGAAGGGCGCGCCGAGGGCGCCGGTGACGACGCCGACCGGGAAGCGCGCGCCCGAGAACAGCGCGCCGACGACGTACTGGGCGAGCAGGTCGGCGGCGAGCACCACGACCGCGCCGACCAGGGCGGAGGGGATCAGCAGCGTGCGCGCGCTCGGCAGGATCCGCCGCGCGATCGGCCCCGAGACGAAGGCGACGAACGCGATCGGGCCGGTGGCGGCGGTCGCGACGGCCACGAGGCCGACTCCGACCGCGAGCAGGGCCAGCCGGCTGCGCCGCACGTCGAGCCCGAGCGCGGTCGCCGACTCGTCGCCGAGCTGCAGCACGCCGAGCCGGCCCGAGAGCAGCAGCGCCAGCGGCACCAGCACGAGCATCGTCAGCGCGAGCGGCGGGACGGAGGGCCAGGCGGCCGAGTTGAGGCTGCCGGTCAGCCAGCGCAGCGACTCCTGGACGTCCTCGAAGTCGGCGCGGGTCTGCACGTAGGCGATCACGCTCTGGAACATCGCCGCGACGCCGATGCCGATGAGGATCAGCCGCGCCCCGATCACTCCGCCGCCCTCGGCCAGCCCGGCGATGATCAGGGCCGTCGCGAGCCCGGCCGCGACCGCGATCACCGAGACCGCGCCGCCCGAGAGCCCGAAGAACGCGATCGCGACGACGGCCGCCGCGCTCGCCCCCGACGTGATGCCGATGATGTCGGGGCTGGCGAGGGCGTTGCGCAGCATCGTCTGGAAGATCACGCCGCCCATCCCGAAGCCCACGCCCACCAGGACGGCCGTGATGGTGCGCGGCAGCCGCAGCGTGCCCACGGTGAAGGAGGCGCCCGGCACGGTCTCGCCGAGGATCACGCGGACGACCTCCGGCACCGAGTAGACCGTGCTGCCGACCGTGAGCGAGACGACGACGAGCGCCAGCACGAGCACCGCGAGGACCGCGCAGCCGATGACCGTGCGCCGACGGCGCAGCGTGCGGCCGGCCGCGATGCCGACCGCGGCGGGCGCCTCCGCGGTCCTCACAGCGCCCGCACCTTCGAGCGGCGCACGATCGCGATGAGCACCGGGGCGCCGATCAGCGCGGTCACGATGCCCACCTCGACGTCGCTCGGCCGGGCGACCACGCGGCCGACCACGTCGGCGACGAGCAGCAGCAGGGCGCCGAGCAGAGCGGAGGAGGGCAGCAGCCAGGCGTGCGCGGGGCCGGTGACGCGGCGGGCGAGGTGCGGGACGACCAGGCCGATGAATCCGATCGGTCCGGCGATCGCGGTCGCGGCGCCGCAGAGCAGCACGGCCGCGAGCCCCGCGACCAGGCGGATCCGCCCCACGCGCCGGCCGAGGCCGGTCGCCAGGTCGTCGCCGAGCGCCAGTGCGTCGAGCCCTCGCGCGCTGGAGAGGGCCAGCACCGCGCCGACCGCGAGGAACGGGAGGACCTGCAGGATGCTCGCGGTCTCGGCGCCGCCGACTCCGCCGACCTGCCAGAAGCGGAAGCGGTTCAGCGTGGTCTCCTGGGTGAGCAGGACCGCGCTGATGAGGGAGGTGAGCGCGGCGGCGGTGGCGGCTCCGGCGAGGGCGAGCTTCAGCGGAGTGGCGCCCTCGCGGCCGAGCGAGGCGACCGCGTAGACGAACGCCCCGGCGGCGGCGGCTCCGAGGAACGCGAGCCAGATGAACTGCGGCAGGCTCGTCGCTCCGACCCCGGCGATCCCGAGCACGACCGCGAGCGAGGCGCCGGAGTTGAGGCCGAGGATGCCCGGATCGGCGAGCGGGTTGCGGGTCAGGCCCTGCATCACGGCTCCGGCGAGCCCGAGCGCGGCGCCGACCAGGATCGCGAGGACCGTCCGCGGCACCCGCCCCTGCACCGCCGCGACGACGATGGACGCCGGATCGGGCGAGGTCAGCGCCGGCCAGACCTCGCCGAGCGGGATCTCGCGGGAGCCGTACACGAGCGAGAGGACCGAGGCGACGGCCAGCGCGACGAGGGCGACCGCCAGCGCGGTCGCCCTCGTCTTCCGGGTGGGTGCGGTGCGGGTCACGACACCTTGTCGGCGGCCGCGGCGAGGCCTGCGGTGTACTCGTCGAGCACCCACGGGATGCTGAGCAGGTTCGGCGACGAGGTGGCCATGGCGGCGGAGGAGCCGTCCTCCAGCACGTAGACGGAGCCGCGCTCGACGGCCGGGATCTTGGAGAGCAGCGGGTCGGCCTGCAGCGCGGCGAGGGTCGTGTCGTCGCCGTAGACGACGAGCACGTCGGCGTCGAGCTGGTCGGCGTTCTCGGAGCTGATGGTGCCGCTGAACGCCTCCGAGTCGCCGGAGAGCTCGGCGACGCTCGGGGCGACGTCGAGCCCGAGGTCCTCGACGAACTTCACGCGCGCGTCGTTCGGCGTGTAGTAGGTGAAGGTGCTCGCGTCGGTCGGGTCGTACCAGCCGTACATGAACGTGGTGCCCGCGAGCTGCGGGTAGGACGCGGTGGTCTGCGTGATGTCGCTCTCGATCTCGCCGACCTTCGCGACGGCCTCGTCCTCGAGGCCCAGCGCGGCGCCGTCGAGCTTCGCGGAGTCCTGCCAGGTCGTGCCCCAGGGCAGGCCCGGGTAGGCGACGGTGGGGGCGATCTGGCTGAGGGTGTCGTAGTCCTGCCGGGTGATGCCGGAGTAGGCCGAGAGGATCACGGTCGGGCTGAGGTCCGAGATCGCCTCGAAGGGCACGCCGTCGGTCTCGTCGAACAGGGTCGGGGTCTCGGCGCCGGAGGCGTCGAGCGCCTCCTTCGTCCACACCAGCAGGCCGTCGCCGTCCTCGTCGCCGTAGGAGGCGCGGGTGAAGCCGACCGGGGTCACACCCAGCGCGAGCGCCACGTCCTGGTTGGTCCAGCTCGTTGCGACGACGCGGTCGGCCGACTCGACGGTGGTGCTGCCGAAGGCGTGGTCGACGGTGACGGGGAAGCCCTCGCTGCTCTCGGCGGCGCTGCTCTCGGACGTGCCCTCGGAGCCGGCGTCGGCTCCTCCCGAGCAGGCGGTGAGCAGCAGGGCGGCGAGGCCGAGCGAGGCGACGGCGGTCAGGCGGAGGGGGGTGCGAGTGGCGGGCACGGCGATCCTTCGAAGGGGGTGGTGTGGGTTGCGAAGGTTAACCTAACCTAACCGCCTGGACGGGGCCAGTGGCCGGTGGGATCAGCGGACGGCTCGCACAGCCACCACCGCATCCATCCGTCGTCCGCGGCCCGTGCCCGCCGCGGGGGCGGGCCGCTGCTGACGGATCGATCGCGGGTGCGGCCCAGCGGGAGCATCGTTAGCGTGGAGGTCCGCGCCGATCGCCGGCGCCGAGGGGAGCCCCATGGATCAGACCGTCGAGATCGACGCCCGGGCGGAGGCCCTGCGCGCCGACCCCGAGAGCTTCGCCGCGATGGACGCGCTCTGGCGCAGCGTCTACGCCCTGCCTATGTGGTGCTTCATCGCGCGGGGGCCGGACGACGCGCCCACCCCCTTCGTCGGCGGCCTGGAGTCGGGGCCGATGGTCTTCGCCTTCACCACGGGGGAGCGCGCCCGCGCCGGGGCGCTGCACGCCGGCCTCTCCGACGAGGACGCGTCGCGCGTGCTGAAGGTGCCGATGCCGGCCGCGCTCGAGTGGATCGCGGCGATGGGGTCCTCCGGAGTCGCGGGAGTGGTCTTCGACCTGCCCCGCTTCGGGTACTTCGCGCCCCTCCAGAACCTGCTGCCGATGCGCGACTTCATGGCGGCGAACCCGCCGGCCTGAGCCCCGCCCCGTCGAGACCAGCGGATTCGCCGATACCAGCTGATCCGCCGGTTGTCGCCGCCCCGAACTGGTCACTGGACGACACCCGAGGATGGTGGGCCGGAGGCGCGCCCGTCCTCCGAGGACGAGGCCGGGAGCCGCCGATGGGGAAGCTGCACTACGACGGATCGGTCGAGATCGACGTCGAGGACCGGGTGCTCGCCCACCTGCAGATCGTCCTCACCGCGAAGCTGCGCCGGGGGGAGTCGTGCCTGCTCACCTGGCGCGACGAGAACGGGATGAGCGACGGCCGCAGCGCGATCGGGCTGCACCCCTCGCACACGCTCCGCTACAGCTACGCCGGCGGCCGCATGCCCCGCATCAAGCCCGCCTGGATCTCGGCGCTCACCGATCTCGCGAACTCCGCCGGCGGCCTCCGCTTCGTCCCCGAGCCGCCGGAGCCCGTGCGTCCCCCCGGCGGGAGCGCTCGCCGGTGACCGGCGGCCGGCCCTGTGCCCGGCCTCGGGCTCAGCAGCCGGAGTCGGCGGCGTCCGCGTCGAGCGCCGCCGCGGTGCCGAGCGCGATCAGCGACTGATCCGTCGCGACCGCGACCCTCGGGAAGCCGAGCGCTCGCAGCAGCCCGGCGCGCTCGCGGTCCCCCGCGTAGGCCCCGGCGCCCTTGCCCGCGCGCCGGGCCGCCGCGGCGATCCTCGGCAGCGGGTCGTCCGGTCCGTCCGCGGCGAGCAGGTCGGACAGGTCCCGTCCGAGGCCGATCGCGAGGTCGAACGGGCCGACGAAGACTCCGCTCACGCCCGGCACCGCGAGGATCCGATCGACGGCGTCGAGGCCGGCCCGCGTCTCGATCATGACCCAGAGCGCGGTGCGCGCCTCGGCGGCCGACGGGGGAGCGGCGCCCCAGAGATCGGACATCGGCCCCCAGCTGCGGCGGCCGAGCGGCGGGTAGTGCGCGGCGCGGACGGCCGCGAGCGCCTCCTCGACCGTCTCGATCATCGGGACGACCACGATGTCTGCTCCGGCGTCGAGCGCCCTGCCGATCAGGGCGTCGGAGAGCCCGGCGACCCGGACGCCGACGGGCGGCCTCCCGCTCACGGCGCCGAGCGCGCGCAGGGAGGCGAGGACCGCGGCGTCGTCGAACGCGCCGTGCTGCGCGTCCAGGCACAGCCACGCCGGCCCGCCGCGCGCGATCTGCGCGACCGTCAGCGGCTCCCCGAGCCGGCACCACACCCCGTCGGCCCGACCGTCTCCGAGAACCCGTTCCGCATCCACGGGTCCGATCCTCGCGCACGGAGCGCCGCCTAGGCGAGGACCGCCAGCGCCGTCGACAGGATCCCGAGGACGACGCCCGCCCCGAGCAGGATCAGGCCGGTCAGGCGCAGCGCCCGCACCGCGTCGCTCCACCGGTGCAGGCGGATGCGGTGCGGATCCTCCTCGCGGTAGTGCACCTCCCGCTGGTCCGACCGCGTCGGCGTCAGCGGGTCCCCGGCGGACAGCGGACGCGACCGGACCTCGCCGGCCCGGGTCACCCAGTGCAGCGCGAGGGGCGGACCCTCCTCGAGGTAGGCGGTCGTCGTCAGCCAGCGTCCGTCGATCAGCGCCGCGACGAACGCGGCGAGCAGGAACAGCACGCCGAGGGGGAGGGTGACCAGCGAGAGGGCCTCGGAGATCGTCTCCAGCATGCAGCGTCCCTCCGACCGGATCCGGTGCTGAGCGTACCGAGTCGGCGGCCGGCGCGTCCGCAGTGGGACGCGCCCCGCCGCCGAGCCCGCGGGCCTCAGCCCCAGGCGACCTCGAGGTCGACGACGAACGTCACTCCGAAGCGATCGCGCAGCATCCCGTACAGGGGCGACCAGGCCGCCGGGGCCAGAGGCACGACGACCGCCGCCCCCTCCGAGAGGCCGTCCCAGAGGCGGTGCAGCTCGTCGGCGTCGGAGCCGCGGAGCGACACGAACACCGGGATCGTGCCCGGGTCGTAGGACGTGTGCGCGGGGACGTCGTACGCCATGACGCGGAAGCCGGCCTCGGAGACGACCTGGCCCCACATCAGCTGGTCGGCCTCGTCGGGCGCGGTGACAGCGTTCGCGTCCGCGTAGGACATCGCGTCGAGCCGGCCTCCCGTGACCGAGGAGTAGAACTCCAGCGCCTCGCGGGCCTGTCCGCGGAAGTTGAGGTGGGTCGTCGTGGTGATGCTCATGGTGCGCTCCTCGCAGTCGTGCCGGGTCGATCACCCGGTGCCCCGACGCTCCCAGGAGAAGAGGACGGTGACGGTCCTCTTCTCGGAATATCCTCGGGACGTGCCCACGACGACCGAGCGGCTCCTCCTGCTCCTCTCCCTCCTGCAGACCCGCCGCGACTGGCCGGGCGGAGTGCTCGCCGAGCGCCTGGGGATCGCGCCGCGCACGGTGCGTCGCGACGTCGACCGGCTCCGCACGATGGGCTACCGGATCGACGCGGCGAAGGGCCCCGGCGGCGGGTACCGGCTCGAGGCCGGCGCCGAGCTCCCGCCGCTGCTCTTCGACGACGAGCAGGTGCTCGCCCTCACCGCCGCCCTGCGTGCGCCGATCGCGGGGCTCGAGGAGGCGTCGGCCCGTGCGCTGGCGACGGTGCGGCAGGTCCTGCCCGCCCGGCTCCGGCCCCGAGCGGATGCGCTGCGCTTCACGGTCGCGGCGGCGCCGGCTCCCGCGGTCCCCTCGGAGCGGCTGGTCGCGGTCGCGGCGGCCGTCCGGGCCTCGGAGGTGCTCCGCTTCGCGCACGCGGAGGCGGTGCGCCGCGTCGAGCCCCACCACCTGGTCGCGCGTCAGGGCCGCTGGTACCTCATCGGCTTCGACCTCGACCGCGACGACTGGCGGGTGTTCCGCGTCGACCGGCTCGAGCCGCGCTCACCCCGCGGTGCCCGCTTCCGCCGCCGGGCGCTGCCGGTCCGGAGTCCCGCCGAGTTCCTGGAGGCGCGGTTCCGCGGCGGAGCGCCCGGGGAGGGGTGGCCGTGCCGCGGCTCGGTGGTGCTGGAGGCGCCCGCCGCCGAGGTCTTGCCCTACGCGGGCGACGGGGAGGTGGAGGACCTCGGCGACGCGGGCTGCCGACTCGCCCTCGGCGCCTGGTCGTGGGAGGCGCTCGCCGCGTCGTTCGGCCGGTTCGACGCTCCGATGGCCGGGGCCGAGCCGCCCGAGCTGGCCGCCGCGTCCCGCGTGCTCGCGGAGCGGTACGCCGCGGCGGGAGCCTGACAGGACCGCGGCGGCCGTCCGGCGCCGCTACTTCACCGAGTACCGGGCGCTCCCCGTGCTGCCGTCCGCCGTCGCGACCGTCAGCGTCCAGCAGGTGCCCCGCTTCGCGGGCACCGTCCACGCCTTCACGTAGCGGTTCGTCGCGGTGTCGTAGCGGAGGCGTCCGGTCAGGGTGGTCGTCGGCGCTCCGGTGAGGACGGCGCCGGCGGTGCAGGAGGTCTGCTTCTGCGTGACGCTGCGCACGTCGGCGAGGGCGGAGTGGCGGAACGTTCCCGCGGAGGACGTCGAGGTCACCCGGAACGTCATGCCGGTCGCGGCTCCGGCGGCCACGCTTCTCACCGAGGTGCTGAGCCCGCCGATCGTCCACGGGGTCACGGTGTAGGACGCGGTGAGGGTCGAGACGTTGCCCGCCCGGTCGGTCGCGGTCGCCCGGTACACGTGCGGACCGACGGAGCGGCCGCCGCCCGTGATCACGCAGTCGCCGGTGAGGCCCGAGAGTGCGTCGTCCGCGAGGCAGCGCGCTTCCGGGAGCGCCGTGCCGTAGGGGTAGGACCCCTCGGGCTTCGACGTGAACGAGAGCTGCGGCTTCGTGGAGTCGATGTCGATGCCGCTGCGGGTCGTCGTGGCACGGTTGCCCGCGTTGTCGACGGCGGTGCCGGTGACGCTCTGGCCGGGGCCCTCGCGCAGGATCCGCGCGGGGGTGCAGCTGCGGATCCCGGAGCCGCTGCCGTCGGCGCAGGAGAAGCCGACGGAGACGGGGGAGCGGAACCAGCCTGCGGCGTTCGGAGCCGTCGGCGTGGTCGTCGCGGCGATGGTGGGGACGCCGGTGTCGACGATCCGGTAGGTCGCGGTGGCGGTCGTGGTCAGTCCTCCGGGGTCGGTACAGGTGCAGGTCGCCGTGCGGGTGCCGAGGCCGTTCACGAGCGTGCCGGTGACGACGGCCTCCTCGCTGAACGTTCCGCTCTCCGCATCCGTGATCGCGCAGGCGGCCCTCGGCTCCGAGCCCTTCTCGTAGGAGGCGCCGTCGGTGGCGGAGGCGACCGTCACGACGGGCGGGGTGTTCGCGGGGACCACGGTGACCGTGTGCGGCACGCCGGCCGTGGTGCCGTACGCGTTCCGCGCGCTCACCGTGAAGGTGGAGTCGCCTGCGGTGGTCGGCTTGCCCGAGACGACGCCCTCCGGCGAGAGGGCCACCCCCGCGGGAAGGGCGCCGGACGAGACCTCGAAGGTCGCGGCCGGGCCGGACGCCGTGAAGGTCGCGGAGTAGCGGGTCCTGGTCTTGACGAGCGTCTCGGCGGTGTCGGCGGTGAGGGTCGGCAGCGGGCCGATCGCGAAGGCGTGGTTGAAGCCGACCGCGATGCCGGTGGCGCCGGTGATCCCGGCCGGGACGTCCAGCTCCGTGTCGCCGTCGGGGTGCAGGGAGACGACGGTGCCGTCGGACGTGAGCAGGACGCTGAAGCCGATGCCGGCGGCGATCGCGGTGATGCCGCCGAGATCGGCGGGGACCCGCGGCAAGCCGGAGTCGACGGGGTCGCCCCAGGTGACGACGGTGCCGTCCCGCTTCAGGGCGAGGCTGTGGGAGTAGCTGACCGAGACGGCGACGACGTCCCGGAGGCCCGCCGGGGCGGTGTACGCGCCCCTGTCGTCGCCGCCCCACGCCACGACCGTCCCGTCGGCGCGCAGCGCGAGGCTGTTCCAGCCGCCCGCGGCGATCGCGACCACTCCGGAGAGACCCGCCGGCACGTCGGTCGCTCCGAACTGATCGGAGCCCCAGGCCGCCACGGTCCCGTCGCCCCGCAGAGCGAGGGTGTGGTAGCTGCCCGCGGCGACGGCGGTCACGCCGCCGAGTCCGGCCGGGACGTCGGTCTGGCCCTGACGGTCGTCGCCCCACGCGACGACCGTCCCCTCCATCGTGAGGGCGATGCTGTGGAGGTACCCGGTCGAGATCGCGGTCACCTCGCGGAGCCCGGCCGGCACGTCCCGCTCGCCCTCCAGATCCGCTCCCCAGGCCTCGACGGTGCCGTCGGTGTGGAGCGCGAGGGTGTGGCTGTAGCTGCTCGCGACGTCCGTGAGGTCGGACATGCCCGCCGGCACGTCCCACTCCCCGTTGAGGTAGCGCCCCCAGGCGGCGACGCCGTTGGCGAGGTGGTCGTTCCCGACCGGCACCGGGTCCGGCTCGGCGGAGGCGAGGGGGGCCGCGGTGCCGGCGAGCAGCGCGACGGTCGCGGTCAGAGCGAGCAGAGTGCGGCGCAGGCCCGCGGCGGTGCGGGCGGGGCGCGGAGAAGCGGGGTCGGTCACGGGCTCACGCTAGGGGCCGGCTCTCCTCCGCGGCGGGGGCGGGGGCGCCCTGTAGCGGACATGTCCTCTAGAGGGCGGAGCGCCGCTCCTCCAGGGCGGAGCCCGTCCCCTCCAGGGCGGAGCCTGGCCCCTCGAGGCCCGCGGCGGAAGGGCTTGCCCGGATCCGCGGCGGGGGATTGGCTGGAGGGCAGGAGAGAGAGGTGTCACCATGACGCAGACCTTCCCCGCCTGGTTGCGGGATCAGCAGAAGAGGGACGACGAGGTCGGCCGCTTCGCGCAGGCCTTCGGCGGTCGCGACGACCTGCCCGAGCACGGCGGCCGCGCGATCTACGACGGCTACTTCGCCAGCGAGCCCGAGTCGGCGCAGGCCGATCTGGACCGCGCCTGGATGGAGTTCGAGGCGCACCCCGAGCCGTCCGCCACGTCCGACGAGCCGGAGGGACTCCGATGAGCGACCAGACCCCGAGCCCCGTCGAGGACCCGGACGACCAGTCCGACAAGCCGTCGCAGGCCGAGGGCGAGGACGAGCGCGACACCCCGCACGAGGTCCTGCCCGCCGAGGGCAAGCCCTCGAAGGCCGAGGGCTGAGCCGACGCACTGAGCCGACGCACTGAGCCGACGCACTGAGCCGACGCACTCCCCGGAGGGGCGCATCCTGCAGAGGGTGCGCCCCTCCGTCGCGTCAGCGCCCGGTGACCGCCAGCAGCTCGTGCGCCGCGGCGCTGTCCGGGTAGCGGGAGAGCACGCGCTCCAGATCGCGCCGAGCCGGAGCCGTGCGCCCGTCCGAGAGGAGCGTGCTCGCGCGCTCGAGCAGCGCCTCCGCCCGCAGCTCCACGGGCCGCGCACTGGTGACGGTCGGGCGCACCACCCGGTCGAACGCCTCGAGGGCGCCCTCGATCACGCCGAGCTCGCGAAGAGCGACGCCGCGGCGGATGAGCACCGCGGCGGAGGCGGCGTCCACGTTCTCGACGGGCGCCGAGAACTCGGCCACGTCGCTCCAGCGGCGGCGGGCGGAGTAGAGGGAGGCGAGCGTCGACGCCGCGAGGGTCGACGGCTCCAGGGTCTCGACCGCCACGGCAGCCGCGGCCGGATCCATCGGTGCTGCCAGCTCGGCGTAGAGCAGGCGCAGCGCCGGGGCGTCGAGCGGCACCTCCACGTCGAGGCCGCCGCTCAGCGGCAGGCGGACGGTCAGCGCGATCCCGTAGCGGCGGAGGAAGGAGTCGGCCGACGGGTCGTAGCGGATGCGCACCAGCCAGCCGGTGAGCCGCAGAGCGCGGTCGTCGTCCGCGGAGTGCAGGGCGTCGCGGACGAGCTCGACGACGGCCGCGAGGCGCGAGCCCTCGGGGGAGCCGGTGGTCGCCTCGTGCAGGTCCTCCGCCGGCGCCCCGGCGCGCACGAGCCGGAGCAGGGGCGCCTCCCACGCCGGAGCGAGGGCGGAGGGGCGCACGAGACCCGGCCCGCCGGGCATGCTGAGCCAGCCGGACAGCCGGGAGCGGTGGTCCTCGAGGGAGAGCGGGTCGCCGGCCGCCCGGAGCCGGGGGCGCGCGAGGGCACGGAGCTCACCGCTCCGCCGGAAGCCGACTGCCACGGCCGATCCCCCTCCGCGTGCGACGGCGGCTGAGGACCGTCGATCCGCCGAGTCTACGGCGTCGCCCCCCGCCGTCACCCCCGAACGGGGAGCGACGCGCTGGCGGCGATCCCCCGCCTCCCGTCGTCGCCCCCCGGCGCTGTCAGGCGCCGATCGAGCCCGCCGTGCGCAGCGGCATCACGTCGGGCTTCTCGGCGGTGCTCGCGATCGTCACGACCGCCTTCTCCTCGTTCGAGCGGAGCACGGCGTCCATGATCTCGAGCACGTGCAGGGCCACGCGGCCGGAGGCGCGGTGCGGGCGGTCCTCCGCGATCGCCTCCGCGAGGTCGGCCAGTCCCACTCCGCGACCGGTGTCGATCACGCCGGCGGAGTCGGGGACGACCCGCCAGTCCTCGTCGCGGACGGCGACCTCGACCGGGTCCGAGAACATGTTCGGATCCGGGACCGAGATGGTGCCCTCGGTGCCGTAGACCTCGAACTTCGGGGCCCGGCTGCGCCAGACCTCGAAGCTCACGGTGACGGTCGTGGCGACTCCGCTCGCGTGCTCGAGCAGCGCGGTGATGTGCGTGTCGATCGTCACCTCGATCGGCGTGCCCGCCTTCGGCCCGGTCTCGATCGTGCGCGGGCGGTCGGAGCGGGTGGCCAGGCCCGTGACGCGGACGACCGGCCCGAAGAAGTGCACGAGCGCCGTCAGGTAGTACGGGCCCATGTCCAGCAGCGGGCCGCCGCCGGGCTGGTAGTAGAACTCGGGCGCCGGGTGCCAGCGCTCGTGGCCGGGCGCGGCCCAGTGCACCTGCGCGGCGATCGGGGTCCCGATCGCGCCGGAGTCGAGGGTGAGGCGCGCGGTCTGCACCCCGGTCCCGAGCACCGTGTCCGGGGCGCTCGCGAAGCGCAGGCCCAGCTCGTCCGCGAGGTCGAGCATCGGCGCGGCCTCGGCCGGGTTCAGCCCGAGCGGCTTCTCGGCGAAGACGTGCTTGCCCGCCTTCAGGGCGCGGGTGCCGATCTCGACGTGCGCCGCCGGGATCGTGAGGTTCAGCACCGCGTCGATCTCCGGGTCGTCGATCAGCGCGTCGACGGTGAGGGCGCGGACGCCCTGCTCGTCGGCGACCTGCTGCGCCCGCTCCTGGTTCAGGTCGGCGACCGCGACGAGGCGGAGGCCGGGGAAGGTCGGGAGGTTCGCGAGGTACTGCTCGCTGATCTTCCCGACGCCGATGATGCCGACTCTCAGCGGGACGCCCACAGCATTCCCCTCTCGATGATCGTGCGGACGTTGTCGTCCTGGAGGATCTCGACGCGGTGGCCCGGCGTCGAGACGAAGATGCGGCCCTCGCCCCAGAGGCGGGTCCAGATCGCGGGGGAGGTGATGGGGCGCTTCCACGGATCCCACGGGCGGACGGCCTGCGTGGTCGTGGCGAGCACGTCGTTGTAGTCGTCGTGCAGCACCCAGTACTGCTCCGTGACCAGCTCGAAGTCGGAGATGCCCTGCGTGATCGGGTGGTCGGCGGCGAGGGCCGTCATCTCGATCGTGTGCGGCATGTAGTTGTCCGACTGCTCGCCGGTGCGCTCGTCCGGGTGCTTGCCGGGGTGCGAGGCGAACTGGCCGCCGATCAGCTGCAGGTAGTCGGAGTTGTCGCGGTAGGAATCGGCGATCCCGCCGTGCCAGCCGGCGAGGCCCGTGCCGCGCTCGACCGCCGCGCGGAGGCCCAGGAACTCCTCCCACTGGATGGAGGTCATCGTGTTCGACTGCACGATCAGGTCGACCGTCCGCATGTACGCCTCGTCGGCGTACACGGCGGTCGACTCCTCGACGCGCACGTCGTAGCCGTTGTCGCGGAGGAACGGCAGGAACAGCTCGGTCGCCTCGACCGGTTGGTGGCCGTCCCAGCCCCCTCGGACGACGAGGGCCGTCTTGCCGGGAGTGGTCGGGGAGTGGTCGGTCATCGTCGTCCTCAAGTGCGGGCGGATCGCTCCGCGGTTCGTCATCGAACAGGACTTGCGCAACTTCTGTGCGGGAGCCCCGGCGTCCGACCATCATGCACCGCGGTTCCCGGCGGAGCAAGCCGTCCTGGCGCAGGGCTAGTTGCGAAAGTCGGCATCCGCTACGGTGAGCACATGCCCGACCACGACGACGTCTCCGGAGCGACCACCCGCCCGACCATGGCGCTCATCGCCGAGCGCGCCGGGACGAGCGTCCCCACCGTCTCGAAGGTGCTCAACGGCGGCACCGACGTCTCGGAGGCGACCCGTCTGCGCGTGATGGAGGCGGCGCACGCGCTCGGCTACCGCCGCCGACCGCGTCTGCGCCCGCCGGTCGAGGATCCGCACTCCGCCCAGATCGTCGACGTCGTCGTCGGCCACATCGGCGGCACCTGGATCGGACCGGTCCTCGAGGGGATCGAGGCCGAGGCCTCCGCCGCCGGGGCCGACCTGGTGCTCACCCGCGCCCGCGACGACGGCGCCTGGATCAGCCGCCTCCTCCGCCGCCCCTCACTCGGCGCCATCGTGGTGCTGGTCAACGTCTCGGCCGCGCAGCTGCACCTGCTGACCACCGCCGAGCTGCCCGTCGTCGTCGTCGACCCCAGCACGCGGCCGCCGGCCGACGTCGCGAGCGTCGGCGCGACCAACTGGGACGGGGGCCGCATGGCCGCCGAGCACCTCCTCGACGCCGGCCACACCCGCTTCGGCGTCCTCGGCGGCACCCGCACCCAGCTCTACAGCAGCGCCCGGATCGACGGCTTCACCACCGCGCTCCGCGCCGCCGGGGTCGAGGATCCGCGCGTCGCCTACTGCGACTGGGACCGCGAGCTGGCCCGCGAGGCCGCCGGGCTGATGCTCGCTGAGCCGGACGTGCCGACCGCCTTCTTCGCCTGCTCCGACGTGATGGCGCTCGGCGTCTACGAGGCCGCCGACGACGCCGGCCTCCGCATCCCGCGAGACCTCAGCGTCATCGGCTTCGACGACGTCGAGGAGTCGGCCTGGGCGACCCCGCCGATGACCACGATCCAGCAGCCCATCGGCGAGATGGGCGCCATCGCCTTCCGGATGCTGCACCAGGCGCACCGGTCGGCGACCCCGCTCGCCTCGGGAGCCTCGGCCACCCGCATGGAGCTGGAGACGCGGCTGATCCGCCGCGCCTCCGTCGCGCCCGTGCGCGTCTAGCGCCGCCCGCTCGCCCTCCCACCCCCGCCCCCTCGGGATCGATGCGTCACGAACGGTCCTCATCCGCCCGCCGTGACGACCGTTCGTGACGCATCGACCCCGGCGGGCGCCGCGGTCCCGCGGCCCCCGCCCTCAGTGCCCCGCGCCGAGGTTCCCGGCGAGGCGGCCGTGCATCCGGGTGGAGGCGTCGTTCATGCCCGCGATCACGGCGCGGGTGCCGTGGCGCTCGTACTTGGTCGTGACGGCGTCCAGCGCGGCGACGGTCGAGGCGTCCCAGATGTGGGAGCCGGAGAGGTCGATCACGACGTGCGCAGGGTCCTCCGCGTAGGAGAACTGCGTGGTGAGGTCGTTGCTGGAGGCGAAGAACAGCTCGCCGGTGACCGTGTAGTGGGCCGTCGATCCGTCGGCCGAGAGGGTGCGCTCGACGGTGGCGAAGTGGGCGACCCGGCGGGCGAAGACGACCATGGCGGCGAGGACGCCGACGACGACTCCGATCGCCAGGTTGTGGGTGAGGACGACCACGACGACCGTGGCGATCATGACGACCGTCTCGCCCACGGGCATCCGCTTCAGAGTCGACGGGCGGATGCTGTGCCAGTCGAACGTCGCCACCGAGACCATCACCATCACCGCGACCAGCGCGGCCATCGGGATGATCGCGACGAGGTCGCCGAGCGCGACGACGAGGATCAGGAGGAACACGCCGGCGAGGAAGGTCGAGATGCGGGTGCGGGCGCCGGACGCCTTCACGTTGATCATCGTCTGGCCGATCATCGCGCAGCCGCCCATGCCGCCGAACAGGCCGGAGAGCACGTTCGCGGCGCCCTGCCCGAGCGACTCGCGGGTCTTGCGGGAGGGGGTGTCGGTGATGTCGTCGACGAGCTTCGCGGTCATCAGCGACTCGAGGAGCCCGACGAGCGCCATCGCGACGGCGTACGGTGCGATGGTCGTGAAGGTCTCCCAGGTCAGCGGCACGTTCGGCACGAACAGCTCGGGGAGGCTGCGGGGCAGCTCGCCCTGATCGCCCACGGTCGGGACGGCGACCGCCGTGACGACGACCGCCGCGGTGATCAGGACGATGGCGACGAGAGGCGCCGGAACGGCCTTCGTCAGGCGCGGCATCACGACCATGATCACGATGCCGACGGCGACCAGCGGGTAGACCAGCCAGGGCACGCCGATCAGGTTGGGGATCTGCGCCGAGAAGATCAGGATCGCCAGCGCGTTCACGAATCCGACCATCACGCTGCGGGGGATGAAGCGCATGAGCTTCGCCACTCCGAGCAGCCCGAGCACGATCTGGAACACGCCCGCGAGGATCACCGTCGCGATGAAGTAGTCCATCCCGTAGTCGCGGGCGACGGGGGCGATCACGAGGGCGACGGCGCCCGTGGCGGCGGTGATCATCGCGGGGCGTCCGCCGAGGAACGCGATCGACACGGCCATCACGAACGACGAGAAGAGGCCGACCCGCGGATCCACGCCCGCGATGATCGAGAACGAGATCGCCTCGGGGATGAGCGCGAGCGCGACCACGAGGCCGGCGAGGACCTCGCGGGTCAGGATGCGGGGGGTGCGCAGCGCCGTCATCACGGTGGGCTCGGCGTGCGGGCGGGCAGGGGTCTTCGAGGCGAGGGCCATCGCGGCGGCTCCAGGGAGTGGGAGGGGTGCTCGACGAGGAGCGCGGAGGGCTGCGGCATCGGGTCGGCGGAAGCGGGCGGGGATGCCAAGCTTGCAGAGGCGTGTCAGCAGCACGTGCAACCCTACCCTCACGTAAGGGTAGATCTGAAGGGGTGAGCAGGATCGGCACCATGCACATCGGCGAGCTCGCCGAGCGGACCGGCCTCTCGCTCCGGACCCTGCGCCACTACGACGAGATCGGCCTCGTGAAGGCGTCCGGCCGCACCGAGGGCGGCTTCCGCCTCTACACGTCCACCGACTACGACCGCCTGATCCTCATCCGCCGCATGAAGCCGCTCGGCTTCTCGCTGGAGGAGATGGCCGCGCTGCTCCGCGTGATCGACACCCTCGAGGCCGAGGGCGACGACGCGCCGGCCGAGGTCCGCGCGCAGCTCGACGCCTTCGTCGCGCAGGCCCGCGAGCGCCGCGAGGCGCTGAGCGCCCAGCTCGCGATGGCCGACGAGTTCGTCGAGCTGCTCACCAGCCGCTGAGCCCGGTCGCCCGGCCGCCTGCGCGATCGATGCGTCGCGAACGGCTCCCACGCGGCTCCGATGACGACCGTTCGCGACGCATCGGATCCCCGGGAGCGCGGGAGAGCCGCTCAGGTCGCGCTCGCGTCGGGCAGCTGCTCCGGGCAGTCGCCGCCCGGCTCGGTGGCGAGCTCGAAGTGCCAGATCTCGTTCGCGTAGGTCTGGCAGAGCCCGTAGTCGGTGCCGTGCTGCGCGAGCCAGCTGTCCGCGTCCGTGTAGCCGATGTCGACCGCGTCGCCGGTGAGGTGGGCGGAGGAGGTGACGGATGCGACGCGGCAGCCGCGGCCCGACGGCGGCCGTCAGCCGCGCGGGCCGCGGGCCAGCAGGGCGTGCAGCAGCGGCAGCGCCGACGCGATCATCAGCACGGTCCCGAAGCCGCTGTCGTCCGGGCGCACGACGGCGCCGGCGATCAGCAGGCCCGCGAACAGCACGGCCGAGATCACGCGGCGGACGGTGCCCTCGAGCCGGTTCAGCCGGCGCTCGATGGTGGGGACGGTGACCGCGAGCTCGCCGTCGTCGAGGGTCGTGACGAGCTCGTCGAGCCGGCGCGGCAGGCGCCAGATCAGGCCGAGCGTGTCGACGGCCTGCTTGCCGACGTCCTGCACGACGGAGCCGCGCTCCTCGCGGATCAGCTGCTGCGCGTAGGGCTCGACCGAGTCCCACAGGTTGAAGGCCGGGTCGAGCGCGCTGCAGACGCCCGAGGTCAGCGACATCGCGCGGATGACGAGCAGGAAGTTCTCGGGGAGCTGGAACGGCAGCGCGCGCACGACGTCGCCGAACTGCACGGCGAAGTCGCGGAACTCGCGCGGATCCACCTCCCGCAGCTCGGCGAAGCCCATGCCGCCGAAGCGGGCGAAGAGCTGCGTGAGCGCCCGCTCCAGCTCGCGGGAGTCGGCCGAGGGGAGGAGGACGCCGACCGCTCGGGCCGCGTCGACGAGCCCCTTGCCGTCGCGGGAGGCGGCGGCGATCAGCATCCGGCGCAGGCCCGCGCGGGTGCTCGGCGGCACCTCGCCCATCATCCCGAAGTCGATGAAGGTGAGGCGCCAGGGCAGCTCGCCCCCGGGGGTCGGCGTGACGAAGACGTTGCCGGGGTGCGGATCCGCGTGGAAGTAGCCGTTGGTGAAGAGCTGGTCGAACATCACGGCCGCGAAGACCGGAGCGACCTCCCGCGGGTCGATCCCGGCGGCCAGCAGCGCGGCGTGGTCGGTGATCTTGATCGCGGTGACGTCCTCGAGCGTGAGGACCTTGCGGGTCGAGCGCTCCCAGACCACGTCCGGGACGGCCACCCGGGCGTCGCCCGCGAAGTCGGCGGCGAAGCGGACGGAGTTGGCCGCCTCCTGCAGGTAGTCGATCTCCTCGAGGCTGGTGACCGCGAACTCCTCGACGAGGGCCGGGGCGTCGACGCGGTCCGAGACGAGGCGCACGTGGCTGAGCCAGCCGCCGACGCGGCGCAGAGCCGCGAGGTCGACCTCGACGATCTGGTCGATCCCCGGCCGCTGCACCTTCATGATGGCGGCGGAGTAGCCGGTGTCCTCGGCGTCGACGGGGGAGAGCCGGGCGCGGTGAGCCTGCCCGAGAGAGGCGGCGGCGACGGGCGACTCGTCGACTCCGGCGTACGCGCGCTCGAGCGGCAGCCCGAGCTCGGACTCGGCCAGCGCCCGGATCCGCGGGAACGGGACGGGCGGGACCTCGTCCTGCAGCCCCTCCAGCTCCCGGGTGATCTCGGGCGGCAGCACGTCCAGGCGCGACGACATGAACTGGCCGACCTTGATCATCAGGCCGCCGAGGTCGACCGCGAGCACGTGGAAGCTGCGGGCGAAGCGGCGCATCCGGCCGGGCCGGGTGCGGAGCGCGACGCGCGTGAGCCCCACCCGCGGCAGGAGCAGGTCGAAGAACCAGGTGACCGCGAGATGCCACGCGGCGAAGCGGAGGATCCGGCGGTAGCGCCGCCGGTCCTCCCGCTCTCGGTGGCCCGGGGCGGCAGGACCCGGGCTGACCGAGGCCACCCGGGTCAGTCCTGCGCGAGGATCGCGTACAGGCGGCGGCGCACGTCCTCGAGTTCGGCGACGGCCTTGCGGATCTGCTCGGGGGTGCCCGAGCGTCCGACCTGGGCCGCGGCCTGGGCGAGCTCGAGGCCCGCCTTGGGCAGGGCGCCGAAGTCGACGTGGTCGGAGTCGTTCCACGGGGTCGAGGTGCCGTGCTCGGCGACCGTCGCGCGGCCGGCGTCGGTCAGCGTGTAGGTCTTGCGGCCGTTCTGCTCGTCGGCCGTGATGAGGCCCTCGTCCGCGAGGAGCTGGAGGGTCGGGTAGACGGAGCCGGGGCTCGGCTTCCAGTCGCCTCCGCTGCGCTCCTCGATCTCGCGGATGATCTGGTAGCCGTGCATGGGCTGCTCGGCGAGGAGCGCGAGCACCGCGGTGCGCACGTCCCCGCGGCCGACCCGGGAGCCGACGCGCTTCTCCATGCGGGAGCGGGCCTGCTCCATCGCGCGCCAGATGCTCTCGATGGGCGTGCCGGTGCCGAACGCGCCGGTCGATGACGATCCGTTCATGATGACCTCCTGTTTCTCCGAACGATACTCAGCGATATGGGTGGCGACTGTGAACGACTGCCGCGTCGGCTCAGAGCTTCGCGAGCTTCGCCCGGGCGACGAGGAACAGCCCGTACATGACCAGTCCCGCGCTGACGAGGGTCAGGGCGATCGTGCCGTACGGAGGGACGTCGAGGAAGCGGATGGCCCCGTCGAGCCCGGTCGCCTGGCGGGCGTCGCCGGTCAGCGCCGCGACCACGAAGATCCCGCCGGCCAGGCCCAGAGCGAGCCCCTTCGTGATGTAGCCGGTCGCGCCGAGGATCAGCACGGCCGTCCCCGTCGGGCCCTCGGGGATGCGGACGAGCTTGCGGAAGCCGCGCCGGATCCCGATCGCGACGAAGCCGATCCCGCTGCCCAGCACGATCCCGCCGACGATCACGAGGATCACGACGCCGACGGTGCTCGTCAGCAGCTCGGTGTTGATGCGGCGGATCGTGGCCGAGGAGCTCGTCGAGCCGCCGAGCGCGAAGACGAGCGTGGTGCCCGCGAGCGTGAGCGAGGCGAAGCCCTTGCCCGACTCGACGATCCGGCGGCCCAGGCGGGCGGGGAGCCCCGGCGCGGAGGAGCGCCCGCCGAGGGAGAGCTGCCAGAGGCCGAGCGCGACCAGCCCGACCAGCGCGGCCCAGACCACCACGAGCCCGACGGGGGAGTCGGCCATGCGCCCGATCGCTCCGGACGCGTCCGCCTCCCGCGAGGTCTCGTCGCTGACCGCGACGCGCAGGGCGAGGCCGCCGATCAGGAGGTGGATCAGTCCGTTGACGGCGAAGCCCGTGCGGGCGAGGCGCCGGAAGCGCCGGGTCCGGACTCCGGCGCGCGGCGACGGCACGCTCGCAGTGGACATCGCGCAACCCTCTCATCCCCGGCGGCCCCGGCGCCTCCTGACCCGCCGACGCGCGCGTGGCGACCCTCTCCCCGGCCCGGGTGCCCGAGTCGTCGGATGGAGGTGCGGTGCAGATCGCACCGCAGCAGGACGAGAGAAGGAACCCCATGCGTGCACGCCGACGTCGCGCGGGCGGTCGCCGAGGGCCGAGGCGGGGCGGACGTCCCGGACCGGTCCCGAGCAGCGGAGGGCGGCGATGATGACCGGAGCGACGCTCCTCGTCCGCCGCCCGTCGAGCACGGCCTCGCGGGTGCTGGTGCTCCACGCGACCGCGGTCGAGCTGGAGCTGCTGGTGGACGCGCTGCTCGGGCTCGCCGAGGAGACGCCGTGCCTGGACGTGCGGGTGGCGGCGAGGTCGCGGGCGGCGCTCCTGCTGGCGACCGTCGATCCGGAGGCGGTGCTGCCGCTGGCCGAGGCGCGGCGGGTCCGCGTCGAACTCCGCCGCAAGCGCGAGGAGCTGGAGCGCGGCGGGATCGGGTGCCGGCACGTCGTCGAGGCGCGGGTCGGCCGTCGGTAGGTCCGGAGCGGGTCCCATCGGCCGCCGGCCTCGCGACGAAGTCCTGACGGAGGTCGGTCACCGCCGATGTGCGCCGCGCCGTCCCTCCCTCTTCAGCAGCAGCCGCAGGCCTCGGAGTCCTCGCTCGTCAGCGCGGAGATCGGCGTCGTGCAGGACTCGCCGCGCCAGGCCTCCAGGCCCTCGCGGACGGCGACCGCGGCGATCACGAGGCCGGCGACGGGGTCGGCCCACGTCCATCCGAGCGTGCTGTTCAGCAGCAGGCCCACCAGGACGGCGGCGGAGAGGTACGAGCAGAGGAGCGTCTGCTTCGAGTCCGCGACGGCCGAGGCCGAGCCGAGCTCGCGGCCGGTCCGGCGCTCGAGCAGGGAGAACGCGGGCATCACCAGCAGGCTGACGGCGGCCAGCACGATGCCGACGGGGGAGTGCTGGGCCTCCGAGAATCCGAGCAGCGCCCGGACCGAGTCGACTGCGACGAACGCGGCCAGGCCGAGGAACGAGACGGCGATCACCCGCAGGGCGGTGCGCTCGCGCGCCTCCGGATCGCGGCCCGAGAACTGCCAGGCGACGGCCGCGGCGGAGAGCACCTCCACCACGGAGTCGAGGCCGAAGGCGACGAGCGCGGTGGACGACGCGACCGTCCCGGCGGCGAGGGCCACGATCGCCTCCACCACGTTGTAGGCGATGGTCGCGCCGACGATCCAGCGGATGCGCCTCTGCAGCACGCGGCGGCGGGCGGGGAGGAGCGGAGCGCGCAGGGCGGTCATGCGCAGCGGCAGTCGTCGCCGGAGCAGCAGTCCGGATCGACGACCAGGGCCAGGCGGAGCAGGTGGTCGAGCGCCCCGGCGATCCGGGTCTCGGCCAGCCGGTACCAGGTGTACCGGCCGTCCTTCACGGCCTCCACCAGCCCGCATCCGCGGAGGCACGCGAGCTGATTCGACATCACCTGCCGCGAGACCCCGAGCGCGTCCGCGAGGTCGGAGGGGACGGCCGGAGCCTCGCGCAGCGCGAGCAGGATCCGGGACCGGGTCTCGTCCGCCAGGGCGGATCCGAGGCGCGCGAGAGCAGCGGAGTGGGTGAGGGTCGCGGTGGCGGGCACGGGAGCGACGGTACACGCGATGCTGTATCGAGCGCGAGGGCGGTGGTCTCTCCTCGAACGTGCGACCCCCCCCTCCTGCTCCCCCCGTCGGGTGGGCGGACGGGCCGCACTGCCGCGGATCCCCGGGGCCGGCCTCCACGGCGCGCCCCGAGCGGCCCGCGCGCCGTGCCAGGATCCCCTTGATCACGGCGCCCGTCCGCCGCTCCGCCGCTCGGTCTCCTGGAAGGGCCACGGACCCGCCTTGCTCGATGCCACGACCCTCCGCGTCGCCTTCGGGGTCACCGCCCTCACCCTCTTCCTGCTGTTCGCGCTGGTCACCTACCGGTCGACGCGCTCGTCCTTCAGCTTCTGGTGGTGCACGGCGCTCGCGCTGTTCATGGGCGGCTCGCTCGCCTACCTCCGCGACGGCACGGCCGACCAGGTGTGGGCGAATCCGCTCGGCAACGGGCTCATCGTGGCCGGCGCCGCCGCGGTCTGGGCGGCGAGCCGCTCCCTCCGCGGCAGGCCGACGCCGTGGTGGCTGGTGGTCGCTCCGACCGTGGTGGTGACGGGCGTGTCCAGCCTCGACTCGCCCGCCGTCAACGACTGGTCGGGAGGGCCGCTCTACCTCGCCTCGATGGCGCTCCTCATCGGCCTGTCGACCCGCGAGATCGCGCTGCTCGGCGCCGGGCGCTCGCGCACGCGCTGGCCGCTGCTGCTGAGCTCCGGCGCCCTCTCCCTCTACTACGCGCTCCGGTTCGCCGTGTTCCTGGCCGCGGGGCTGCGCAGCGAGCTGTTCGCGACCTGGTTCGGGACCCCGACCACCACGCTGATCACGCTCGTGCTGCTGGTCGTGGTGTCGTTCAGCATGGCGTCGCTCAGCGGCGAGCAGGTCGCGCAGATGCTCACCGCCGGCGCCGCCCGCTCGCGGCAGGAGCTCGCCGACGGCGAGAGGGTGCAGCGGCGGCTCGAGCCCCGCTCGGTCCCGGACCTCCCGGGCTACGACGTCGCCGGCGCCTGCGTGCCCAGCGGGACGGTGAGCGGCGACTTCTTCGACTGGCGCTGCACGCCCGACGGGCTCGCCGTCACCGTCGCCGACGTGATGGGCAAGGGGGTCGGCGCCGCGATGATCGCGGCCACGGTCCGCGCCGCCCTGCGCGTCACTCCTCCCGCTCTCGGCCCCGCGGCGACGATGGCGCTCATCGACCGGGTCGTCGAGCCGGATCTGTCGGCGAACGACGCGTTCGTCACGCTCCTCCACCTGCGGCTCAGCGCCTCGACCGGCGACATCGCGCTCGTCGACGCCGGGCACGGACTCGGGATCGTCTGCCGCGCCGACGGCTCGCGCGAGCGCATCCCCTCCGCCCACCTGCCGCTCGGCCTCCTCGGCACGCAGGAGTGGGAGCCGACCGGCCTCCGACTCCACCCCGGCGACCTGCTGCTGATCTGCAGCGACGGCGTGCTGGACCTCTTCGACGGCTCCCTCGCCGCCCTCGACCGGGTGGCCGACGCGGCCGTCGCCGCCCCCGCGACCGCCGCCGCTGCGGTCGCCGGCGTCACCCGCCTGGCGGCCGAGGGGCTGCTGGCGGACGACGTGACCGTGGTGGCGATCCGGCGGACCTCGGGGAGCTGACCCGGCCTCAGCCCCGCCCCGCCTGCAGCCGGAGCCCGGCCAGCAGCAGGTCGAGGCCGGAGCGGAACACGTCGAGGTCGTCGTGCGTCGCCATGACGTCGGCCGCGTGGTGGCCGAAGGGGAACTCCTCCGGATCGAGGGCGCGCCAGCGGTCGGCCAGGTGCTCGAGGAACACGCCCCTCTCCATCCCGCTCTCAAGGAACTCGCGGGGCGGCGGCTGCGCCAGGTCGGCCGCGACTCCGACGACGTAGCTGACGATGGACGACACGGCGTGGAACCGCTGCCGGGGCGTCAGGTCGAGAGCCATGAGCTGCTGCCCGAGGCGCTCGTACATCGCCATCGAGTTGGGCTGCACCCCGGTCGTGCGGAGCATGTAGAGGCCGAACCAGGGTCGGCGGACGCACTCGTCGAAGAGGGCCAGTGCGACGGCGCGGACGTTGTCGATCGGGTCCGGCCCGTGGGTGAGCGGCTCGCTGTCTGCGAGGACCCGACCCATGACCTCGTCGGTCGCCCGCTCCAGCAGCTCGTCGCGGCTGCCGACGTACCAGTAGATGCTCGCCACGCCGCCGCCGAGTCGGGCCGCGAGCGCGCGGAACGTGAGGGCCGACTCCCCGGACTCGTCGAGGATCGCGATCGCCTCGGCCAGCACGGTGTCGAGCGAGTGCGACGCTCGGCGGCGGCCCCGGGCGGGGGAGGGCGCGGCAGCGGTCTCCGTCGGGCGATCTGCAGGCATGGCTTGCATCTTACCGAACGGCGTTCCATACTATCGAACGCCGTACGAGAGTCGAACGGCGTTCGATAGGAAGGCGCCTCGATGTCCGCTCCGACGACCACCTCCGCCGAGTCCCGCGCTCACACCTCCCTCCGCTCCGCGGCACTCCCGCTCGCCGCTCTCTGCCTCGCGTTCTTCGTCGAGATGGTCGACAACACGCTGCTCTCGATCGCCCTCCCGACGATCGGACGCTCACTCGACGGGTCGACCGCCGGACTGCAGTGGGTGACCGGTGCCTACTCCCTGACCTTCGGCGGGCTGCTGCTGACAGCCGGGTCCGCCGCCGACCGGTTCGGCCGCCGCCGCGTGCTCCTCACCGGCCTCGCCGCGTTCGGGCTGATCAGCCTCGCCGTCGTCCTCGTCACCGACATCGGCCAGCTGATCGCCCTCCGCGCGGCGCTCGGCTGCGCCGCGGCCGCCATGGCGCCCGTCACGATGTCGCTGGTGTTCCGGCTCTTCGACGACGAGAGGCTCCGCATGCGGTCGATCACGATCGTGATGATCGTCGGGATGTCCGGCATGGTCCTCGGCCCCCTCCTCGGCGGCTCGATCCTCAGCACCGTCAGCTGGCAGTGGCTGCTCGTCGTCAACGCCCCGATCGCGCTGCTGGTCTGGATCGGCGTGCGCCTCGGAGTCCCCGCGGACCGGCGCGCCGACCTCACCTCCGGTCGGCTCGACCTGCCGGGGACCGCCCTCACCGTCGCCGCGGTGGGGCTCGGCTGCTACACGCTCACCAGCGGAGTCGAGAACGGCTGGCTGTCGCTCCTCACGATCGCCTGCGCCGCGGGCACCGTCGCCGCCGTCGCGGGATTCGTCGTCCGCGAGCGCCGCGCCGTCTCGCCCATGATCGACCTCGCGATCTTCCGCGCCGGCCCCGCGCGGGGAGCGGCGCTCACGCAGCTCGGCGCCTCGGTCGCCTTCGCGAGCGTCCTGTTCGGCCTGATCCTGCACTTCCAGTACGCCTACGGCTGGAGCCCGGTGCGCGCCGGCCTCGCGAACCTGCCCGTCATCGTCACGATGCTCGCCGCCACTCCGATCACCGAGCGCCTCGCCGCGAAGCTGGGGCACCGCGCGGCCTGCCTGATCGGCACCGGGCTCCTGGTCGGCGCGCTGCTCGGGATGTCCTGGGCGGTGGACCGGGGCTACCTCGCGATCGCCGTGATGATGGTCGTGATGACGGTGGGCCTGCGGACGATCATGACCATCTGCGCCGTCGCCCTCGTCGAGGCGATGCCCGCGAACCGCACGTCGATCGGTGCGGCGCTCAACGACACGGCCCAGGAGATCGGCACCAGCATCGGCACGGCCGTCGTCGGCACGCTGATCGCCGCACTGGTGGCGACCACCCTCCCGTCGGGCGCGTGGAGCGCGGACCTCGTCCGGAGCTTCTTCGCGGGTGAGCGGGTCGCCTTCCTGGTCGTGGCGGTCCTCGTCGGCGTGATCGCGACGATCGGCTCGCTGTCCCTCAGCGACTCCCGCTCCACCGAGGAGCCGGCGGCGGCCTAGTCCATCGGGTCGCGCCGGGCGTCCTCGAGGTCGGCGATGTCCGTGTACTCGAGGAAGTCCAGCGGCGGGATGTCCGTCATCTCCTCGCTCCAGGAGGGGCGGGCCGGCTGCATGCGGCGCGTCTCGAGCTCGATGTGGGCGATGACCTCCGCGGAGCGCCGGACGCTCAGGGCAGGACGGTTGACAGCCGCCCGTCGAGTCCGGTGGGGGAGGCCTTCCGCCGGCGTTCCGCGGTGGAGCCCGTGCTCAGAGCTGCGCGAGCAGCCTCTCGCACGCCTGCTCGCAGCGGCGGCAGGCCTCGGCGCAGATCCGGCAGTGCTCGTGCATCCCGGCGTGCTGCTCGCAGTCGTCGGCGCAGGCGCGGCAGGCCAGGAGGCAGGCCTCGACGAGGGCGCGGACGGCCGCGGATCCGACGACGCCGCGGCGCGAGAGCACGGCGCCGGTCGCGGCGCACACGTCGGCGCAGGCGAGGTCGGTGCGGATGCAGTGGACCAGCTCGGCGACCGACTCCTCGCCGAGGCACGCGTCGGCGCAGGCGGTGCAGGTGAGCGCGCAGGCGCCGCACGCGTCGATGCACTCGGCCAGGACCTCCGGATCGACGCCGCGCAGCTCCTCGGGGTGGCTCCGGATCATGTCGCTCGTGCTGCTCATGGCGCGTCCTCTCGTCGTGACCCCGGCGGGTCGATCGGTCCGGGCGACGCTACGGGCCCGCCCGCCGCCGGGCGAGGGCCTGGCCAGGCACCGCGGCCGGTGATAGCCGGGCCGTCAGCCCCTCACGACGAAGGCGTCGTGGATCAGGTTGCCCCCGGTCGCCGCCGGATTCCGTGTGCTGCCGCGGGTGATCGTGACGGTGTGGGTGCCGGCGGGCAGGGTCCCGCTGGTCCAGACGGTCTGGGCGGAGCGGGTGGTGGCGCTGTAGCGGTCGACCGAGGCCACGAGGACGCCGTCGAGGCGGACCTCGTCGATCCCGGACGTGCTGGACCGGCGGCTCACCCACGAGACTCCGGTGCCGGTGAAGCGGAGGGTGGCGGAGGCGCCCCCTGTCGACGAGAAGGAGACACCGCCGCCGCTGTCCGCGGAGGAGGAGGTGGTGGACCAGGTGCCCGTGACGGCGACGGCCGGCGAGCCGTTCTGGTGGGTGCCGGCCCCGACGGCGGCGAGCGGAGTCGCGGTGGCGGTCGGCGTGGAGGTCGAGGTCGGCGCTGCCGTCGCGGTCGGCGTGGGCGTGGCCGTCGGCACCGGAGTGGCGGCCCTCTTCGCGAGCACGATGGACGCCGTCGCTCCCTTCAGCCCGTTCGGCCGGAACGTGATCGTCGTCGCGGTGCTCGTCCTGCTCGTCACGCTCAGGGCGGCGCTCGAGGACACCGTGCCCGCGGTCGGCCGCGCGAGCGTCACGGTGAGCGCGCTCGTCGAGACCTGCGTCGGGTCGACGGTCGAGACGGTCACCGTGTCCGCGTCCTCCCGGATCGAGACCAGTCCGGCGCCGGTGATGCTCGCGACCCGGGTGCCTCCGACGAGGACGGGGCTCGTGGTCCCGGCCTTCCACGACACGGCGCTCACGGTGCCGGTCGAGCGGTCGCGGGCGGCGCTCAGCTGGGGTGTGTTGCTGAGCACGGTCACGTCCGGGTCCGCCGCGTACGCGGCGGTCGCCGCCTCGGAGGCGCCGGGGAGGACCGTGTACGCGTACGAGGCGCCGGTCGGGTTCGTGCCGTGGCTCGTCGTGAGGGAGTAGTAGTGGCCGGTCACCGGCGCCGTCGGACCGGTGGCGCTCACGGCGCTCCAGGCTCCGGTGCGGGTCCGCCCCTGCGCGGTCAGGGCGATCGGCGTCGGGAAGACGTAGCCCACCGACTCCGCGGAGCCGGTGATCGAGGCCCAGCGGGCGGTGCTCGTGGCGGTCGCCTCCGCACCGCGGAGGACGCCGTCGACGCGGAGCCTCGCGTCGGGAGCGACGTCGCGGCGGTCGTCGATCACCGTCTCCGCGCGCCGGCGCACCCCGTCCCAGCCGGTCCCGGACATGTCGGTCGCCGTGATCCCGGAGCCGAGCGCGAGGATCTCGTCGTCGAAGGTGAACCAGGCCTTCTTCGCGACCAGGCTCACCGACGCCGCGTCGAAGTCGAGCGCCGCGATCCCCGTCCGCCGCGACGGGCTCTCGAGGCTCCCGGTGAAGGTCGTCGTCGGGCGGGACGACGCGCCCTCGCCCGCGCTCCGGACGATCGTGTCCTCGGTGGTGCCGGGCATCCGGTACGGGTTCGCCGTGGCCCAGTAGCCGTCGTCGTACTGGCGCCCGCTTCCCAGGTGGAGCGAGGTCGCGCCGTCGCCGGTGTACCAGCCGCTGCGGTTCTCGCCGTTGAGCGACTCGTAGCGGGCGATCCGTGTGCTCGACAGGCCGACGGCGAAGCCCGAGGTCGCCGTGGTCCGCGTGAAGCGGTCCATGCCGGCGAAGGCCCGGACGCCCGAGCCGATCGGGGTCGCGGTCAGGCCCGTGTCGGCGAGGACGAGCCGCGCGCGCACGACGTCGCTGACGGATCCGGCCGTCTCGATGCTCACGGGGCTGCCGGCGTTGCAGGCCAGCCAGCTCTTCGCCAGCGCGTTCGTCCGGGTCCGGACCGCGGGCGGGGCGCTGTCGGCGAGGCGCAGCACCGCCGCCTGCAGCTGGACGCCGACGTCGCCGTCCTCCGACTCCGCCCGCGCGGTCTCGCGGCCGCGGACCGTCGACATCACGGCGCCGCACCAGGTGACGGGGGCGAAGGAGGAGGCGAGCCGGTCGTACACGCCGAGCCCCTCCGGGCTCGTGATCTCCCAGCGGGAGCCGTCGAGCAGCGAGTACAGGTCGTCGAGGGTGTCGAGCATCGAGAGCCCGTACCCGCCGCTGTAGGCGAAGACGCTGTGCTGCACGAAGGAGCCGTCGGCGTGGAAGCCGTCGCCGGACGCCACCGTCCTCAGCGCCGGGTCGATGCCGGCGGCCGCCTCCGCGATCTTCGCCGGCTGCTTCAGAAGCACTGCCCGCCCGGCGATGACCGCCGCCGTCCAGACGCGGTTGGCGCCGGTCCGGGTGACGGTGTCGGCGAAGCGCGTCGAGGCCGACAGGTAGGCCTGCACCTGCGCCGCCGAGAGGTCGGGGTAGAGGAGGGCGGTGATGCTGTTCAGCTCGAGCGGGATGCCGATCTGCTGCTCCCACCAGCGGGAGGTGCCGGTGGTGGAGCGGTTGTAGCGGTTCGCCGAGAGCCAGTCGGCGGTCGTGACGACGTCGCGGAGGAGCGCCGGGTCGCCGCTGAGGGCGGTGCCGGGGGTCTTCAGCGCGGTCGCGAGGACGGTGACCCGCTTGTAGGCGGTCCACACCTCCACCGCCGAGGTGCCCGTGACCAGATCGGGCCAGGGCTCGCCGCCGTCGGTCTCGAGCGTCGACCAGTAGCCCTCGGCCTCGGCGACGAGGCGGCCCTTCGCCGCGGCGAGGCCGCCGACGCTCCCGCTTCCCGGGATCGTGCCCGTCAGATCGGCGACGAGGGCGAGGCGCATCGCGTCGTACTCGTCGCCCGCCGAGTCGACGGCGGACGCTGTCGGCGCGGTGGCGAGCGGGAGGATCAGGACGGTCACGAGCAGGAGCGCCGCAGCGAGTGGGCTCCCGCGCCGGGGCGCGTCGGATCGAGAGGGTCGGTTCGTCTCCGCGCGCGATCGGCGGAGGGGACGCGGCTGAGTGGGCACGGGCGCTCCTGAGGCGACGCCCACGAGCCTGCGGGCTTCGGGTGCTCGCGGGTCGCCGGGGGAGCGTCGGGTGAAGAGTAGGGGTCCGCTCCGTCCGGCGGCAAGAGGCGGAGGCGAGGACGGCCGGGATCGGCCACCGCCGACGCTCCCGACCGCGCGATCTGCGACAGCCGTACCCCGTGAGGGGTACAGAGGCGCCGAAGGTCCCCCACCCGTCAAGCGGGGCGATACGGTCGGAGGTGCGTGTGCGCTCCGGGGAGTCCCGGCGCGGCGCGCAGGGGGAAGGGGGCACGGATGATCGAGGCCGAGCAGGATCCGCGGCTGGTGGCGCTCGAGGCGCTCGAGATGATGGGGTCGGCTCCGGAGGAGCGCTTCGACCGGATCACACGGATGGCCGAGGAGCTGTTCCGCGTGCCCGTGGCCGAGATCCACTTCCTCGACGACACCACGCTGTTCACGAAGTCCCCGCAGCGTCCGGACGCCGTGCTCGCCTACCCGCGCGCCGGCACTTTCTGCGACGCGACGCTCGAGAAGCGCACCACCTTCGTCGTGCCGGACCTCGGTGCCGACGAGGCGTGGGCCGGGCACGAGCACGTCGCGGGGTACCCGCACGTCCGCTTCTACGCCGGGCGGCCGCTGTCGGTCGAGGGCGACCTTCAGCTGGGCACCCTCTGCCTCATCGACTTCGTGCCCCGGAGCCTCACCCCGGACGAGCGGCAGCTGCTCGAGGAGTTCGGCGAGTGGGTCGAGCGGGAGCTGCGCGACACGGCGGAGCGCGACCGCGCCGCCGACATGCAGACGCAGATGGCTCCCTCCTCCCTCCACCACCCTGCCGGCTACGAGCTCTCGGGGCTCTCGCTGCCGCGGTGGACGATCACCGGCGACTTCTACAGCTGGCGCGGCGACGACGAGACGGTCGACCTGACCCTCGTGGACGTGATGGGCAAGGGGACGGCAGCGGCGATCGTGGCCGCGTCCATCCGCTCCGCGTTCCGGGCGCGCCTGGGCGGCGACCCCGACGCGGTCGTCAGCGCGGTGAGCGCGCAGCTGCACGACGACTTCACGGCCACCGAGACCTTCGCGACCCTCTTCCACGGGCGCCTCGACACCGCGTCCGGCCGGATCGACTTCGTCGACGCGGGCCACGGGCTCACCGTCCTCCTCCGCGCCGACGGCTCGTTCCAGCGGCTCGCGGCACTGGGCCTCCCGCTGGGCATCGCGGAGGACGGCGGCTGGATCACCCAGACCGTGGAGCTCGCGGTCGGCGACTCGCTCCTGGCCTTCACCGACGGCGTCCTCGACCTCTACGACGGGACCCTGCAGTCCCTGGCGCGCGCGGTCGACCTCGCCCGCGACTCCGCCGACACCGCCGAGTTCCTGCAGGCGCTGAGGGCGCTCGCCGCCTCCGGCTCCGCGTCCGACGACATCACCGCCCTCGTGCTGACCCGCACGGGCGCCGACCGCTCCGCCGAGAAGGACCCCGCATGACGTTCACGACCGAGACGATCGCCCCCGACATCGCCGTGCTGCGGGGGGAGGGGCGGCTCAACGCGGCCTCGGCTCCGGAGCTGCGCTCGGCCGTCCGCCGGGCGATCGACGAGGGCAGCCCCCGCATCGTCGTCGAGCTCAGCGCGGTGACGTTCATGGACTCCTCCGGTCTCGGCGCCCTGGTCGGCGCTCTCAAGACCGCGCGGCAGGCGGGCGGCGACCTGCGGATCGCGGCTCCCAGCGGGCAGGTCGTGATGGTGCTGCAGCTGTCCAACCTGGACCGGGTGCTCACCCTCTTCGACACCGCCGGCGACGCGTACCGTGACTGAGCGCAGCGTCGGGTTCCGCACGCCCCCGGACGACACCGAGGTCGTCCACGAGATGCTCGCCGGGCTCTGGGGCGAGCGGCCGGACCTGCCGGCCCGCGACCGCATGGCCGTCGAGACGGCGCTGGTCGAGCTGGTCGACAACGTCATCCAGCACGCGACGTCGACGACGACGATCGTCTGCCGCCTCGTCGTGCGCGTCGAGGGAGACGCGATCCACGCGGAGCTGGTCGACACGGCCGATCCGCCGGAAATCGGCACGGGGCCGCGGGAGATGCCGGACGTCTTCGCGGAGTCGGGCCGCGGGCTCGCCCTCATCCAGGCGCTGACGACCACGTTCGAGCACGAGCGCTCGGAGGGGCGCAACGTCTGGACCCTGACCCGGGCGCTGGACTCCTAGCGACTGGCGCGGATCAGCGGATCGTGTGCGCGGTGATGACCGCGGCGGCACGCGCCAGGTCGTCCGCCATGCCGTTCAGCCCGGGGGAGGCCTTCAGCACCTCCGCGCTGACCTCGTCGTAGCGCTCGTCCACCTGCGCGAGCAGCTGCTCCCCGGAGGCGGTGAGGCGCAGCAGGACGCTGCGGCGGTCCTGCGGGTTGGCGAGCCGGTCGACGTGGCCGGCGGTCGCCAGCCGGTCGAGGAGCGCGGTCACGGCGCCCGTCGAGAGGGAGAGCTCGAGACCCAGCCACTTCGGCGTGAGGTCGGGCGACTCGCCGAGCACCTCGAGCGCGGTGAGCTCCGAGATGCCCACGCCCACGCCCGCGGCGATGCTCGCGCGGAGGTGCCGCTGCGCGTTCTCGAGCAGCCGGAGCGACTGCCGCAGCTGCACGGCGGGCGCGTCCTGGTCGACGTCGCGCGGGGTCGGTCTCTCGGTGGTCATTCGTCCTTCTCGGGGTAGGGCTGGGGTCATCGTACGGGTCGCCCTCGAGGGTCCCGGCCTGTCACCCGGACAGGGGGTGAAAGAACGATTGCAATGTATCTTGGTCATCAAGTAACTTAGCGGTCAATCGAGTTCGGCGGACCACCAGCCGGACCCTCCCCCTTCAGCATCAGCCCGCCCCACCCGATCAGGAGTCCTGCCATGTCGACCCACACCGCCAAGTCCAAGCGCGTCCGCTTCGCTCCCCTCGCCATCGCGACGAGCATCGCCGCCGCCGCTCTCCTCTCCGTCTCGATGTCCGGCACCCTGTCCGGCTTCGTCGCGAGCATCTCCAACACCGGCAACACCGCCGCCTCCGGCTCGCTCGTCATGGAGGAGAAGTCGACCGGTGCCAGCCCCATCACCTGCCTCAGCACCGACGGCGGCTCGATCAGCACCAACACCGCGACCTGCGCGACCATCAACAAGTTCGGCGGATCGACCACGATGGTCCCCGGCCAGACCGTCACCACCGCGATCACGCTGAAGAACACCGGCACCGTCAACGCCAACACCTTCACGCTGACCCCCGGCGCCACCTGCTCGCAGAGCAACAACGTCGCGGCCGGCGCCTCCGGCTCCGCCACCGACTTCTGCGGCAAGCTCAACGTCGTGATCACCTCCGGCGGGACCACCGTCTTCACCGGCACCGCCGCGACCCTCGCCGGCTCGGCCGTCAAGACCCTCAACACCGCCCCGGTCACCCCCGGCACCTCCACCCCCTTCTCCATCGCCGTGACCCTCGACTCGTCGGCCACCAACGCCTACCAGGGCCTGTCCGCCTCGCTCCCGCTCACCTGGACCTTCGCGAGCTGATCCCCTCTCCACCCGGCCCGGAGCGCCCCCGCGCGACGGGCCGGGGGAGGAGCGTCCCGCAGCGCTCCTCCTGCACCGCCCCCGAGAACCCCCCTCCCCCGAGATC
>NZ_PSTP01000022.1:0-56802 GCF_002930935.1 Rathayibacter sp. AY1A2 | reverse complement strand
GGGCGGGCGAGGCGCCGGACTGCCGCCTCCTCGAGCTGCCCGGCACGCCCCGCCACCTCCGCCAGGCACTCCCGGAACACCCGCACGGCCGGCGACGCCAGCTGCGCCTCGCGCTGGGCGGTGAAGATCGTGCGGCGGGGCGTGCCGGGCAGCTCGAGGAGGCGGCAGTCCGGCGCCTCGCCCGCCCAGACCAGGTCGGGCATCAGGGCGACGGCGTGGCCGGAGGCGGCGAGTCGGATCTGCGCCTGCAGGTCGGCGGTCTCGAAGCGGACGTCCGGCTCGAAGCCCGCGACCCGGCAGGTCTGCTCGGCGAAGTGGCGGCTCGCGGTGCCGCGCGGCTCCATCACCCAGGCGGAGTCGCGGGCCGAGGCGAGGTCGACGACGGCGGAGTCGCGGCTCACGGCGAGGCGGATCGCGTCGGTCGTCAGGTCGCTGCGCACCAGTCCGGGCAGCCAGGAGGTCGAGTGGCCGGGGTACTGCTCGGCGACGACGAGGTCGAACTCCCGCGCCCACGACGTCTCGTGCAGCGCACCCTCCGGCTCGCGCTGCACCATCTCGACCCGCACCTCCGGGAAGCGGTCGGCGACGGCCCGGAGCGCGCCCGGCATGAGCGCGAGCGCGGCCGACTGGAACACCGCGACGCGCACCCGCCCGGTCACCGACTCCCCCGAGGCCGCGAGCGCCGCCTCCGCCCGCTCGAGCAGGGCCATCACCTCGCCGGCCGCCTCGACCAGGATCTCGGCCTGGGGCGTCAGCTGCACGCGCCGGCCCGCCTTCCGCAGCAGCTCGACGCCGGCCTCGCGCTCGAGCACGGCGAGCTGCTGTGAGACGGCGGAGGGACTGTAGGCGAGGGCCTCGGCCGCGGCGGCGAGAGTGCCGCGGATGGCCACCTCGCGGAGCAGGACCAGGCGGCGGACATCGAGCACGGCGTCTCTCCGATCGTTCAGCTGAGCTGACCGGTACCGGTAAGGAACGGTCGCTTCTGCTCAACGGTAGTCGGTCGAATACTGAAGGCACCCACCTCAGAGCAGAAGGACCGCACCATGACGGATCTCGCCAGCCCCGCTCTCGCCACCGGCCCCGCGGCCGACGGCCCGTCCGCCGATTCGATCGATCCCCGCCTGGTCGACGAGAGCGTCGCCCTGGTGCGGCGCTGGCTGCGCGAGGCGTCCGCGATCCCGATCGACGCCTCCGGGGCGCAGCTGGCGGGCGTGCTGAAGGACCCGGCCGGCCTGGACTTCACGGTCGGCTTCGTCGACGGCGTCGTCCGCCCCGAGGACACCCGCGTCGCGGCAGCGGCGCTGAAGGCGATCGCGGGCGGCGTGCCGTCCTTCCTCCCGGCTCCGATGCGCGGCGCGGTCGCCCTCGGCGGCGTGATGGCGCCGCTCCTCCCGGACGTCGTGGTGCCGATCGCGCGCCGGGTGCTGCGCCGGATGGTCGGCCACCTGATCATCGACGCGACCGACTCCCGCCTGGGCCCGGCCATCGCCGCGATCCGCCGCGACGGCGTCCGGCTCAACATGAACCTGCTCGGCGAGGCCGTCCTCGGCCGCGAGGAGGCCCACCGCCGCCTGGAGGGGACGCACCGGCTCCTCGCCCGCGACGACGTCGACTACGTCTCGATCAAGGTCTCCTCGAGCACTGCCCCGCACAACCCGTGGGCCTTCGACGCCGCGGTCGACGACATCGTCGAAGAGCTGGCGCCGCTGTTCGCCCGGGCCGCCGCCTCCTCGCCGCAGAAGTTCATCAACCTCGACATGGAGGAGTACAAGGACCTCGACCTCACCATCGCGGTCTTCACCCGCATCCTCGACCGGCCGGAGTTCCTCGGTCTCGAGGCCGGCATCGTGCTGCAGGCCTACCTGCCGGACGCGCTCTCGGCGATGATCCGCCTGCAGGAGTGGAGCGCCGCCCGCCGGGCCCGCGGCGGCGCCGGCATCAAGGTGCGCCTGGTCAAGGGCGCGAACCTGCCGATGGAGCAGGTCGAGGCCTCGGTCCACGGCTGGCCGCTGGCGACCTGGAGCAGCAAGCAGGACTCCGACACGAACTACAAGCGCGTCGTCGACTACGCGCTGCACCCGGAGCGGATCCGCAACGTGCGGGTCGGCGTCGCCGGGCACAACCTCTTCGACGTCGCGTACTCGTGGCTGCTCGCCGGCACCCGCGGCGTCCGCGAGGGGATCGAGTACGAGATGCTCCTCGGCATGGCCCAGGGCCAGGCGGAGGCGGTGCGCCGCACGGTCGGCTCGCTCCTGCTCTACACGCCGGTCGTCGCGCCGGCCGAGTTCGACGTGGCGATCGCCTACCTGATCCGCCGGCTGGAGGAGGGCGCGTCGAGCCAGAACTTCATGTCGGCCGTCTTCGAGCTCGAGGCCGACCCGGCGCTCTTCGCGCGGGAGGAGGAGCGGTTCCGCGCCTCCGTCGCCGCCCTCGACGGGGCCGTCCCCCCGGCGCACCGCGTGCCCGACCGGTTCGCCGCGAGCGGCCGTCCGGGACCGGGCGACTTCCGCAGCACCCCCGACACCGACCCGTCCGTCGCCGCGAACCGCGAGTGGGCGCAGGCGATCCTCGCGCGCGTCCCCTCCTCCCGGGCCGGCGCCGACGCGATCGAGGCCGCCACGATCGTCACCCTCGACGAGCTGGAGTCGGTGCTCTCCGGCGCCCGCGGCAGCGGCTGGAGCGACGTCCCGGCCGAGGAGCGCGCCCGCATCCTGCACCGCGCGGGCGACGAGCTGGAGGCGCGCCGCGCCGAGCTGCTCGAGGTCATGGCGGCCGAGGGTGGCAAGACCCTCGACCAGGGCGACCCCGAGGTCTCGGAGGCCGTGGACTTCGCCCACTACTACGCCGAGCGCGCCCTCGAGCTCGACGCGGTCGACGGCGCCCGCTTCCACCCGGCCGCGCTGACCCTGGTCGCTCCGCCGTGGAACTTCCCGGTCGCGATCCCGGCCGGCGGCGTCCTCGCGGCGCTCGCGGCCGGCTCCGCCGTGGTGCTGAAGCCCGCCGGTCCGACCGCGCGCTGCGGCGCCGTGGTGGCCGAGGCGCTGTGGGCGGCGGGCGTGCCCCGCGAGGCCCTGCGCCTGCTCCGCCTGCCGGAGGAGGAGCTGGGGCGCGACCTGATCGCCTCCCCGCAGGTCGACCGCGTGATCCTCACCGGCGCCTACGAGACGGCGGAGCTGTTCCGCTCCTTCCGGAACGACCTCCCGCTGCTCGCCGAGACGAGCGGCAAGAACGCGATCGTGGTCACCCCCTCGGCCGACCTCGACCTGGCGGTGAAGGACGTGGTGGCGAGCGCCTTCGGGCACGCGGGCCAGAAGTGCTCCGCCGCCTCGCTCGTCGTGCTGGTCGGCTCCGTCGCTCGCTCGAAGCGGTTCCGCGCGCAGCTGCTCGACGCGGTCTCCTCCCTCACGGTCGGCTACCCGACCGACCCCGCGACGCGGATGGGGCCGGTGATCGAACCCGCCGAGGGCAAGCTGCTGCGCGGCCTGACCGGGCTCGGCGCCGGTGAGACCTGGCTGCTGCAGCCGCGGAGCCTCGACGACTCCGGACGCCTGTGGAGCCCCGGCGTCCGCGACGGCGTGCGCCGCGGCTCCGAGTTCCACCGCACCGAGTACTTCGGGCCGATCCTCGGGATCATGACGGCGGCGACCCTCGACGAGGCGATCGCGATCGTCAACGAGGTCGACTACGGGCTCACCTCGGGCCTGCACGCGCTCGACCCGGAGGAGATCGGCACCTGGCTCGACGGGATCGAGGCGGGCAACCTCTACGTGAACCGCGGGATCACCGGGGCGATCGTGCAGCGCCAGCCGTTCGGCGGCTGGAAGAAGTCGGCGGTCGGCCCGGGCACCAAGGCGGGCGGGCCGGACTACCTGCTCGGCCTGGGCTCGTGGACCGCGGCGCCGTCGGAGGCGACCGCTCCCGTCGTCGGACCGGCCGCCCGCCTGCTCGCCGCGTCGCGCGCGGAGCTCCCGGCGGAGGAGCACGCCGCGGTGGAGCGGACGGCGCGCAGCTGCGCGGCGGCGCGGGCCGCGGGCGCTCCTCGCGACGTGACGGGGCTGGAGGCGGAGCGCAACGTCTTCCGCCGCCTGCCCTACGACTCCGCCGTGCTGGTGCGCCTGGCCGCCGGGGAGCCGCTGGGCTCGCTCGTGCGGGTGGCCGTCGCGGCGGCGACCGCGCAGGCACGGGTGGTCGTCTCGAGCGCCGCGGCGCTGCCTCCGCAGCTCGCCGCCGGTCTCGACGAGGCGGCCGGCGCCGTCGTGGTCGAGGACGACGCGGCGTGGGAGGCGCGGGTGCGCGCGCACGGCGCCGGACGGGTGCGCCTGCTGGGCGCGTCCGCCGCGACGGTGACGGCCGTGACGGGCGGGCGCCCCGACCTCGCGGTCTACGCCGGCCCGGCGACCGAGGCGGGCCAACTGGAGCTGCTGCCGTTCCTCCGCGAGCAGGCCGTGTCGATCACGGCCCACCGCTTCGGCACGCCGGACCACCTCACGGACGGGCTGCTCTGACCGGCGTGATCCGACCGGCGTGATCCGACCGCCTGCCACGAGGTGCCGCTCCGGTACGCCCGCTCCGGCGTGTCGCGTACCGGAGCGGCGTCTCGCGGCAGAGGGAGACGGAGGGACGACGGGGCGGAGAGGGATCAGCCGCAGGCCGCACGTCAGTCCGCGTCAGCTCCGCGGCGGGTCCGCAGGGGTGGAGCGCGCGTCGTTGCTGGTGCGCGGGCCCTCCGGGAGGAGCGCGGCGCGTCCCACGCCCGATCGACGGCGGCGGCCGGGGTCAGCAGGATGTGCGCATGACCCGCCAGGAGAACGGCCGGCGCACCGCCGCGCCCGCCCGCGCGCCACGCACGCGCCCGACCGTCGGCTCCGCCTTCGACCCGCGGTCGAACAGCATCAACGCCCTGCGGCTCGGGCTGGCGGTCCTCGTCATCGTGTCGCACTCCTTCCCCCTCGGCGGCTACGGCGACGACCCCGGGTTCGGCGGCTCGACCCTCGGCGCCTGGGCGGTCGGCGGGTTCTTCGCCACCTCCGGCTTCCTGATCACCGCGAGCCGGCTGCGCTCGCGATCGCTGGTCGACTTCCTCTGGCGGCGCTTCCTCCGCATCCATCCCGCCTTCCTCGTCTCGCTCCTGGTCGTGGCCTTCGTCGCCGCACCGCTCGCGTCGCTCCTCCTCGGAGCCGGCGAGTACAGCGCGGCCGGGGCGGTGCGCTTCGTGGTCGCCAATGCGGCCCTCTACATCCGGGAGTACGGCATCGCGGGGATGCTCGGCTCCGTGCCCTACCCGGGCGCGTGGAACGGCTCGCTCTGGAGCCTGTTCTACGAGTTCGTCAGCTACGTCGTGATCGGCCTGCTCGTCTCCCTGGCGCCCGCGCGCTGGGTGCGCCCCCTCGTGGTCGCGGGATTCGCGGGCCTCACCCTCGTCGCGGCGGTGCTCGCGACGGACCTCGTCCCGTTCCCGGCGCCCCTCAACCAGACGGTGACGCTCGTCGGGTACTTCCTCGCCGGCGCGCTCGTGCACCTGTACCGCGACCGCCTCCCCCTGACGGGCGCGCTCACCGCCGTCGCGGCCGTGCTGCTCGTCCTGGTGATCGCGACCGGCCTCTACAGCGTGCTCGCCGGCCTCCCCCTCGCCTATCTGATGATCGCGCTCGGCGCCCGGCTCCCCCTGCGCCGAGTGGGCGCGACCCACGACGTCTCCTACGGGATGTACATCTACGCGTTCCCCGTGCAGCAGCTGCTCTCGCTGGCGATCGTCGGAGCCGGAGCCGACGTGCCGCTCTGGGCCTACATCGCGCTCTCGGTCGCAGCGACGGTCCCCCTCGCGTGGGCGAGCTGGCTGCTGGTCGAGCGCCCCGCGATGCGGCTGAAGCGCCTCACCGCCCGGGCTCCCGTCGACGTCGAGGGCCACATCCTGCGCTGAGAGCCCGGAGCCGCGAGCCCGGAGCCGAGAGCCCGCGGCCGTCCACGCCCGGTCGCGCCCCGGAGCCGCCCGCCTCCGACCCGCCGCGTCAGCCGTCCCAGCCGCCGGGGAGGTCGCGGACCACCCGCCAGCGCGGGTCGAGCTGCGTCGCCGCCCCTCCGTTCCACGCGCGGCTGTGGAACCACGGCGCGATCACGTCGGCGCCGCCGTGCACGTGGTCGCCGAGATGAGCGCCCCAGTACGAGAAGGTCGAGTTCGTCAGCACGAGGCGGCGGGACGCGGCCAGCAGGGCGAGCTGCTGCGGCACCGGCGTCCCCGCCCCCGGGAAGCGCACCTCGAGGCCCTCGAGGACGCGGGCCAGCTTCACCCGGCACCAGTCGAGGTCGTCCGACACGATCAGGACGCTGCGCACGGGCTCCCGCTCGCGGGCCAGGGCGAGCGCCGCGTCGACGTACTCGACCACGTCGAAGGAGTAGCGGCCGCGGAAGGCCGGGACGCTGTAGTAGTCGCCGCGCCGGATGTTCAGGGTGAGGTCCGCCTCCGGTCGCGCCGCCGCCACCAGAGCGGTGAAGGAGCCGCCGGGCGGGAGCAGCATCGTCGCGACGAAGTCCGCCAGCTCATCCGTCGTGAACTCCACGCCGAGCTCCTGGTGGACGCTCCCGAGCTCGCGGGGGCTGAAGAACGACATCTCCGCCGGGGGCACCACGAGCTCCTCGAGGACCCGCGGGAAGACCTCCGCCCACTCCGCGGTCCTCCGCGTCGCGCGCACCGCGGTCGGCACCCCGCGGCCCCGGCGGGCGTGGGCCTGCAGCCAGAAGTAGGCGAGGTTCCCGACCCCGAACGACTCGCCGGGCAGCAGCACCGTCGTGCCCCGTCGGCGGAGGGGCGCCAGCAGCGCCGAGCGGACGTCGCCGAGCGTCACCACCGCGGGCCTCCCCCGCTCACGAGAGCTCTCCGAGCGCTACGAGCTGGGCGAAGCCGGGGTGCGCGGCCCGCACCTCCTCGAAGGTGCCGGCCCCCTCGATCCGGCCGCCGTCGAGGAAGAGCAGCCGGTCGGCGCCGCGCACGGTCGAGAGCCGGTGGGCGACCACAAGGACGGTCATGCTGCCGTGCAGCTCGGCGACGGCACGCGAGATCTCGTGCTCCGTGCGGTTGTCGAGCGCCGAGGTCGCCTCGTCGAGGACGAGGACGGAGGGGCGCCGGTACAGCGCCCGGGCGAGGCCGAGCCGCTGGCGCTGGCCGCCGGAGAGGCGGACGCCGCGCTCGCCCACGCGGGTGTCCAGACCCTGCGGCAGCCCGCCGACGAACTCCTCGAGCTGCGCCGTCCGCAGCACCTCGCGCACGCGCTCGTGATCGACCTCGGCCGCCGGGACCCCGAAGGCGACGTTCGCGGCGACGGTCGCGTCCAGGAGGAACACGTCCTGCGGCACCACGCCGAGCCCCGCGTACCAGGCCGCGGGGTCCTCGTCGATCGGCCGCCCGCCGCAGAGGATCCGGCCGCTCGTGGGCGGGAGCAGGCCGAGGACCAGGTCGAGGAGGGTGCTCTTGCCGGCGCCGCTGGATCCGACGAAGGCGGTCGTGGCGTTCCGCTGGATCACCAGCGAGACGTCCCGCACCACGTCCACGTCGGAGTCGGCGTAGCGGTACGTGACGTGCTCGAGCGCGATGTCGCCGGAGTAGCGGCCGCCCGGCCCGGGCGTCTCGTCGTGCGCCCCCTCGGAGGCGAGCTCCTCGGCCGCCTCGGAGACGATCCGCAGCCCCGCCTGCCCGCTGCGCACGATCGCGAACGTGGCCGAGACGCGGTTGAGCGTCGGCAGGGCGCGGAGGGAGGCGGCCGCGAAGACGCCCAGGACGGAGAGCGCCTCGGCGCCGGAGCCGGTGGCGACGAGGATCCCCGAGACGCCCACGACGGCGACGACGAAGCCGATCTCGAGCAGGTACTTCGGCAGCTCCGAGACGAGCGAGAGGGAGCGCAGAGCCTGGGCGCTGCGGCGCTTGGCCCCGCTGAAGCCGGCGACCAGGCTCGCCGCGCTCGAGGTCAGGCGCGCCTCGCGGAACCCGTCGAGCGAGGGGAGCAGGAACTGCCACGACTCCAGCGCGGCCTCCGCCATCTCCTCGCCGATCCGGCCCTGCCGCCGCCGCAGGAGCGCCTGGACGCCGCCGAGCAGCACCGCGAAGAAGACGGCCGCGAACAGGGTCGCGACCGGCGAGGCGACCAGCAGGATCGCCACGATCGCGACGAGCACCAGCAGGTCGGAGGCGATGCCGATCACGCCGAGGAGCACGCCGGCCGCCTGCGCGCTGGCGTCGTTGATGGTCCGGTACACCTCGGCGAGGCGCCGGGAGCGGTGGACGGCGTAGGGCGCGAGGACGTACCGCCGGAGCAGCTCCGTCGCAGCGTCGGCCGATATCCGCGTGGTGCGGCCGAGCAGCCACCACCGGAAGACGATCGTCCCGGCGCTCTTGAGCACGAAGACGACCGCGACGAAGCCGGCGATGATCGGGAGGAGGGTCTGGACGTCCGTCGAGCCGAGGACGCCGGAGAGGACGCCGAGCGCGCCCGTGGTGGTGTCGGTCCCGGTGAGCAGCGCCATGAGCGGCACCATCGCGGCGACGCCCAGGGTGTCGAGGACCGCGAGCGCGAGGGAGCCCGCGACGGCGGCGGTGATCCAGCCCGGAGAGGCGGCACCGGCCAGCGAGAGGAGGGTGCGCAGTCCCGGTCGCAGGGACCCGCCGCTCACGCCGCCACCCCCTCGTACACGGCGGCGATCCCGCCGCACATGGCGGCGACGTCCCGCACGGCGCGAGGAGCCGCGGCTCTCGACGCCTGCCGCTCCAGCGCCGCGGCCACCGCCTCCGGGTCGTCGGCGTCGACCAGCGAGTCCCGCTCGACGATCTCGGGGTTCCCGCCCACCGCGGAGGCGACCACGCCGATCCCGCGGGCGGCCGCGTCGAGCAGCGTGTAGGAGCAGTTCTCCCAGACCGAGAGCTGGGCGACGACGTCCGCCGCGGCGAGCGCCGCCTCCGGATCGGCGAAGCCGGGGAAGGACACCGCGTCGCCGAGGCCGAGCCGCTCGGCCCGGGCGCGCAGGGCGCCGTCGAGCGGTCCCTCGCCCGCGACGGTCAGCGTGGCGCCGGGGACGCGCCGGTGCAGCACCGCGAAGGCCTCGAGCAGCGCGTCCAGGCGCTTCTCCGGCGCCAGGCGCGCGAGCGAGAGGACCCGGAGGGAGCCCGGCTCCCCCGGCTCGCGGTCGCGGGGCGCGGCGTCGACTCCGTTGAGCACGACCTGCACCGGCAGGCTCGGCCGCCACTTCTCGATCATGGTGCGGCGGGTGGCCTCCGAGACGGCGATCGCGCCGTCGAAGGACCGCAGCCGCGCGTGGTGCGCCGCCGCGGTCGTCCGCGCCCGCAGTGCGGTGCGGTGGTAGACGTCGGGCCCGGCGATGCCGTGCTCCGTCGTGACGCGGCGGACCCCGCGGGGCAGCGGGGTCGCCGCGGTCACGAGGTCGGCGTGGGCGAGGTGGGAGTGGACGACCGCCGGGCGGAGAGCCGCCGCGGTCGCGCGCAGGGTCGCCACGGAGGCGGCGGCACCGGCGGACACTCCGAAGCGCCCGGTCGTCACGGCCGAGCCCTGCTCCCGCAGCCGCTCGGCGAGCGCTCCCTCCGGGCAGAGCACGACGAGCCGGTGGCCGGGGATCCCGTGCCGGGCGGCGTCGAGGACGTGGCGGGCCACCCCGCCGAACTCGCCGACCGGCACCGCCCAGAGCGCGAGCGGGGTCACAGCCACTCCTCCAGCCGCTCGAGCGCGGTCCAGAAGCCCTCGCCGCTGTTGACGTGCCCCTGCCAGATCTCGGGGATGAACGGCACCCCGGGCGCCAGCTCGTCGAGCGACGCCGCGAAGTCCGGCCAGTCGATCTCGCCCTCGCCGATCTGCACCCCCTCGCCGTCGACACCCGTCGCGTCGACGAGGTGCAGGTGCGCGCTGAGCGGAGCGAGCAGCGCCACCGCCTCCGAGAAGGCGAGCCCGAGGTGGTTCGCCGCGAGCTTGGTGTGCGAGGCGTCGAGGCAGAGCGGCGTGCCGGTCGCGGCCGCGAACTCCGCGGTGTCGCGCGGGTCCACGAAGAGGTTGTGGAACTGCTGCCCGCCCATGAGCCACGGGTAGGGCGGGAGGGTCTGCGCCAGCACGCGGACGCCGCTCGTGTCGATGCGCTCGAGGGCGTCGGCGACGCGCTCGTAGAGGGGAGCGCGCTGATCCGGAGCCACGTGCGCGTGGCGGGTGAAGCCGCCCATCGTGACGACCATCATCGGGTCCTCCTCCTGGCGGAACCAGCGCGCGAGGCTCCGGGTGGTCTCGACGGTGCGCTGCACCTCCGCGATCGAGCGCTCCCACACGTCGTCGTCGAAGGAGGCGAGGTCGACGAGGAAGTCGCCCGCGAACAGGTCCGGCAGGTGGGTGGTGAAGCCGGAGTCGAGGCGGCGGGTGAACACGTCGTCCGGCTCGATCTCCAGGTCGCGGTACGAGAAGTGGAACTCGAGGAAGTCGGCGTTCGACTCCGCGGCGAGCGCCGCGTGGTCGTGGTACCGCACCGGCAGGCCCCAGGGGCGGCGGAACCGGAACGGCCGGCCGGACGGCGTGCTCTCGCGCAGGTCGCCGGCGAAGAAGAACCCGCCCTCCTCGACGTCGCGGTGGAGGGCGCGGCCGAGCAGCTGCGGCAGCTCGTTGGGCTGGAGGCCCCGGCCGGGGCTGCGGACGACGACGTCGGCGGCGCGCACCACGTCCCCGATCGAGAGGTCGCGGGAGGCGACCAGCGACTTCGCGAGCGAGACGCGGTTCATCGACTCCCCCGTCGAGACCGATCGGGCGTCGCGCGTGCCGAGCGAGTCCTCGATGTCGCGGATCTCGCCGACCATGCGGCGGAACTCGTCCGGGAGCAGGGACACCGTGTGGTCGTTGCCCTCCATCCCCCGGTCGACCGTGAAGTGCTTCTCGACGATGCGGGCCCCGCGGGCGACGGCGGCGACGGGGACGTGCCAGCCCCGCTCGTGGCCGGAGTAGCCGACGACGCCGCCGCCGATCTCGGCGAGCCGGTCGAGGTAGGCGAGGTTCAGGTCGCGGTAGGGCGCCGGGTACGTCGACTGGGTGTGCAGCAGGGCGAAGGAGGTGCCGAGCGAGCGCAGCAGCGCGACCGACTCGAGGATCTCGGACTCGCGGGACATCCCGGTGCTGAGCAGCAGGGGCAGCCCCCGGGTGCCGGCGTCCTCGATCAGGCCGTGGTTGGTGAGGTCCGCCGAGGCGATCTTGAGACCCGGGATCCCGTAGTCGACGAGCGCCTGCACGCTCGGGGCGTCCCACGGGGTGCAGAGGACGTCGATCCCGGCCTCGGCCGCGTGGTCGAAGACCCGGAGGAGCGGCTCGGCGGGCAGCGAGAAGCGGCGCAGGAGGTCGATCGTGTACTGGGCGCCGAGGTCCTCCCCCGCGGTGGCCCCGCCGGCGCGCCGGTAGAGGGAGTCGAGGTCGCGCAGCTGGAACTTCACCGCGTCGGCTCCCGCCTCGACCGCGAGGTCGACCAGCCGCCGCGCCAGATCGACCGAGCCGTTGTGGTTGTTGCCGATCTCCGCGATCAGGAAGGCCGGGTGGCCGTCGCCCACCTCGTGGCGGCCGATCCGCAGCGCCCGATCGCCCTCGACCGCGATCGCGACGAGGTGCCCGCGGTCGTCGACGAGCGGGAGGTGGCTGATCCCGTCGCGGCCGAGCCGGGCGGCGATCGCGGTGGCCGGCTCGTCCGCTCCCGCCGTGCGGACGGCGGTGTTCGCGACGGCGAGGGCCGGGACGTCGAGGGAGGCCGTCGGGTTCGCGATGATCCAGCGGCGGAAGTCGCCGTCGGACACCGACCCGCGGAGGATCCCGTGCCCGTCGACGCAGAAGACGATCCGCTGCTTGTTCGCGTTGATCTTGGCCAGCGCGGTGAGCACCGGGTCCTCGGCGAAGACGATGAACGGGGCGAGGTGGCGGTCGATGATCATGCGCCGCCTCCCGCCGCGAGGCCGAGGAGGGTCTGCTCGACCACCGCGAGGTCCGCCTCGGTGTCGATGTCCCCGCCCTCCGCCTCGTCCATGACGAACAGGCCGACCCGGCCGCCGATCCGGTTGCGCTCGCGCTCGTAGACCTCGGTGCGGGTGAGGTAGAGGGACCCGGTCTCCCGGTAGAAGAAGTCGGCCTCGGCGAGGTCCTGGCGCCGCGGGCGGGCCGTGACGTCGTACTGCGGCACGGAGGCGCCCTCCTGCAGGCGCCAGAGGAACGGCGTCTGCGGGACGACGCCCACCAGCGAGTCGACCGCCGTCGAGGCGAACTGCTCGAGCGCGCGGGCGAGGGTGCCCGGGAGCCGGATCGGCGAGGTCGCCTGGAGGAGCATCACCGCGTCCGGGCGGCGGCCCAGCGCGGCCCGGTGCTCGATCGCGTGGAGCACGACGGGCTCGGTCGCCGTTTCGTCGCGCGCCAGCTCGGCGGGCCGGAGGAACGGCACGTCCGCTCCCGCCCCCTCCGCGATCGCGGCCAGCTCGGGGTCGTCGGTCGACACGAGCACGTCGAGACCGGCGGCGAGCGCCTGCTCGATGCTCCAGACCACCAGCGGGCGGCCAGCGACGGGGCGGGCGTTCTTGCGCGGGACGCCCTTCGAGCCCCCGCGCACGGGGATGACGCAGAGAACGGTCACGGGGTGCCTCCTTCGGCGATGGCGAGTGCCCGGCGGGCGACGGCGACGGCCGGCTCGACGGCCGGGACGGGCGGAGCCGCGGTCGGCGTCTGCCCGCCCCAGCGCGCGAGCCGGTACCGGCTCCAGAACTCGAGCACCCAGGCGGGCGGGTCCTCGCAGACGACCCACGCGGGGATCCCGGCGGCCGCGGCCTCGAGGACCCCGGTCGAGAAGATCGAGGCGACCGGCCGGGCCTGCGCGGCGAGGTCGCCGCCGCGGAGCACCCGGATGCCGCGGCGCTCCCACCGCGCGTGCTGCCAGCGCGAGCGGCGGTCGACCTCGGCGGGGTGGGGGCGGTAGTCGGCGCCCGCCTCGCGGCAGAAGCGGGAGGCGGTGGCCGCGGCCGTCCGCCGGGGCAGCTCCGCGCCGTGCAGCTGGCCGAGGAACAGGGGCCGCTCCTCGAGCCTCTCGGGACGCGGGCGGCGCGACGCGGTCCAGAGCAGCTGGCTGCCGACGACCTCGGTCTCCACGTCGCTGCGGCCGGAGGTCCAGAAGGCCGCGTCCTCCTCCGAGAACGCCAGCAGTGTCGCTCCGGGCGGGAGCGGCGGGGCGGAGGGGGTGAGCAGCCCGTGCTGCACGACCAGGAAGCGGGCGCCGAGGATCGCGGACCAGCGGTGGGCGGCCGCTCCCGCCGCGAGGAAGTGGCCGGTGGCGATCACGGCGCGGAGGCTCCGCAGCTCGGCGGGCGGGTCCGCCTCCGGGTCGACCGGGTGCGCACTCCAGCGGCCCGGCAGCAGCCCGGACAGCGCGTCGCCGGCTCCGGAGGGAGCGAGGACCGCCGCGGGAGCCCCGCCGAGAGGAGCGAGCGAGGCCGCGGTCGAGGCGAGGGCGCTCGCCGTCGACGCCTCCACCGCGAGCAGGACGGCGGGCCGGTCGCCGCGCACGTGCAGCACCAGGCGGGTCGGCTCGGAGCGCCGCAGCGCCGCCCGGGCGGTGCGCAGCGGGTCGCGGCCGCGCTGCCAGCGGCGCCAGGCCTCCAGGTCGGTCGGGTGCGTCAGCGCCACAGGGCCCTCACCTCCCGCATCCGGTGCACGAAGGTGTGCTCGGCGCCGGTGCGGCGCGCGCCCGCCTCGCGGATGCGCCGCGCCCACGAGGGGTCCGCGCCCGCCCGCCGCACGTGCTCGACGAGCTGGTCGCGCTCCTCGAAGACGAGCACCTCGCTGCCCACCTCGTAGAACTCCGCCACCTCGGGCCGGTCGATCAGGGTCAGCGCCCCGACGCCCGGCGCCTCGAAGGCGCGCATCGAGAGTCCGCCGTGGCCCGCGCCGTGCAGAGCCAGGGTCGCGGTCGAGCCGGCCATCACTCCGTAGTAGCCCGCCCGCGGGACGTCGCGGCGGGCGGGGACGCCGGCCGAGCGCCAGCGGCCGGTGCGCGCCACGTCCCAGGGATGGCGCGACCACTGCCGCCCGTACGCCTCGACCGCGACCCCGCCGGCCGCGAGCTCCCGCAGCACGCGCTCGCGCTCGGGGTAGCGGGCGCCGACGAAGGTCACCGCGGAGGAGGGGCGGGGGCGGAAGGAGAGGAGGGAGTCGAAGGCGTCGGGCAGGTGCCCGGCCGGAACCCCCGCGCGGGCGAGCTCGGCGACGTCGGCGGCGGAGTAGCTGACGATCGACACCGCCTCCCCGGCGAGGGAGCGCAGACGGTCGACGGGGTGCCCCATGTTGCGGAGCTCGTCGTAGAGCCAGAGCACCACGGGGACGCCGGCGCGGCCGATCTCCTCCCACCAGGCGTCGCCGAGGGAGTCGCCCTTCACCACGAGGACGGCCCGGGGCCGGACGGCCCGCAGCGCCGCGATCGCGCGGTCGGTCTCGGCGCGCATGGACGAGCGCCGGAGCCGGCCCCCGGGGAGCCGGTGGCCGAGGGCGTCGCGCACGTGGCCCAGCCCGGTCGCGGCGTCGTAGCGGTGGACGACCACGTCGTCGCCCAGGTGGGCCAGCGCCGACTCGAGCGCCTCCCAGTAGCCGTGGAAGACCGGGCTCACCACGAGCACGGGCCCGCTCACCGGGACGCCGCCTCGGCGGCGGCGACGAGCCGGAGCTCGCGCCGGAGGACGGCCAGCGGGCGCACGTCGCTGCCGGCGGCGGCGCGCACCGCGTTGGCGGCGAGGTTCACGGCGGAGGCGGCGCGCAGGGCCGCGGCGAGGGCGGCGGGGCGTCCGCCCCACTTGCGGGCGTAGCGCAGGCGCGAGGCGACCAGCCAGACCAGCCGGCGCGCGGGGTCGGAGGAGCCGCCTCCCGTGTGCTCGGCGACGACGGAGCCGGCGAAGACCGAGGGCACGCCGCGCTCGCGCAGCCGGCGCTGGAGGTCGACCTCCTCGCAGTTCATGTGGAAGGACTCGTCGAACCCGCCGACCGCGCGGAACTCGGCCACCGGCAGCAGCATCACGGCGCCCACCACCCAGTCCACCGGCACCGTCGCGCCCGGGGCGCACCGGGTGTCGTGGCCGACGGCGGCGTGCAGCCGCGGGCGCCAGCGCGCGAGCGGAGTGAGCCACTCCACGACGTAGTGGCGCAGCCGCGGGAAGCGCCGGCCGACCCACTGCCGCTCCCCGCCCGCGTCGACGAGGTCCGGAGCGACGACCGCGGGCAGCCACGGCCGTCCCGCCTCGAGCAGGTCGCGGAGGAAGGAGGGTCCGACGACGAGGTCGCTGTTGAGCACCAGGAGCAGCGGGTGGCGCGCCCGGGCGGCGCCCGTGTTCACCGCGGCGCCGAAGCCGCCGTTCCGCTCGCGCCGCACGACCTCCACTCCGTCGTTCCCGGCCGGGAACGGGACCGGGGAGGCGTCGTCGACGACGACGATCTCGAGGGCGGGGGGCGACTCCTGGCTGCGGAGCCGCTCGACGAGGGCGAGCGCGGGCGCGGGGTCGCCGTAGTGCGGGATCACGACGCTCACCCCCTCGGCGGTCACCTCGCGACCGTCTCGGCGGCGCGATCCCGGCGGAGCGAGCGGCGGGTGCTCCGGACGGTGGCGGCCGGGGGCTCCGCGCCGACGGGCAGAGCGCCGAGAGCGGGGAGGATCACCCGGAGCAGGGCGTCGATGTCCTCGACGGCCGCCGCGGCGACGTCCGGTCCGCGCCCGAACGGGTCGGCGAAGTCGTCCTCGGCGCCGTAGGGGGCGGTGTCGTCGGCGAGCAGCCGCAGGAGCGGGACGCCGGGGGCGGCTCCCGCCAGCCGCGCCGCCCGGCGGACCGTGGTGGTGCGCCGCGCGGCGGCCGGGAAGTGGCGGGTGACCCACTCGCGCTGGCCCGCCTCGAACACGAGCACGGGGTCGGTGCCGGCGAGCATCCGGCCGTCGACCTGGCGCGCGCGGTGCCCGGCCGTGGAGAGCCCGCGGGCCCGCAGCGCATCGCTGAGCTCGGGGTCGAGCCCGCGGCCGACCTCCGCGTGCGTTCCCGCGCTCTCGACCCGCCAGTCGGAGCCGGCGCCGAGCAGGCGCGCCGCGATCAGCTCGGCCGAGGGCGACCGGGCCACGTTCGCATGGCAGAGCAGGAGCAGGCGCCCGCTCATCGAGCCGCCCGGCGGGACGTCTGCGGAGGCAGGGCTCGCGACTCCACCGGGGCGAGCTCGGACCGGCGCGGTGCCGTCGCCGCGCGCTTGCGCCCCGTCGCCGGCTGCGGCTCGGCGTAGTACGCGTTCTTGCGGTCGTAGTAGTAGTACCCGGTGTCGCCGTCGCGGGCGGTGACCATGTTGAGCACGGTGCCGAGCACGCGGGCGCGGACCTGCTGGACGATCCGCCGGGCGGCGACGACCTCGGGCCGGCGCGTCTGGTTCGAGGCGACGACGAAGACGACGCCGTCGACGACGGTCGCGACGATGGAGGCGTCGGTGACGGGCAGCACGGGCGGCGCGTCGATGACGACGAAGTAGTCCTTCGAGAGGCGCGCGACCAGGGCGCGCATCGCCTCGGAGCCGAGCATCTCGGACGGGTTGGGCGGGATGTGCCCGGCCGGGAGGGCGTAGAGGCCCGCGGTGCCGGTGGGGCGGATCGCGTCGTCCACGGGGATCTGGTGGCTGAGGACCTCGCTGAGGCCGATGGCGCCGTCGATGTCCAGCATCCGCGCCACGGAGGGCCGGCGGAGGTCCGCGTCGACCAGGAGGGTGCGCTGCCCGGACTCCGCGGTGACGCGGGCCAGTCCGGCGGCGATCGTGGACTTGCCCTCGGCCTGGTTGGCGCTGGTGATCACGACGCTGCGCGTCTCCTCGTCGACGCTGGAGAAGCGCAGGCCCGTCCGGAGCGAGCGGAACGCCTCCGCGGTGAGCGCGTCGGTGCCGCGGCGGCCGCCGGTCCGGCCCGGGCGTCCCGCCTTGGGGATGCGGCCGAGGACGCCGACGCCGAAGAGCTCGGTGAGGTCGTCGACGGTCCGCACGCGGATGTCGAGGGCCCGGCGGAGGAAGGCGAGACCGAAGCCGAGAACGAGCCCGCCCAGGGCGCCGAGCAGGATGTTCCGCACCCAGTCGGGGCTCGTCGGGGCGGCGGGCGGCTCCGCGTTCTCGAGCGGGACGACGGTGATCTGCGGTGTGCGGTCCGCGGTGGACTGCGTCTCGATGTCGGTGATGACGGCCGCCAGCGCCGCGAGCGCCCCGTTGGCCAGGGCGGCGGCGTTCTGCGCGGTCCCGGCCGCGGCGGTGACCTCGATCAGGGTGCTGCCCGGAGCGACCCTCGCGGTGAGGCGGCCGCTCAGGGCCTCCCCGCCGGGGTTCGCCTCCGGGTCGGCCTCGATCCGCTCGGAGACGGCGCTGCTCGAGATCAGCGGCAGGTAGGCGTTGGCCCGGGTCACCGCGGTCTGCGACCCGCTGATCGCATCGGCCGAGCTGCCGTCGCTCGCGGCGATCACGAATCCGGCCGAGCTCGACTCGTAGACCTTCGGAGTGAGGAACGAGAAGGCGGCCATCGCCAGGGCTCCGACGAGCACGGCGACCACGAGGGTCCGCCAGTTCCGCCGGATGAATGCGATGAGATCGACGACAGTCACTGCGCACCTTTCTGCGTGCCGCGCATGCGCCGCACGACGATGCTGAGGTGTCGGTCACGCTAGCAATGCGGAGCGCCTTTCCCTAGGCGGTCCCCGACCCCTCGGGAGGCCCTTTCTGCGAGGATGACGACATGTCCGCGCCAGGGGGAGAGATCGTCGTCGAGAGGCGTTACCCGCTCGTTCACGCGGCCTTTCCGATAGCACATTCCACTCGGATACTCGATGCCGTCCTGATGGGCCTCCTGGTCTACCGGCTCCCCACCCCCTTCCTCCCGGGGAGCGTCCCGCTGGCCCAGACGGCGCTGGCCGCCCTGGTCCTCGTCAGCCTCTTCCGGCGGCCCACCCGCCGTCTCGGACGGGCCGCCTGGTACCCGTGGCTGTGCCTCGCACTGCTCGCCTTCGTCCTCGCCGGCTCGTCCTTCGACGGCCTCGACGCCCTGCGCCGGGCGGCGAACATCGCGCTCGTCATGCTCGCCGCGGGCTTCCTCGCGAGCGGGCGGATCGACGTGGTCTCGGGGCTCAAAGGACTCGCCGCGGCCCTGTCGCTGAACGCTGTGCTGTTCGTCGCGGGACTCGCCCCGGACAGCTACCAGGGCGCACTGACCGGCTTCCTCCAGGACAAGAACGTGGCCGGTCTCGTCTACGGAGCGGCGGCGCTGCTGGTCTCGGCGCTCAGCTCGCGGCTGTGGCTGCGGGTCGGCGTGCTCGCGCTCGGGGCCGCCGCGGTCGTCGCCACCGACTCCCGCACGTCCATGGCGGCCTACGCCTGCGCGCTCGTGTGGCTCGTCGCGGCGCCGCACCTGCGCCTGCTCTTCCGCGCGCTCCTCGGCGGCGGCCTCGTCCTGCTGTTCCTCTGGGCCGAGCGGAACCTGGCGACGGCGGGCGACTACGGGGTGGAGCGGGCCGGCTCCGACGCCCTGCGCGCCCGCATCCTCGACGCCTCGGTCGACAAGGCGGCGCTCTCGCCGTGGACCGGCTCCGGACTCGGCGAGGCGACCGCGCGGGTCGACGGGATCGACTGGTTCTTCCACAACTCCTACCTGGCGCTGATGGCCGAGGGCGGCGTCGTGCTGCTCGTCGGCGTCGTCGGCACCGTGCTCGTGGCCGGCTTCGCGACGACGGCCGCCGGGGCCGGGAGCCGCCCGGGGCACGCGGTCGGCGCGGCGAGCATCCTGGTGCTGCTGTGCGCGACGCAGCTGGGCGAGGTGTTCTTCGCCCCGATCTCGTTCGTCGTGATCGGCGCGGGTCTCGCTCTGCTCGCGGAGCGGTCCGCTCGCGCCCGCGCTCTGCCGCCGGAGTAGCGCCTCCCGCGTCCGCCCGATCCGGCGCGGATCCACGGGTCCGGGGCGCGGAGGTCCCGGTCGGCGGGCCCTTCCCGGCGCGACGGAGGTCGCCTGGTGGGGCCCCGGCCGACCGCCGCTCAGACGCGGCCGCGCTCGCGGACCGCGTCGCGGAGGACCGCGCGGACGCCCGCCCACATGTGCCGCGCGTTCAGCTCGGCCAGCACCCGCTCCCGGCCCGCGCGGGCGACCTCGGCCCGCTTCCCGTCGTCGCTCAGCACCGCCTCCAGCACCGCCGCGATCCCCGCTGGATCGTGCAGGGGCAGCGAGAAGGACGTCTCGCCGTCGCGGACGTAGCCGGTCATCGCGGCGCTCGCGGTGACCGCCGTGCAGGTCCCGCAGCCGGAGGCCTCCAGGAGGACGCTCTGGCCCGTCGGGTAGGCGAGGTCGTGGCTGGTGACGACGACGAGCTCGGCGTCGCGCAGGTTGTCGCGGTGCCGACCGACCGGGACGGGATCGTGCAGGACGACGTTGGCCGGCAGCGCCCGGGACGGCCGCCGTGCAGGAGTGGTCACGATGTCGAACCGCCGGTGCGGCAGGCGCTCGGCGGCGGCGACCAGCGAGTCGAAGTCGCGCCCGCGGTCGACCCCGACGGCGAGCACCTCGAACCGCTTCGGACGCGGAGGAACGGGCCGGTAGTAGTCGGAGTCGACCCCGAAGAGGACCGGTGCGATCCGCCGCTCATCGACGCCGTGGCGGGCGAAGACCTCGCGCTGGTTCTCGCTGAGCACGACGAGCCGGTCCACGCCCTGGAGCAGCCGGACCACCTGTCGGCGCCGCTGCGGCGAGCCGGTGAGCAGCTCCTCCGCCCACCAGCAGGAGAGGACCACGAGCGGCGTGCGGCCGTACGGCCCGAGCCGCGCGCGCCGGAGCAGCGCGGGGAGGCCCGCCTCCGGCTCGAGCACGCAGAGCACCGCGTCGGCCGAGCGGACCGCCCGGAGCGCGCGCAGCTGCGTGTCCACGTTCAGCCCCGTGCGGTGCTCCACGACGTCGCGGAGCTTCACGTGCGCGGGCCGAGACGCGTGACCGGGGACGAGGAGCCGCGTCGAGTCGTCCCGGAGGAGGTCGGCCCGGTACGGCAGCCTCCCGCGGGCGAAGGGCTCACCCGGAGCCAGGCGCAGTGTCGGGTGCTTGAGGAACAGTCCGAGCACTCTGAGGACTTCCGGTTCGCGGGTCATCGTCGTCCTTTCCCGAGGGAGGAGGAGAGGCTCCCCGCGGCATTCCTCGGAAAGTGGATCGGTCTCCTGGCGGGAGGATCAGGAATCATCGGAGAGGGCCATCCGCGCCAGAAGTCCGTCGATAGCCGACTTCCCGGAGGACGGGGAGTAGGAATCGTTCCAGCGGGCACGATCCCTCTCCCGCGACTCCGATAGTCCTCTCTTCTTCCGGGCTCTGATCAGCTCGGCCAGAGCCCGCGGATCCCCGGCTCGGAACGTGGCGTCGATCGACGGGCCGACGACCTCGGGGAGCGCACCGGCATCGCTCACCACCACGGGGACGCCGGCCGACATCGCCTCCGTCACGACCAGGCCGAACGACTCCGGCTGCACCGACGGCACCACCAGGAGGTCGATCCGCGAGAAGAGGTCGCCGGGCTCGATCCACCCCGGCCGGTCCACCAGAGCGGCGACCGGAGCGAGGGCCGCCTCCACCTCGCGACGCTCCCGCTCCGCCACGAACCGGGGCTCGCCCGCCAGCACCAGGCGATACGCGCCCGGTTCCCCGGCCTCCAGCAGCGCCAGCGCCTCGGTGAGGACCCGCACCCCCTTCGCGAGCGAGGGACGCCCGAGGAAGCCGAGGACGGTCGTCCCGTCCTCCCGCGGCCGCGCCTCCGGCAGGTCGACGCGGCGGCTCCAGTTCGGCAGCACGGTCGACCCGGGGACGACCCCCGCGAGGTAGCGGGAGGGGACGAGGGTCGCCAGCGCGCCGCGGCGGGCCACGGGCGCGAGCAGCCGCTGCAGGCCGGACGGGCGCTGGTGCAGGTGCACGATCCGCCGCGGACGCCCTGCCGTCGCCACGGCCGGCACCAGCCCGTTGCACCACAGCACGCCCTCGCGGGAGGACGCGTCCCAGCGCCGCAGCGCGCGCATCCAGGCGGGTCTGCCCGCGGCCTCGAGCTCGACGACCCGGTGGCCGGCGGCGAGGGCGGCGGCGACGAGCGCACGCGGCTCCGAGGGGCCGACGACCACGACAGGCACCTCGAGCGCCTCGAGCGCCTCCGCGATGCTCAGCAGCATCACCTCGCCGCCGCCGATGTCGCCGTTGTTGGTCGCGAGCGCCACCGGAGGCCGCCCGGCGCCGCCCGCTCCCCCGTGGATCATCCGCCGCCCCGCCCGCCTCCGTGCGGTGCCCCCGCGGCCCGCGCGCCCATCCTCACCGAGACGAGCGCCCGGCTCCACCGGGCCCGGCCGGGCTCCGCGGGCCGCGGGAGCGCTGGAATACTGACCGGATGGAGCTCGTGGGCGTTCTCTGGGCCGACGAGGCCGTGCCGCTCGTGTCGGCGTTCGTCCACCGGCGGGCCGACGCGGCGGGCCTGCGCGCACTCGTGCTCAAGGGACCGACCGCCGCCGCCGACCGGCTCCGGCCGCCCCGCGCCTCCGGCGACGTCGACCTTCTGGTCGCCCCCGACGACCTGCCCGGGATCCTGGCCCTCCTGGCCGCCGACGGCTGGACCGAGCGGCCCTGGCCGGACGGACCGACGCTCGCGGCCAAGCACTCGCGCTCCTACCGGCACGCCGCGTGGCCGGTCGACATCGACGTGCACTGGCGGTGGCCGGGATTCCTCGTGCCGCCGCGCGACGCCTTCGAGGCGCTGTGGAGCCGGCACCGGATCGTGGAGCTGGCCGGCCGTCCGGTCGCGACCGCGAGCGTCGCCGACTCGGCGCTCGTGCTGGCGCTGCACGCGCTCCGCGACGCCTGGCAGATCACGGACCCGCGCCTCACGCGGCCCTCCGACTACGACCTGCTCGTCGAGGCGGTGGCCGCCCGCGCGCAGCTGCACGCTCCGCTCCGGGCGGCGGCGGAGGAGCTCGGCGCCGTCCAGACCGCGCAGCCCTTCCTCGATGCGCTCGGCATCCGCGCGCGCGCCGGGGAGGTGCCCGCGGCCGAGCTGCGGGCGTGGCGGATCAACGCGAGCTCGCCCCACGCCTCCGCGGGGTGGGTGCAGGCCGTGCGCGCGGCCGGCTGGCGGCAGCGGCCGCTGCTCCTCGCCCGCGCCGTCTTCCCCGCTCCCCACGCCCTGCGCGCCGCCGACCCCGCCATCGGCCCGCGCCGGATCGACGTGGCGGCCGGCTGGTGGCGGCGGCTGCGCCGCGGCGCCCGCACAGCTCCGCTCGCGTGGGACCACCTCCGACGGACGGACAGGACCTGACATGACCCGCCGACTGATCCGCGCCCCCTTCGGGCTCGGCGTGCGCTTCACCTTCGACGACACCGTCCCCGACCGCTTCGTGGCGGAGGTGGAGGAGTCGTGGAACGACGTGGACGACGACGCCGATCGCCCGGGCTCCGAGTACCGGGTGTCGCTGACCGAGCCGGTCGGGGAGCCCGGAGTGATCGCGCAGCCGACCGAGGACGCCCTCGCCGAGCACATCGGCGCCGCGCTCACCCTCGCGGCGGCCGACGCCTGCGAGGGCCGGCTGCTCAGCGTTCACGCCTCGGCGGTCGCCCTGACCGACGGCCGCGTCGTCGCGTTCGTCGGCCGGCCCGGTGCCGGGAAGTCGACCCTCGTGAGCCTCGCCGCTCGGCGGTACGGGTACGTGACCGACGAGACGCTCGCCGTCCGCCGCGACGGGCGGGTGCTGCCGTTCCGGAAGCCCGTCGCCCTCCTCGACGGCGGCGACTGGAAGCGGCACCGCTCCCCCGCCGCGATGGGCCTGCAGCCGCTGCCGGACGCTCCGCTGCGCCTGGCCGCCCTGCTCCTGATCGCCCGCGACCCGTCCGGCCCGGCGGAGCCCCGGCTCGAGCCGATCGCCTTCGACGAGGCGCTCTCGGTGCTGCTGCCCGAGCTGAGCCACTTCGCACGGCTGCCCGCGGCGCTGCACCAGCTCGCCGGGCTGCTCGATTCCGTCGGCGGGGCGCAGGTGCTCCGCTACCGCGAGGCGGAGACGGTGCTGCCCCTCCTCGAGCGGATCGGGGAGCCGTCGTCGGTCGTCGCCGACGCGCCGGAGGCCGATCCGGCGGCGCCCGGCCCGGGCCTGCTCGCGCGCGCCGCCGGCGTCGAGTGGGTCGAGCGCGACGGAGTGGTCAGCTGCCTCCTCGACGAGCGGGTCGAGACGCTGACCGGGATCGGCCCGGTGCTGTGGCGCGTTCTCGGGACGCCCGCGACGGTCGACGCGCTGACCGGGGCCGTCGTCGCCGAGCACGGCGCCCCGCCCGCGGGCGACCCCCGGGCGCACGTCGAGGCCGTGCTCGACGCGATGGTCGAGCACGGCCTCGTGGTCCACGGCGCCTGACGGCGCCGAGCGCGCGGCTAGCCCGTGCGGACGTTCGGCCCGACGGAGCCGCGGGCGATGAACAGGTCGAGCAGGTTCACGAGCCCCACCGCGCGGATGTAGAGCGCCGCGACGTCGTAGCGGCCGACGGGGAGCGCCTCGAGGGCGGCGGGCCCGGTCGGGTTGGTCGAGCGGTTCTGCGCGTTGACGTCGATCTGGATGACGTCCCGCAGGGCGGCGAAGACCGGGGTGATCGCGGTGGTGACAACGGCTCCGACAAGAGCCGGCAGGGCCGCGAGCAGCGGGTTCAGCACGTTCAGGACCAGGGTCAAGACGTTGGCGGGCACGCCAGGGCCGTTCAGCGGGATCCCGAGGATCCTGATGTTCTCGCGCAGCCTCTGCGTGAGAACAGTGACCAGAGTCGTCGTGAAAGCGGTCAGGGCAGCTGCCGGAACGCCGAGACCGCTGTCCACGAGGAGAGTCGAGTTCGGTGGCAGGTTGTTGAGGAAGGCGGAGTAGGAGCCGAACTGCGTGCTCCCGGGCTGCCCGGGAGCAGGACCGAGAAGCGAGGCGAGATCGATCGTCAGCGTCGCCGGAGTCGTCCCGAGGCTCGCCTGGATCGGCTGACCTCCGCCGGGCAGGTTTCCCGCCAGGATGGCGGCGACGTCGACCGTGACAACAGCGACCGTGGCAACACGAATGTCTTCGATCAGAGCAAGGGCGTTCCTCACCGCGGTGACGAGAGCTGTCAGCGCCGTCGACGTGAGCACCAGGTTCAGCCTGGTGATCTGGTAGTCGCGCTGCAGGTTGTCCGACCCGGGCACGCAGGCCGACTGAAGAGCAGCGCGTCCGGTGACGGCGCCGATCTGCAGGGTGAGCCCGGCAACGTTGGTCAGGAGGTCAGACAGATCCGGCCTGCCGACGGCGGCGAGGATCGCCTGCAGGTTGACGGTGCCGAAGTCGGGGTAGCTCCCCGAGGTCGGGGTCAGCGCCAGCTGGCCGGCATTGGTGATCGCACCGGAGGCTCCGCGGACGGTGCCGGTGGTGCTCGCCTCCGCGTACTGGTTGAGGGTGCCGACGCCGGCGGGAGCCGCCAGCGTGAGGAGGGAGGAGAGCGTGCCGGTCAGCCCGGTCGCGTTCACGGCGATGCCGTTCAGTACCGTGGCGTTGACGCCGCCCGTCACGACGACCGGGTCGGGCGGATTCGGTCCCGACGCCGGCGCAGTCGCCGTCACGCCCGAGACACCGGCGACATTGTCGAGGTTCACGCCGCCGAGGAAGCCGCTGAGGAGGCGTCCGCGGGCGACCGCCTGGAAGACCGTCCCCACCGGGAAGCAGCTGATCGAGACGGCGGAGGCGGACTGCGCCAGCATCACCGCGGGCACCGACCAGACCGCTCCGGCCACGACCGTCCGCCGTGCGAAGACGCCCGCGGAATTCGCGCTCTTCTTCTCGCTCTTATCGCTGATATCGCTGGATGCGAGCGGATTAGACTCCGACATTGGCGGCCCTCCGGTGCTGTCGCTCGACGTACACCCCTTGGCGCGTCGGCGGCAAACATAGCGAGAGAGGCGTCGCGATAAGAGGCGCTGGCGGATTTCTACTCGCACTGGCGGTGATCAGCGGAGAGGACGCGGAGAAGATGGCAGAGGACCCCCGGCTCCTTCTCTGGCGGCGCCGCCCGGACACGGCCTCCGTCGATCTGAACGGGCGCGTCCTGGTGCTCCCGCTGGACGTCTCCCCGATGGGCAGCCCCTACGCGCTGCGCGAGAGCGTGGCCGCGACCTGGCGGGCGCTCGACGACGAGCCGCAGGACTTCTCCGGCCTGGCCGACCAGCTCGCCCGCCTCCACTCCACCGATCCCGGCGCCATCGCCGACGACCTGGCGCGCGTGCTGAGCGGGCTGGAGGAGCTGCTCCTGGTCGAGAGCAGCCCGCGCGGCGAGGAGTCCCGATGAGCGTCGCGAGCGTCGTCGTCCCCAGCTACGCGGGGGCGGCCCGCCTGCCCCGCCTCCTCGCCGCCCTCGCGGCTCAGACCCACCGCGATCTCGACGTGGTCGTGGTCCTCGACGGCGTCGTCGACGCCAGCGAGCGCGCCCTCGACGCCTCCCCCGTGCCCGTGCGCCGCGTCGTGCTCCCCGAGAACCGGGGGCGCTCCGCCGCGCTCACCGCCGGCTTCGACGCCGCGCGGGGCGACGTGCTGATCCGCTGCGACGACGACCTCGAGCCCGGCCCGGGCTGGGCCGCCGCGCACGTCGGGGCCCATCGGGACGCGGTCGTCGGCGTCGTCGGCCTCTGCCCCGACGTCGACCCGGGCACCGCCTACTCCCGCGCCTACGGCCGGCCGGCCGGCGAGCGCTTCCGCCGCGGCGCCTACGCGGCGGGCCCCGACGCCTCCTGGCGCTACTGGGGCGGCAACGTCTCGGTGACGCGGGCGACGTACGACCGGGTCGGCGGCTACAGCACCGACTACCGCGAGTACGGCTGGGAGGACGTCGACTGGGGCTACCGGCTGCACCGCCTGGGAGTGCCGGTGCGGATCGAGCCCGGCGCGGAGGCCCTGCACCACGGCGCCTCCGTCTCGGCGGCGGTCCGCAGCCGGCGCGCGTTCCTCTCGGGGGCGGCCCGCCGCACCTTCGAGCGGCTGCACCCCGAGCAGGTGCGGGAGGCGGTGCCCGCAGCCGGCGCGTGGGACGCAGCCGTGCGCCTCCTGGCCCGCGGCGGGAGCGAGCGGCGGACGGCACTGGTCGCGGGATTCGCGGACGCCGCGCTCGGAGTGGTGCCCCGCCCGGTCGGCGAGAAGCTGGTCGCGCTCGCCGTCGAGTCCGCAGCGATCGCGGGCTACGACCGCGGCAGAGAGCGTCCCGCGCACGGGTGACGGCGGCGCGGATCGACGGATCCGCGGGCCCGGCAGCGGCGCCGACGCCGTGCGGGAGCCGATCTAGGCTCCCCCGCATGCGAGTCCTTCTGGTGGGCGGAGCGGGCTACATCGGGAGCCACACCGCCGTCGCGCTCCTCGAGAGCGGCCATGAGGTGCTGGTCGTGGACGACCTCTCGCACGCGAGCGAGCGGACCCTCGACGCGGTGGAGGAGCTGACCGGCTCGGTGGTCCCCCGCCTGATCGCCGACGCGCGCGACACGGCCGCACTGACCCGCTTCCTCGCCGCCCACGGCCCGGTCGACGCCCTGGTCCTGCTCGCCGGGCTCAAGTCGGTCGGCGACTCGGTGCGGCGGCCCCTCGAGTACTGGACGGTCAACGTCGGGCTCGCCACCGCGGCGTTCTCGGTCGCAGCGGAGGCGGGGATCCGCACCGTCGTGTTCTCGAGCTCGGCGGCCGTCTACAGCCCGGGCGGCGCGATGCCGGTCGGGGAGGACTCCCCCGCCGGGCTCAGCGCGGCGAGCCCCTACGGCGCGACCAAGCGCGTGATCGAGGAGATCCTCGGCGACGCCGCGCGCGCCGATCCCCTCCTGCGCGGGGTCAGCCTCCGCTACTTCAATCCCATCGGCGCGCACCCGTCGGGGCGGATCGGCGAGGATCCGGCCACGGCGCCGGGGAGCCTCCTGCCCGTGCTGACGCGGGCCGCGGGCGACCCCTCCCGGTGCGTCGACGTCCTCGGCGACGACTACCCGACCCCCGACGGCACGGGGCTGCGCGACTACATCCACGTCTGCGATCTCGCGGCCGGGCACGTCGCGGCGCTCGAGCGCGCGCGGCCCGGGCACCGGGTCTACAACCTCGGCACGGGCTCGCCGACGAGCGTCCTCGAGCTGATCGACGAGGTCGAGCGGGCGAGCGGGGAGACGGTCCGGTGGCGGGCCGTGGGGCGCCGGCCGGGCGACCTCGCCGCGAGCTGGGCCGACCCGGCACGCGCCGAGCGGGAGCTGGGCTGGCGGGCGGTGCGCACCGTCCGCGAGGGCGTCCGCGACCAGTGGCGGTGGCAGACCCTGCAGCGCATCGGCGTCTCCTGATCCTTCCGGCACGGCGTCACTGAAAGAGTGACTTCTTCTTCTCCGCGACTCTCCTCCATCGTTGTGATCTCCGAGGGAATAGCGCCTCCGCGACGCACTCCAGACGATCCTCGCCATTCCGCTCGCGGCTTATCCGGATTATCGGACTCTCCTTTCCCCGTCGTTCTGCGACGACTCGTACTCGCCTTTCGATTCCTTCTCCACGAGCCGGTTAGCTTCTACTGCACTGCTGATCGGTCACCGACGACGGATAAGCATTCGGAGCCGCTCCCGTCTCCGGATGGCCGCCCGATCCTCACCGCACGCCTGGGGGAAGGGGCCCATCATCACTGCCGTCATCGACGCGACCACCCGTTCCCGATCCGTCCCCCCGGTCGGTCCCGGCCTGATCGTGCACGAGTGGGTCGAGCGCCGCGGAGGCGCCGAGCGCGTGCTCGAGGCGATGACCGAGGCCTTCGCCGACGCCGACGTCCGCGTCCTCTGGAGCGACTGCGCCGAGGTCGTCGGCAGGCCCGTCTCGGAGTCCTGGCTGGCGCGCACGCCGCTGCGCCGCCACAAGGTCCTCGCCCTGCCGGCGATGCTGCCCACGTGGCGGCTCCCGGTCGGCGCCTCCCGCGAGTGGGTGCTGGTCAGCTCGCACCTCTTCGCCCACCACGTCCGCACCAGCGGGCCGACCCGCAAGCTCGTCTACGCGCACACGCCGGCCCGCTACATCTGGGAGCCCGACCGCGACGGCCGCGGCAGCAGCCTCGCCGCCCGCACCGCGAGCCTGCTCCTCAAGCCGATCGACCGCCTCCGCGCCGCCGAGGCCTCCTCCATCGCGGTGAACAGCCTCTTCACCGGGCAGCGGGTGCGCGACGCGTGGCACCAGCCGTCGAGGGTCATCTACCCGCCGGTGAACACCGAGCTGCTCTCGACGATCACCGACTGGCGCTCCCCGCTCGACGACGACGAGCTGCGCCTCCTCGACTCGCTCGCGCGGCCGTTCATCCTGGGCGCCTCGCGGTTCGTCCCCTACAAGCGCCTCGAGAAGGTCATGGACGCCGGAGCCCGCACCGGGCTGCCGGTCGTCATCGCCGGGCACGGCCCCTGGGAGGCGCGGCTCCGCGCCTACGCCGAGGAGATCCGGGCCGACGTGACCTTCGTCATCTCGCCCTCCGACCAGCTGATCCGCGCGCTCTACGCGCAGGCGCTCGTGTACGTCTTCCCCGCCGTCGAGGACTTCGGGATCATGCCCGTCGAGGCGATGGCCTGCGGGACGCCGGTCATCGGGACCGACATCGGCGGAGTGCGCGAGAGCGTGTCCCTCGCCGGCGGGGGCGTCATCGCCGACCTCGAGGGCGATCCGGACTGGAGCGACCTGCTGCGCCGTGCGCTCGCGCTCGACGTCGACGCCTTCCGGGCTCGCACCCGGGTCTTCTCGCGCCGGCGCTTCATCGCCGAGATCCAGGACTGGGTCGCCGAGCAGACCGCCTGACGACGGCGCTCCCCGCCACGGGAGGCCGTCCGTGCGCGCGTCACCGTGCGTGCGGACGACGCTCCCGCGGAGGGATCAGAACAGGCCGCGCGGGGGCTCGATCGAGGCGAGGACGCCGGGGGCGGCGATCACGCTGAGGCGGCCGACCTCCTCCGGGGTCAGCTCGGGCAGGCGCTGCGCGAGGTCGAGGAAGCGCTCGATCTCGGACTCCTCGAGCACGTCGGCGGCGAGCGTGCGGAACTTCGACACGTACTGCTCTCGGCTGAACGGGTGCGCTCCCAGCGGGTGCGCGTCCGCCACCGCGATCTCGTCGACGATCGTCGTGCCGTCCGTCATCAGGATCTCGACGCGGGCGCCGAACGCCTTCTCGCCCGGATCGGTGGAGTGGTAGCGGCGCGTCCACTCCTCGTCCTCCTGCGTCGTGACCCGGTGCCAGAGCGCGATGGTGTCGGCGCGGGCGGCCCGCTCGGGGGCGTAGCTGTGCACGTGGTGCCAGGCGCCGTCCTGCAGCGCCACCGTGAAGATGTACGGCACGGAGTGGTCCAGCGTCTCGCGGGACGCGGCCGGGTCGTACTTCTGCGGGTCGTTCGCGCCCGAGCCGATCACGAAGTGCGTGTGGTGCGAGGTGTGCAGGACGATCCGCTCGACGCGCTCGGGGTCGGCGGCCTCGGGGTGCGTCCGGTGCAGGCGGCGGGCGAGGTCGATCAGCGCCTGCGCCTGGTACTCGGCCGAGTGCTCCTTCGTGTACGTGTCGAGGATCGCGCGCTTGGCCTCGCCGCGGTCGGGAAGCGGGACGTCGTAGCTCGCGTCGGCGCCGTCGAGCATCCAGGCGATGACGCCGTCCTCGCCCTCGTAGATCGGCGACGGGCTGGTCTCACCGCGCATCGCCCGGTCGACCGCCTCGATCGCCATCTTGCCCGCGAAGGCCGGCGCGTACGCCTTCCAGCTCGAGATCTCGCCCTTGCGCGACTGCCGCGTGGCGGTCGTCGTGTGCAGGGCCTGCGCGACGGCCTGCTCGATCGTCGCGACGTCGAGGCCGAGCAGCGTGCCGATCCCGGCGGCGGCCGAGGGGCCGAGGTGCGCGACGTGGTCGATCTTGTGCCGGTGCAGGCTGATCGCGCGCACCAGGTCGACCTGGACCTCGTAGCCGGTGACGATGCCGCGGACGAGCTGCGCCCCGCCGATGCCCGCGTGCTGGGCGACGGCGATCAGCGGAGGGATGTTGTCGCCCGGGTGCGAGTACTCGGCCGCCAGGAACGTGTCGTGGTAGTCGAGCTCGCGCACGGCGACTCCGTTGGCCCAGGCCGCCCACTCGGGCGAGACCCGGCGGGCCGGGTCGACGCCGAGGACGACCGAGCCCTGGCCGCCGATGGAGGCGGGGTGCGCGAGAGCCTGCGCGCGGGCGGCGACGACCGGGCGGCGCAGGAGCGACGCGGTGGCGACGGCGGCGTTGTCGATGACCCGGTTGACCACCATCTCGGCGACCTCGTCGTGGATCTCGACCGGATCGGCGGCGACCTCGGCGAGCGCGTGGGCGAGCTGCCCGTGTCGCGGGAGCTCCTCGTCGCTGCGGTGGACGCGGACGTGGTGTTCGTGCACGGGCGGCTCCTTCGTCTCTCCCCCAGGCTATCGCCCGCCTCCGGCCCCGGCCGCGCGGGCAGAATGGGCGGATGTCCTCCCCCACGCGCGTCGCGGCGCTCGACTGCGGCACCAACTCCCTCCGCCTGCTGATCGCCGACGTGGAGGGCGGCCGCCTCCGGGACGTCAAGCGCCGCACCGAGCTCGTGCGGCTGGGCCGCGGGGTCGACCGCACCGGCCGCTTCGACCCGGCCGCGCTCGAGCGGGCCCTCGCCGTCACCCGCGAGTACGCGGCCGCCGCGCAGGAGGCCGGCGCCGAGCACCTCCGCTTCGTCGCCACCTCGGCCACCCGCGACGCGGCCGACCGCGAGGACTTCCTCGCCGCCGTCGAGCGGATCCTCGGCGTCACCCCGGAGACGATCTCCGGCGAGGAGGAGGCGCGGCTCTCCTTCCGCGGCGCGGTCTCGGCCGTCGACTCCGCCCGGCCCGTGCTGGTCGTCGACCTCGGCGGCGGCTCGACCGAGCTCGTGCTCGGCGGAGCGGAGCCGGAGCAGGCGCACTCGATGGACGTCGGCAGCGTCCGCCTGACCGAGCGCCACCGCCGGGCCGCCGCACCGACGGAGGGCGAGCGCGCGGCGATGCGGGCGGACGTGGGCGCCGCGCTGGCCGCCTCCTCCGTCGACCTCTCGCAGGCCCGGAGCGTCGTCGGCGTCGCCGCGACCGTGCTCACGATCACCGCGCACGTCCTCCGCACCACCGACCGCGCCGCGCTCGAGACGTCCCTCCCCCTCTCCGACGTCCTCGCCGCCTGCGACGAGCTCGCCGCGCTGTCTCCGGAGGGGACGGCGGCCCTCCCCTGGGTCCGCCCGGGGCGCGAGGACGTGCTGGCGGCCGGCGCGCTGGTCTGGGGCGAGGTCCTCCGCGCGGTCCACGAGGCGTCGCCGGGCGTCGACCGGGTCCACTCGACCGCGCACGACATCCTCGACGGCATCGCGCTCGGCCTCGCCTGACGCCCGCGCGGGTCAGGCGGTGAGGGCGCTCCCGAAGTCGCGCGGGAGCCGGGCGGCGGCGGCGAGCGGCACGAGGGTCAGCACCGCGAGGGCGAGGAAGGCGACGCGGTACGGGACGAGGCCGGGCCCGATCGCGGTGCCGACGGCGAGCGCCACCGCGCCCACCGCGACTCCGAGTCCGGCCGCGATCTGCTGCGTGGTGGCGTTGAGGGTGTTCGCGCCCGACATCGCCTCCTGCGGGACCTCGGCGAACGTGACGGTGTTGTACGCCGTGAAGCCCGCCGAGCGGGCCACTCCGCTCAGCACCAGCAGCGCCACCACGAGCGCCACCGGAGTCGCCGGCTCGAGGAACGCCATCGCCGCCATGCACGCCGCCCCGACCGCGCTCGCCGCGACCAGCACCCCGCGGAAGCCGAGGCGCCGCAGCAGCGGAGTCGTGGCCGGCTTGATCGCCAGGTTGCCGGCGAAGAGCGCCAGCACCACGGAGCCGGCCTGCACCGGGCTCCAGCCGAACGCGTCCTGGAACAGCAGCGGGAGCAGGAACGGCACCGCGTTCACGGTCGCCCGGTAGAGCGATCCGCTCGCGTTGGCGACCCGGAAGGTGCGGAAGCGGAAGGCGTCGAGCCGCACGAGCGGATGCTCGGCGCGGCGCAGGTGCCGCACGGCGAGCGCCGTCACGACCGCGCCGACGAGCAGCGGCGCCACCGCCCGCCCGTCGAGCTCGGAGCCGGTGAGGAGCCCCGCCGCTCCGACCAGCGCGCCGAGCCCGACCGCGACGAGCACCAGCCCCGCGACGTCGAGCGGGGGCGGCGCGCTCTCGGAGGTGGCGGGGACGATCCGGCGCGCGATCGCGAACGCGACGACCCCGAGGGGCAGGTTGATCAGGAAGATCCAGTGCCAGGAGGCGACGGTGGTGAGCAGCCCGCCGAGGAACGGCGCGATCACGGGGGCGACCAGTCCCGGCCAGACCAGGATCGCGATGGCGTGGATGATCCCCTCCCGCGGAGTCGCCCGCAGCACCGCGAGCCGGCCGACCGGCACCATCAGCGCGCCGCCGACGCCCTGCAGGACCCGGGCGCCGACCAGAAGCGGCAGCGTGGGGCTGAGCGCGCAGAGCAGGGAGGCGAGGGTGAAGACGGCGATCGCGGTGGTGAAGACGCGGCGCACGCCGAAGCGCTCGCTGAGCCAGCCCGAGGTCGGGATGAGGACGGCGACGGTGAGGAGGAACGCGGTGACGGTGATCGAGACCGCGGCGGAGTCGACGCCCAGGTCGGCGGCGATCGCGGGCGCGGCGGTCGTCACGATCGTGGCGTCGAGGTTCTCCATGAAGAAGCAGCCGGCGACGAGCAGCGCGAGGGAGCGGTGGCGGGGGTCCGTGCTGTCCTCCTCGGCGTGGGGCTGTCGGCGGCGAGCGTAGCGCGGCGACGGCGCGGCCGCCGGGCGGGTACCGTCGCAGCATGAGCGCTGCAGCCGAGACCAGGACGATCCAACTCCGACGCTACGAGCTGATGGACGGGGTGATGGACGACTTCCTCGCCTGGTTCCCCGAGCGGATCGTGCCGGCGCGCGAGGCCCACGGCTTCCGGATCGAGTTCGCCTACGCCGACCGCGAGGTGAACGAGTTCGTCTGGGCGGTCAGCACGGCCGGCGACGCCGACGCGTTCGCCGAGGTCGAGCGGGCGTACCTGGCCTCGCCCGAGCGCGACGCCGCCTTCGCGGGCGAGCCGAAGCGCGTCGCGGTGCAGCACGTGCGGCTGGTCGAGCGGATCGTCTGACTCGGGCGGCGTCCGAGCCGAGCGGCGTCCGACCCGGGCGCCGTCGTCTCCGGGGCGCCGCCGACTCCGGGCGCCGTCGGGTCCGGGCCCGTCAGCTCCGGGCGCGCCGCACGGCCGCGAGGACGCCGCGGACCACGAGCGTCCCGACCGCGATCGACCCGATCGCTCCGGTCAGGCGTGCCCAGACGTGCTTCGGCCGGTCGATCCCGGCACGGTCGGCGGGCGAGGGGAGCGAGGCGGGCGCGAGCGTGCGTCCCGCGGCTCCCGCCTCGGCCATGTGGGCGAGCCGGCGCACGGCCTCGCGGTTGCGGATCCAGAGGAACGAGTGCATCAGCGGCTTCGGGACGAGCGTGCCCGGGCCCTTCACGGGCGCCTCGTGCATCCGCACCTTCGCGCCGCGCGCGTGCGGCTCGACCTCGACGCGCACCCGGGCCTCGCCGAGCGGCCAGCCGGCGGCCTGGATGACCATCCGGCGCGGCGGGTCCCACTCGAGAACCGTGGTGCGGTCGTCGATCACGAGCGGCCAGAGGCCGAAGGAGTGGTGCAGCTGCGAGCCCACGTGCGGGAAGTCCGCGTCGACCTTCCGCATCCGCGACGCGCCGACGACCCAGCTCGGGAACAGCCAGCCGGAGGCGAGCACCGCGAAGACGGACTCGGGCGGGCAGTGGACGACGCGGGTGGTGCGGGACATCGCGGGCTCCTTCGAGTGGTGGTGGGGCGCGTGGCGGCGCCGTCCCTCAGCCTGGCAGGCCGGGGGCGGCGACGGGCGCAGCGCAACGGCGGCGGCTCAGGCCGGGTGCGCCTCCGGCGACAGGTCGGGCGACTCGCGCACCCCGAACTCGTGCCGCAGCGCGCTGCGGGCGGCGTGCCAGCCGGCCATGCCGTGCACGCCCGGCCCGGGCGGGGTGGACGAGGAGCAGAGGTAGAGCCCCTTCGCGGGCGTCCGCCACGGGTCGGTCGTGGGGACCGGGCGCGAGAGCAGCTGCGCGACGCTCGCGGCTCCGGCGGCGATGTCCCCGCCCAGGTAGTTCGAGTTGTAGGCCTGCATGTCGCGGGCGGTCATCGAGGAGGCGCCGATCACGCGGTCGCGGAACCCGGGGGCGAAGCGCTCGATCTGGGCGGTGATCGCCTCCTGCTGGTCGGCGGGCGAGTACCGGGGGACGTGCGTGTACGCCCAGAGGACGTGCTTGCCCTCGGGCGCCCGGGTCGGATCGGCGATCGAGGGCTGCGCCACCAGCACGTAGGGGCTGCGGCTGTGCCGGCCGCGCTTCACGTCACGCTCGGCGGCCGCGATCTCGGCGCGGCTGCCTCCGACGTGCAGCGTGCCCGCGCCGGCGAGCTCCGGGTTCGTCCACGGCACCGGCCCGTCGAGGGCGAAGTCGACCTTGGCCACGCCGTTGCCGTAGCGGAAGCGCTGGAGGGCCGCGGCGTAGGCCGGGGGCAGCCGGTCCCCCGCCATCGCGAGCAGCGCCGTCGGCGTGCCGTCGACGAGCACGGCGCGGGCCGGGGGCAGCTCGGAGAGCGAGGTCACCTCGACGCCGGTCTCGATGGTGCCGCCGTGCGCCCGGAGGTCGTCGGCGAGCGCGTCGACGATCGACTGGCTGCCTCCGATCGGCACCGGCCAGCCGCGCGCGTGGGCGTAGGCGCCGAGCGCAAGGGCGGCCGCGGCCGTCGACGGGCTCGGCATCGGGCGGATCGAGTGCGCGGCGACCCCGGAGAACATCGCCGGGGCGACGTCCTCGCGGAAGCGCAGATTCCACACCGGGGTGCCCTGCTCGAGCACCCGCAGTCCGAAGCGGATCAGCACGCTCGGGTCCGTCGGGATCCGCAGCAGCGCGTCGTTGGTGAAGCCCGCGACGCGGTCGGCCCGCTCGGAGAGAGGTCCCATCAGGGCGCGCCACGCCGCTCCGTCGCGCCCCAGCGCCTCGACCGTGCGGTCGAGGTCGCGGTAGGCGATGCCCGCGCGGCCGCCGTCGAGAGGATGCGCGTACGAGATCTCGGGGACGACCAGCTCGATGCGCCGGTCGAGCCCGAAGGCGCGGAAGAAGCCGGACGCGAGTGCCATCGGGTGCACCGCCGAGCAGACGTCGTGGTGGAAGCCGGGCAGCGTCAGCTCCGCCGTGCGCGCGCCGCCGCCGATCGTCTCGTTGCGCTCGAGCACGGTGACGGAGAGCCCGGCCCGCGCGAGCGTGACCGCGGCGGCGAGGCCGTTGGGGCCCGCCCCGATGACGACGGCGTCGACCACGGTCACTTCCTCCGCAGGGCCGAGACGACGCCCGCGGCGCCGGCGGCGAGGGCCGCGGCGGCCCCCGCGTAGCTCAGGGCGCGGTGGCGGATCATCCAGATCTGGGGCGTCATGGTGTGCGCGCGGTCGCTGAAGAGGCCGCGGGCGCCGTGATCGCCGGGGACCGGCTCGTAGACGTTGTTCGGCAGCATCGGCTCCGTCTTGTCGGGGGCCTGCTGACCGTCGAAGGCGCTGCGGGCGAGGTACCAGTCCATGAAGCGCCCGGCGAAGCGGTCGCCGAGGATGGTGCCCGCGGTCGGCTCGCCGACCCAGGTGCGGCGGCGCGGCTTGTCGGCCACGTCGGCGATCGCGATCGCGCCCACCTCGGGCTCGTAGATCGGCGGCACGGGCTGCGGGTGGTGCGGCAGCTGCGACTTCACCCAGTTGAACTGGATGGTGTTGAGCGCCGGCATGTCGACCTCGGACAGGCGCACGCGGCTCTTCGCGTGCAGCAGCTCCGCGGTGACGGCCTCGGTGAAGCCTCGGGCGCCGAACTTGGAGGCGCAGTACGCGGCCTGCAGCGGGATGCCCCGGTGCGCGAGGGCGGAGCCGACCTGGATGACGTGCCCGCGGTCGCGCGGGGTCATCCGGGAGAGGGCTGCGCGGGTGCCGTTGACGAAGCCGAAGAAGTTGACGCCCACGGCGCGCTCGAAGTCGGCGGGCTCGGTCGACAGGAACTCGCCGAAGACGCCGACCATCGCGTCGTTGACCCACAGCTCGATCGGGCCGAGCTCGGCCTCGACCCGGTCGGCCGCCGACTCGACGGCCTCGCGGTCGGCCACGTCGGTCGGGATGCCCAGCCCGCGCCGGCCCTTCTGCTCGATCTCGGCCACCGTGGCCGCCAGTCCGTCCTCGCCGCGCGCCAGCACGGCGACGTCCCAGCCGCGGGAGGCGAGCTCGCGGACCGTGGCGCGTCCGAGCCCGGCCGTGCCGCCCGTGACGACGGCGACTCCGCGGCTCATGCGCGGGCCTCGCGGGAGGAGGTCTCGAGGCGGGGGTGCTGCGTCATGGTGCGGGCTCCTTCGTGAGGGCGCGGTGTGCGTCGGGAGTCCCACGCTAGGCGGGAGCGGCGGCGCGGCGCGCGGGGTTGCGCCCGATCGGTGGAGAGCTCGGTGGATCCGCGCCCGGGGAGGAGAATCGCTCCCGACAGCTCCCGGCTCTCCTCCAGAGACCGCCGCCAGACTGACGCCCGCCCGAGCACCCTCCGACCGGATCGACGCATGACCTCTCTCCTCGACCTGAGCCTCGTCTCCGGCCCCCTCGTCGTCGCCGTCTACGTGCTCGCGATCGGAGCGCTCCTCCTCCTGCTCGCCGCCCACGTCCGCGCTCCCCGCCGCGGGCGCTCCCGACGCGGCGGGATCGCCGTCGCTGTCCTCCTCCTGGGCCTGATCGGCGGCGCCGCCCTGGCCGCCCTCGTCGACGGGCCCGACGGCCCGTTCGGCGTCGACTTCACGCCGGTCACCCGGGTCGCGATCGGCCTGGGGATCGGCGGGCTGGGCGTCGCCCTGGTCGTCCTCGGACACGCGATCGCCCGCCGGCGCGCGCGCGGGGTGCTCGCGTCGCTCGCGGCCGGAGTGCTCATCGTCGCGGCGGCCGCGATGACCGTCAACATCGACTTCGGCCAGTACCCCACGGTGCGCAGCGCGCTCGGGATCAGCGCGTACTCCGACTCCTCCGTGCCGGTCGCCGCCGCGGACGGACCGCACTCGGACCTCGCGACCTGGACGGCCCCGGCCGGGATGCCCGCCGTCGGCTCGGTCTCGACGGTCGCCATCCCCGCCACCGCGTCGGGCTTCCCGGCCCGCGACGCCGTGGTCTACCTCCCGCCCGCGGCCCTCACCGCGACCCCGCCGCTGCTGCCGGTGATGATCATGCTCTCGGGACAACCGGGGTCGCCCTCCGATCCGCTCTCGACCGAGAAGTTCCAGCAGACCCTCGACGCCTACGCCGCCGCGCACGCCGGCCTCGCCCCGATCGTCGTGTCGCCCGACCAGCTGGGCGATCCCGACAGGAACCCGATGTGCGTCGACTCGCCGCTCGGGAAGTCCGCCACCTACCTCACCGTCGACGTCCCGAACTGGATCCGCGCCAACCTGCCCGTGCTCGGGGACGCGCAGCACTGGGCGATCGGCGGCCTCTCGCAGGGCGGGACCTGCTCGATCCAGCTCGGCGCCGGCCACCCGTCGCTCTTCGGCAACATCGTCGACGCCTCGGGCGAGCTCGCGCCGACCCTCGGCAGCGAGGCGGCGACGGTCGCGCAGGGGTTCGGCGGCGACCAGGCCGCCTACGAGGCCGCGAAGCCGGTGAACGTCCTCGCGGAGAACGCCCCCTACACGGGCACCGTCGCGATCTTCGGAGTCGGCGCCGAGGACACCTCGTTCCTCCCCGGGGCGAAGACCGTCTACGCCGCGGCCGTCGCCGCCGGCATGAGCGCCACCTACCTCGAGGTGCCGGACAGCGCCCACGACGTCACGGCGTGGTCGGCGACCTTCGACAAGGGCCTCGAGATCCTCGCCGACCGCTGGAAGCTCGTCCCCGCCTCCTGAGCGGCTCCGCGCCTCAGGCGCTCTCCACCAGGCGCCTTCACCCTCGGCGGCGACGTGGAGAGCGCCTGGCGCTTCGGGCTGGAGCGGATCGTCTCCGCGCTCGCTCCGGCCGCGTCGCGCTGAGCGCCGCCGCTCAGGCCCGGCGGAGCGCCGCCTCGTCCTCGAGGAACCGCGGACGGCACGCGACGATCCCGCTGACCAGCAGCACCGCCACTCCGGCGAACAGCAGCGCGTACGCGCCGCTCCAGTCCCCCTGCGCCTCGTAGAGCACGCCGATCAGCAGCGGGCCGAGGCAGGCGAGCCCGTAGCCGAGCCCCTGCGTGGCGCCGGAGAGGGTCGAGGAGCCGGTGGTCGTCCGGGTCCGCGCGTTCACGAGCGTCAGCGTCATCGGGAACGTGCTGACGCCGAGCCCGAGGCAGACCACCCACGCCACGGCTCCCTCCAGCGGAGCGACGACGAGGCCGGCGTAGCCGACCGCGAGCAGCGCGCAGCACACCACCACGACCACGACCGGGTTGCGCATGCCCAGCGTCAGCGGCGGCACCACGAACGCGGCGGCGAGGCCGAACACCGAGAACAGCGCCAGCAGCGCCCCGCCCTGCGCCGGATCCGCGCCCGCGTCGACGAGGATCGTCGGCAGCCAGGTGATGATCCCGTAGGTGTGCAGACCGGTCATCCCGAGCATCAGCACCATCGCCCAGAGCAGCGGCGTGCGCCAGGCCCCGTCCACGCGGCCGCCGGCGGCGGCCGGAGCCGCCCCGCCTCCTCCGCGGGCCGCGAGCGCCGCCCAGAGCAGGCAGGCCGCGGCCGTCATCACGGCCCAGATCCCGATCGCCCAGCGCCACCCCGCCGTCGAGGCCAGCGGCACCGCGACCAGCGGAGCGACGAACTGGCCCACCTGCAGCAGCGCCAGGTAGAGCGAGCTGACCGTCTTGATCCGCTCGGCGAAGTACCGCTTCACGATCGGCACGATGAGCACGTTCGTGGTGCCCACGCCCGCGAAGGCGACGACGGTCGAGAGCACCAGAGCGACCGGGCTCGGGCTGAGCGCGCGGAGGGCGATGCCCAGTGTGGTCACCAGCGTCGCGATCGCGAGCGTGCGCTCCAGGCCGATCCGGCGCGAGACGGCCGCGGCGACGAAGCCGAAGACGGCGAAGGAGGCGGTGACGATCGTCCCCAGCGCCCCGTAGAGCGAGGGCCCGAAGCCGAGATCGGCGCCGATCGTGTCGAGCAGCGGGCTGAAGCCGGTGACGGCGGTGCGGAGGTTCAGCGCGGTGATCGCGATGGCGGCGAGGGCCAGGAGGGCGGTGGCGCGGAGCGTCGGTGCTGCGGTCATGGAGTCCCCGAGAGATAGGATGATGGGATGAATCCTGGCGAGTCTAGCCCCGCGGCGCCGTTCCAGCGCGAGAGCGTGATCGACCACGTCACGGCGCTGTTCCACGAGGAGATCCGCTCCGGCCGCTGGGCCGTCGGCGAGCGGATCCCGGTGGAGGCCGAGCTCGCCCGCTGGACCGGCGCCGGACGCAACTCCGTCCGCGAGGCCGTCCAGGCCCTCGTGCAGGCGGGCCTCGTGCGGCGGGAGCAGGGGCGCGGCACGTTCGTCACCGCGCGCTCGCAGCTCGCCGAGTCGCTGCGCCGCCGCATCCCGAGCGCCGCCCGCCGGGAGGGCCTCGAGCTGCGGTTCGCGATCGACGGGGCGACGGCCGCGCTGGCGGCCGAGCGCCGCACCGGGGAGGACGTCGCCGCCCTCCGTGCCCTGCTGGCCCGCCGGGCCCGCTCGTGGGAGGCGCCGGAGCTCGCCGAGCGGATCGCCGCGGACACCGCGCTGCACCGGGCCGTCGTCGTCGCGACCCACAACGACCTGTTCGTCGAGCTCTACGACGGCCTCACCGGCATGTTCGAGTCGGTGCTGGAGGAGGACGTCGTCGGCGAGGAGGACGTGCACGCCCGCCAGCACGCCGAGCTGGTCGAGGCGATCGCCGCGGGCGACGCCGAGGGGGCGCGGCGCCGGATCGAGGAGCTGCTCGCGCCGCTGCTGGCCGAGGCGCAGCAGGGCGGCGGCTGAGGAGGATCCTCCGAGGCGGGCGGCACGCGCTCACGGCCGGCGTCGTGCCGCCCGGCGAGCGGGATCAGCCGAGTGGGATCAGCCCCGCGGACGACGGGTCGACCAGAGCGCCCACGCCACCAGCAGCGGCTGGAACGCGAGGCGCACGGCGCGCTTGCGGTCGGTGTCGAGGCCGAAGGCGCTCGTCCGCGTCACCCACTGCGAGACGTTGCCCGGGAAGATCGCGGTGAAGAAGGCGGCGGCCGCGGCTCCGACCAGCGGCGCCCGTCGGCGCGCGAGCACCAGCGAGGCGCCCAGGCCGATCTCGACCACGCCCGAGGCGAGCACGACCGCGTCCTTGTCCAGCGGCACCCACTCGGGCACCTGCGCCTGGAACTCCTCCCGCTTGCGGGTGAGGTGGCTCACCCCCGCGAAGAGGAGGGCGGAGCCGAGGAGCACCTTGGCGCCGGTGCGGAGGAGGGACGGGGAGGAGGATGTCATGCGCTCCATCGTTCCCGATGCGGGCCGCCGCCGCCGCCGTGGCGCGGCCAGTGCGCACGAACGTGCCGGTGTCGGAGGCGGCGCCTAGTCTGATCGCGTGACTGACCGCATCCTCGTCCTCACCACCGGTGGCACCGTCGACAAGGAGTACTCGCTCGCGGGCGAGCTCGAGATCGGCGCCCCGATGGTGCCGCGCCTGCTCGCCCCGGTGCTCACCACGCTCGAGTTCCGCGTCGAGGAGGTCCTCGCCAAGGACAGCCTCGAGCTCGACGACGCCGATCGGGCCCTCATCCGCGAGCGGGTGCTCGCCGCCGAGGAGGACCGGATCGTCCTCACCCACGGCACCGACACGATGACCGCGACGGCCGAGGCCCTCGGCGTCGTCCGCGATCGGGTGGTCGTCCTCACCGGCGCGATGCAGCCCGCACGGATGCTCGACAGCGACGCCGCGTTCAACCTCGGCACCGCGGTGGCCGCCGTGCAGCTGCTGCCGCCGGGCGTCTACCTCGCGATGAGCGGGCGGGTGCTGCCCGCCGGCTCCGTGGTGAAGGACCGGTCGATCGGCGTGTTCCTCCCGGCCTGAGCCGAACGCCGGGCCAGGGTCGCCCGCGGACGGGCTTCCGGCCGGACCACCCTCAGGCCTCGGCGAGCTCCGCGGTGCAGGCGGCGCAGAGCCCGAAGACGTCCACGACGTGGTGCGCGTCCGTGAAGCCGTTCTGCGACGCGACCGAGCGCGCCCACTCCTCGACCTCGTCGGCCGCGATCTCGACCGTCAGCCCGCAGCGGCGGCAGATCAGGTGGTGGTGGTGCGTCCCCGGCGTGCAGGCGCGGTAGAGGCTCTCGCCCTCGGGCGACTGCAGCGAGTCGGCCTCGCCCTCCACGGCCAGGTCCGAGAGCGCGCGGTAGACCGTCGCGAGCCCGATCGGCGAGCCGGAGGCGTGCAGCGCACTGTGCAGGCCCTGGGCGCTGACGAAGTCCTCGCGACGCCCGAGGGCCTCGCGCACCGCCTCGCGCTGCCACGTGTTGCGCTTGACCACTGGACCACCTCCACTCCGCACGACCCGGGCCACGCTACCGCCCCCCGCCGACGGCGAGCCGGGAGCGCCGGACGCCCTTGCGGCCGATGATCCGGCAGACCGCGTAGATCGCGAACGAGATCGTCGTCACGTAGGGGCTGATCGGGATCGATCCGCCCAGCGCGAGCAGGATGCCGCCCACCAGCGCGCCGACGGCGAAGAGCACGCTCAGCAGCGGCACGACCACCGGCGAGGCGGACAGTCGCAGCGCCGCGGCCGCCGGCGTCACCAGGATCGCGAGCACGAGCAGCGAGCCGACGATCTGCACCGAGACGGCGACCGCGAGGCCGAGCAGGAGCATGAACGCGATCGAGAGCGCCCGGGTGGGGATGCCGCGCGCGGCCGCCACGTCGGCGTCGACGCTCGCGAAGGTGAGGGGGCGCCAGATCAGCGCGAGACCGACGAGGACGACCACCGAGATGCCGATCAGCCACCCGAGCTGCGGGTCGTCGACCGCGACGATCTGCCCGGTGAGCAGGCCGAACTTGTTCGCGCTGCGGCCCGGGTAGAGGGCCAGGCAGAGGATGCCGATGCCGAGTCCGAAGGGCATCAGCACCGCGATGATCGAGTTGCGGTCGCGGGCGCGCGAGCCGAGCACGCCGATCAGGACGGCCGCGATCAGCGAGCCGACGATCGATCCCTCGACGACGCCGACGCCCAGCAGCAGCCCCGCGGACGCCCCCGCGAACGAGAGCTCGCTGATGCCGTGGACCGCGAAGGCCATGTCGCGCGACATCACGAAGACGCCGATGAGCCCGCCGACCACTCCGAGGACCGCGCCGGCGATCACCGAGTTCATCAGCAGCGACAGCAGCGCTCTGTAGTCCGAGAAGTCGAAGATCTGCGACCAGACGTCCGTCACGACTGCCCCTCCTCGTGCTCGTGCACGTGCGAGTGGTCGGGGGCGCCGACCACGATGACCCGGCCCCGGGCGCGGATCACGTCGACGGGTGCGTCGTAGAGCTCGCTGAGCACCTCCGAGCGCAGGACCTCGTCGGGGGTGCCGATCCGGAACCGGCCGCCGGCGAGGTAGAGCACGCGGTCCACCATGCCGAGCACCGGATTCACGTCGTGCGTGACGAAGAGGACGCCGAGGTTCCGCTCGCGGCGGTGCCGGTCGATCAGCTCGCTGACCGCCCGCTGGTGGGCGAGGTCGAGCGCGATCAGCGGCTCGTCGCAGAGCAGGAGCGCCGGGTCGCCCGCGAGCGCCTGGCCGACGCGGACGCGCTGCTGCTCGCCGCCGGACAGGCTGCCGATGGGGGCGTCGGCGAAGGCGGTGGCGCCGACGGCCTCGAGCAGCGCGTCGACGGCCGCGCGCCGGGAGCGGGAGGGCAGGGGCAGGCCGAACCGGTGGCCGTCGATCCCGAGCCCGAGCAGATCGCGCGCGCGCAGCGGCGTGCCCTCGTCGGCGAGCTTCTGCTGCGGGATGTAGCCGATGCGCCGGTTGCCGCGGTGCACGGGCTCGCCGAGCACCTGCAGCTCCCCCGCGCTCAGCTGCTGCTGGCCGAGCACCGCGCGCAGGAGGCTCGTCTTGCCGGAGCCGTTCGCGCCGAGCACCGCGACGAACTCGCCGGCGCGCACGTCGAGGTCGACGCCGCTCCACAGCTCGCGGTCGCCGAAGCGGAGGCCGGCGCCGCGCAGCCGCAGCACGGACGCCGAAGGGCCCGCCTCCGGGGAGACGGGCCTGGTCGGGGAGTCGTGGCTCACTGGGAGAGGGCTCCCTCGATCGCGTCGAGGTTGGCGGTCATCCAGCCGGTGTAGTCGTCGCCCTCGGGCAGCGTCTCGGTGACGGGGACGGCCGGGATCCCGGCGGCCTTCGCGGCGTCGAGCACCGCGTCCGTCTGCGCGCCCTCGGTCTGCTCGTTGTAGATCAGCGCGTCGACGGCCTCGCCGGAGAACAGCGCCAGCGTCTCCTGGAGCGTGGTCGCGGGGACGTCGGTGCCCTCCTCGACCGCCTCGCTGAAGGCCTCGGGAGTCGCGTCGGTCAGGCCGAGCGCATCGGTCATGTACAGCGGGACGGGCTCGGTGATCGCGATGGAGCGGCCGGAGAGCGTGCCCTTCAGCTCGCCCTCGCGGGCGATCAGAGCGTCGAGCCCCTCGTCGAGGGTGGCGAGATTGGCGGAGTAGGCGGAGGCGTTGTCGGGGTCGAGCGCGGCGAGCTCGTCGCCGATCCGCCCCGCGACCTCCTTCATCACCGAGAGGTCGTACCAGACGTGCTCGTTGAACTCCGCGTGCTCGTGCCCGCCCTCCGACTCCTCCTCCTCCGCGTGGTCGTGGACGTCCTCCAGGCCGGCGATCACGGTGGCCGTGATGACGGGGGCCTCGGTGCCGGCCGCGCTGATCATGGTGTCGAGGAAGTGGTCGTAGCCGCCGCCGTTCTCGATCACGAGGGTCGCGCCGGACACCGCGAGCTGATCGCGGGCGGTGGCCTCGTACTCGTGCGGGTCCTTGTCCGGGCTGTCGATGATGCTGGTCACCTCGACCAGGTCGCCGCCGATGCTCGAGACGAGGTCGCCGTAGACGTTCGTCGACGCGACGACCTTCACGGGTCCGCCCGCGGCGGCGGCGGAGGATCTGTCGGAGGCGCTGCCCGCTCCGGAGCAGCCACTCAGGGCGAGCGCGGTGCCGCCGAGGAGGGCGGTGAGGGCGAGGAGGCGGGTCTTCACGGTGAGCCGATCTGGGTCAGGGGCCGGGCGGGTGCCCCCACGCTAACGGCTATTGATAACGATTGTCAAAATCGTGCAGAGGCGCCCGCCGGTCATCCGCGGACACACGCGGACACGGGGCGACACGCGCCTCGCTCCGGACACCTCGCCCCTGGCACAGTCGCTGCACACCGCCCCCGACGAGACGAGGACACCGTGACCACCACCGCACCCACGACCACCGGCGCCGACGCCGCGACGACGATCGGCGCCGCCGCCGAGCACTGGTCGACCGCCCCCCGGCCCGACTCCCCCGACGCCTGGCTCGTCCGCGCCGAGGAGGTCGCCGCCGTGCTCGCGACCGACGCCCTCGAGCGCGACCGCGCCGGCGCCGCCCCCTTCGCCGAGGTCGCCCTGCTCAAGGCGGCCGGCCTCGTCACGCTGCTCGGGCCCGCCGAGCACGGCGGCGGCGCCCAGGAGTGGACCACCGCCCTCCGCGTCGTCCGCACCGTCGCGCGCGGCGACGGCTCGATCGGCCAGCTGCTCGGCTACCACTACCTCTGGGCCTGGGCGGCCCGCCTCGTGGGGACCCCTGAGCAGATCATCGCGGTCGAGCAGCTCGCGACCGAGGGGGACCTCCTCTACGGAGGCGCGGTGAACCCGCGCGACTCCGACCTCACCGTGCGGGAGGAGGGCGACGAGCTGGTCTTCACCGGCCGCAAGTCGTTCTCGACCGGCGGCGTGGTCAGCGACCTGACCGTGCTCGAGGGGGTGCTCGAGGGGACGGACACCCACCTCTTCGCGATCGTCCCCACCGATCAGGAGGGGATCGTCTTCGGCCGCGACTGGGACAGCCTCGGCCAGCGGCTCACCGAGTCCGGCTCCGTCGAGATCCGCGGCGTCCGCGTGCCGTGGGCGGCCGCGGCCGGCTTCGTCGACAAGGTCTACCGTCCGCTCGTCTACAACACCCTCAACGTGCCCGTCATCCAGCAGGTCTTCGCCGAGTTCTACCTCGGCATCGCGCAGGGAGCGCTCGAGCGCGCGGCGCAGTACACCCGCGAGCGCACCCGGGCCTGGCCGTACGGCGGCGACGACAAGGAGCGCGCCGGCGACGAGTGGTACGTGCTCGAGGGATACGGCGACCTGCAGTCCCGGCTCTGGGCCGACGAGGCGCTGATCGACGCGACGGGGGCCGCGCTCTCGGCCGCGCTGCACGCTCCGCGCGAGGAGCTGACGCCTCGGCGCCGCGGCGAGATCGCCGTGCGGATCGCCGCGGCCAAGGCGCGGATCGTGGAGGACGGCCTCGCGACGGCGACCCGCGTCTTCGAGCTGACCGGCGCCCGCGCCTCCGCCAGCTCGGTCGGACTCGACCTCTACTGGCGGAACCTCCGCACCCACTCCCTGCACGATCCGCTGCCCTACAAGCGCCGCGAGGTCGGCGTCTTCGCCCTGCTCGACACCGTCCCCGAGCCCAGCTGGTACACCTGATCGGCCGCGGGGCGCGTCCTGCTCCGGCGGCGCGCCCCGCCCGCACGCCGCCCCGGCGTCGATCCGCGACAGGCCGGAGCGGAGCCCCGGGGTAGCGTGAGGGCCGAGCGGAGGGAGGACCGTGGCCGTCACGCTGCACGACGTCGCCCGCGCCGCCGACGTCTCGATCAAGACCGTCTCGAACGTGATCAACGATTATCCGCACGTGCGCCCGGCCACCCGCTCCCGGGTGCAGGCGGCCATCGCGCAGCTGGGCTACCGCCCCAACCTCTCCGCGCGGAGCCTGCGCCGCGGCCGCACCGGCGTGATCGGCCTCGCCCTGCCGGAGCTGAGCCTCCCCTACTTCGCCGAGCTCGCCGACAGCGTGATGCGCGCCGCCGACGAGCGCGGCCTGACGGTGCTGATCGAGCAGACCGGCGGCGACCCCGAGCGCGAGCGGAGCGTGCTGGCGAGCGAGCGCCGGCAGCTCACCGACGGGCTGCTCTTCAGCCCGCTGGGCCTCGCCGACGAGGACGCGCTCGCGGTCGGCTTCCCCCTGGTGCTGCTCGGCGAGCGGATCTTCACCGGGCTGGTCGACCACGTCACCATGCAGAACACCGCGGCGGCGCACGCGGCCACCGCGCACCTGCTCGCCTCCGGAAGGCGCCGGATCGTGGTGCTCGGGACGCACCCCGACGCCGCGGTCAGCTCGGCGTCGCTCCGCCTCGAGGGCTACCGCGCCGCGCTCGCCGAGGCCGACATCGCCTACGACGAGCGGATGATCGGCGTCTCGGGCCCGTGGCGGCGCTCCGGCGGCGCCGAGGCGATGCGCCGCGTGCTCGCCTCCGGGCTCGACTTCGACGCCGTGTTCGCGCTCAACGACACTCTCGCGCTCGGCGCGGTCCGCGCGCTCCAGGAGGCGGGGGTCCGCGTGCCCGAGGAGGTGGCGGTGATCGGCTTCGACGACATCGACGAGGCGGGCTACTCCTCCCCCAGCCTCTCCACCGTGGACTCGGGGCGCGACGAGATCGCGCGCACCGCGGTCGAGGTGCTGCAGGCCCGGATCGAGGGCACCCGCACCGGCCCCGGGACGCTCCACGAGGCGGCGTTCACCGTGGTCGCCCGGGAGTCGACCGCGGGCCGGCCGATCGCGGAGGACCCGGCCGTCGGACGGGCGTCGGCCGGGGCCTAGGCGCAGGTCCCGCTGCCGCAGATCTCGCGGCGGATCCACGCTCCCGCGTCCGCGACGGCCAGCTCGCCGCGGCGGAGGAGCCGGCTCCACTCCACGGCCCGCGTCGTCAGCCGGTCGTCGGCCGAGCCGCGGACGTCGCCGCCGACGGTGCGGAGGAACAGGTGCGCGAGCGGGCCGCCGAGGTACAGCGTGGCGCCCGCGACGCCGGCGAAGTGGCGGGCCTGGCCGCGGGTGCCGTCGTCGTAGGGGCGGCGGAAGCCCTTCCCCCGGACCCGGTTGCGGCCGCCGTGCGCCAGGTCGAGGGCGCCGAGCGGGGCACTGCGGATGCCGGCGACGTCCTTCGCGACGGCCGCGAGGAACGCCCGCGGGCGGGGATGCGACGCCGCGAGGGCGTCGGCGCGGTCGGCGAGCTCGGAGCAGGCGTCGGTGACGGCATCGGAGGAGGGCACCCGCCCAGTCGAGCACAGGTGCGCTGAGCGGCGGCGGGGAGACGCGACGCCCGAAGAGGTCTGCCGCCGTCGGCAGCGGCGAGCAGCGAGGCAGGAGGGGGCCGGTGCCGCTCTTGACAGCGACCGATCCCGGGCGGACCATCGTGTACAACGTTAGAAAGACCGCTCGCCGCCGAGCCCGCTGCGGGAGCCCGAAGCCCGAAAGGCCCTCATGACCGACGCCCCCGCCGCCACCGCGCGCATCAGCCTCGACCCCGCCGCGGTCGTCGCCCCCGTCACTCCGCGCCTCTTCGGCTCGTTCGTCGAGCACCTCGGCCGCTGCGTGTACGACGGCATCTACGAGCCCGGCCACCCCGCCTCGAACGAGGACGGGTTCCGCCTCGACGTGGTCGAGCTGGTCAAGGAGCTGGGCACCACGACGATCCGCTACCCCGGCGGCAACTTCGTCTCGGGCTACCGCTGGGAGGACGGCGTCGGCCCGCGCTCCGAGCGCCCCCGCCGCCGCGACCTGGCCTGGCACTCGCTCGAGACCAACGAGGTCGGGCTGGACGATTTCGCGAAGTGGGCGGAGCTGACCGGCAGCGAGATCATGTACGCCGTCAACCTCGGCACCCGCGGCGTCCTCGAGGCGCTCGACGTCCTCGAGTACGCCAACGGACCGGCCGGCACCGCTCTCGCCGACCAGCGCATCGCCAACGGCGGGACCGAGCCCTACGACATCCGCATGTGGTGCCTCGGGAACGAGATGGACGGCCCCTGGCAGGTCGGCCACATGAGCGCTGACGACTACGGCAAGCTCGCCTCCCGCACCGCCAAGGCCCTCAAGATCGCCGACCCCTCGCTCGAGCTGGTCGTCTGCGGCTCGTCGAGCTCGTCGATGCCGACCTTCGGCGAGTGGGAGCGCGTGGTCCTCGAGCACGCGTACGACGACGTCGAGTACGTCTCGTGCCACGCCTACTACCAGGAGTACGACGGAGACCTCGGCTCCTTCCTCGCCTCCTCCCTCGACATGGAGTACTTCATCGCCACCGTCGCGGCGACCGTGGACCACGTGAAGTTCAAGCTCAAGAAGACGAAGGACATCAAGCTCTCCTTCGACGAGTGGAACGTCTGGTACCTCGAGGAGTGGCAGGCGAAGGAGAAGGCCGACGCCGAGGGCGACCAGAGCACCCGCGAGTGGGCCTACGCCCCGCGCCTGCTCGAGGACGTCTACTCCGTCGCCGACGCCGTCGTCCTCGGCAACCTGATGATCACGCTGCTGAAGAACTCCGACCGGGTCACCTCCGCCTCCCTCGCGCAGCTCGTCAACGTGATCGCGCCGATCATGACCGAGCCGGGCGGAGCCGCGTGGCGCCAGACCACGTTCTTCCCGTTCTCGACCACCGCGCGCCTGGCCTCCGGCTCGGTGCTGCGCCCCCGGATCGACGCGGGGACCTACTCGACCGCCCGTCACGGCGACGCTCCGCTCATCGACTCCGTCGCCACCGTCGACGAGGGCCGCGCGGCCGTCTTCCTGGTGAACCGGTCGCAGACGGAGCCGATCGAGGTCACCGTCGACGTCAGCGGCCTCGGAGTCTCGAGCATCGCGGAGGCGGTGGCCCTGTTCGACGAGGACCCCTACGCGAAGAACACGCGTGACGACCAGGACCGCGTGCGCCTGCGCGAGGCCCCGGCGACGCTCGAGGACGGCGTGCTGACGCTGACCCTCCCGCCCGTCTCGTGGACGGCGGTCGCGCTCACGGCGTAGCGGCGTCCGACCCGCGGGACCGCGTCCGGCTTCCCGGAGCTGCGCGGTCCCGCGGGCCCCGTCGCGAACCGTCCCGGCTCAGGCCGCGGGCCGCAGCGGGGAGGAGGCGCTCGAGCTGGTCCGCGAGGTCGTCCGCCACCCCCACGAGTACGTGGCGGGGATCGGGCTCGACAACCTCGAGACGGCGGGTCCGCCCGAGCGCTTCGCCGACGCCTACCGCCTCGCCGGGGAGGCCGGCCTGGGCCGGACCGCCCACTCCTCCGAGCACGCCCCGACCGCGGCCAACACGACGACCTGCCTCGATCTGCTGGGCTGCGACCGGATCGACCACGGCTACTTCGTCCTCGAGGACCCCGCCGTCGTCCAGCGCGTCCGCGAGCAGGGCGTGGTGTTCACCGTCGCCTCGACGACCTCGCGCCGCTCCTGGCGGCCCTGGCGGCGCGCGTCCATCCGGGCGATGCTCGACGCGGGACTGCGGGTCGTGCCGTGCTCCGACGATCCCGGGATGTTCCCGACCACGCTCGCCGACGAGTACCGCCTCGCCGCCGGCCCGATCGGCGCGACCGCCGCTCAGCTGCGCGAGATGGCGCTCACCGGAGCGGAGGCCTCCTGGCTGCCCGCCGACGAGAAGGAGAGTCTGCGCGCGTCGTTCGCCGCGGAGCTGGACGCGCTGGACGCGGAGTTCGGGCTCGTCTGAGGCCCGGGACGCGACGGGCTCCCCGCCCTGACAGAGTGGACGGATGAGCCCCCTCCCCGATCCCCTGGCCTTCGACCTCGAGGCGCTGCGCCGGGAGGTGCTGCCGGACGACGGGGGCGAGGTCGACGACAGCATCCCCGCGCTCGCGGACGCCGACCCGGAACTCTGCGCGATCGCGCTCGTCCTGCCCGACGGGTCCGTCCGCGCGAGCGCCGACGCGGAGGCGCGGTTCAGCATCCAGTCGGCCGTCAAGCCGTTCCTGTTCGCGCTCGCGCTCCTCGACACCGGCGGCGACGCGCTCGACCGCGTCGGCACCGAGCCCACCGGCGAGGCCTTCGACGCCCTCAAGCTCGAGAGCGGCACCGGGCGCCCGCCGAACCCGATGGTCAACGCGGGAGCGCTGCTGACCGCCGCCCTGGTCGACGGCGGCGACGCCGACGGCCGGAGCGAGCGGATCCTCCGCGGCCTCTCCGCCTTCGCCGGCCGCCCGCTCTCCGTCGACGAGAGCGTCGCCGCCGACGAGCACCTCCTCGGCGACCGGAACCACGCCCTCGCGCACCTGATGCGCGCGGAGGGCACCCTGCACCGCAGCGCCGACGACGCCGTCTCCGCGTACGCCCGGGCGTGCGCCGTGCTGGTCGACGTCCGCGACCTGGCCGCGATGGGCGCGACGCTCGCGTCCGGCGGCGTGCACCCGGGGACCGGCGAGCGGGTCGTGCCGGCCTCGGTCGCCCGCGACGTGGTCGCGGTCATGGCGACGTGCGGCGTCTACGACGGCTCGGGCCGCTGGATGCGCGCGGTCGGCGTCCCCGCCAAGTCGAGCGTCTCGGGCGCCCTCGTCCTCTCCGCTCCCGGTCGCCTCGGCGCCGCCGTCGTCAGCCCGCCGCTGGACCCCCAGGGCACCAGCGTCCGCGGCGCCCGCGTCGCCGCCCGCCTGAGCGACGCCCTCGCCCTGCACTCCTTCGCGGTCGCCCCCCGCTGACCGCTGCCGTTCCCCCGCTCTCCCCGCTCCACGAAACGCCCCACCTCGTACAGCCGACCGCGGAGCGGATGACGACGAAGGAGGAATCCGCCCGATCGAGCACCGCCCAGCTCACCGCCGAATCGCGTTCCAGCGATTCGCCGTAGCGGTACGCTCCCCGCTCCACGACACGCCCCACCTCGTACAGCCGACCGCGGAGCCGATGACGACGAAGGAGGAATCCGCCCGATCGAGCACCGCCGAGCTCACCGCCGAATCGCGTTCCAGCGATTCGCCGTAGCGGTACGCTCCCCGCTCCACGGCACGCCCCCACCTCGTACAGCCGACCGCGGAGCGGATGACGACGAAGGAGGAATCCGCTCAATCGAGCACCGCCCGCTCAATCGAGCAGCAGCGCCGGTTCCTCCAGCACGCTGGCGACGTCGGCGACGAAGCGGCTGACGACGTCGCCGTCGACGACGCGGTGGTCGAAGGAGCCGCCGACCGTGGTGACGAAGCGGGGGCGGACCTCGCCGTCGACGACCCAGGGCTTCTGCTTGATCGTGCCGAGGGCGATGATCGCGACTTCGCCGGGGTTGAGGATCGGTGTGCCCGTGTCCATCCCGAACACGCCGATGTTGGTGATGGTGATGGTGCCGTTCTGCATGTCGGCGGCGGTGGTCTTGCCGTCGCGGGCGTCGAGGGTGAGCTTCTCGAGGGCCTGGGCCAGTTCGAGGAGGCTCATCGACTGGGCGTCCTTGACGTTGGGGACGAGCAGTCCGCGCGGGGTGGCCGCGGCGATGCCGAGGTTGACGTAGTGGCGGACGACGATCTCGGTGTCGGTCCAGGCGGAGTTGACGGTGGGGTTGCGGCGGACGGCCCAGATGATGGCCTTGGCCATGATGAGCAGCGGCGAGACCTTGACGCCGGCGAAGTCGGGCGAGTTCTTGAGGCGCTTGACGAACTCCATGGTGCGGGTCGCGTCGACGTCGACGAAGACGCTGACGTGGGGCGCGGTGAACGCGCTCGTCGACATCGCGGCGGCGATCGCCTTGCGGACGCCGCGCACGGGGATCCGCTCCTCGCGGTCGTCGCCCCAGGCGGGGGTCTGGATGTTGCGGAAGACGCTGGCCTGGGAGGCGTGGCGGATGACGTCGTCGCGGGTGACCTCGCCGGCGAGGCCGGTGGCCTGCACCTCGAGGAGGTCGACGTCGAGGTCCTTCGCGAGCTTGCGGATCGGCGGCTTCGCGATGACGGGGAGCGCGGCGGCGGCCGGCACGGAGGCGGGCCGGGCCGGGGCCGTCGGGCGGGCGGCGGGCGCGGCGGCCGAGGCGGTGGCGCCCGGTCGGCGGCGGCGGGTCTGGACGTGTCCGCCGGCGGTGCCGTAGCCGACGAGCGCGGCTCCAGAGCCCTCGCCCGGCTCGGTGGTGGATGGGGCGGGCGGAGCGGCGGCCTGCGCGGGGTGGGCCGGGATCGCGGGCACCTCGGAGCCGATCGAGCCGGCTCCGGCCTGGACGGTGATGATCGCGGTGCCGACGTCGACCGTCTGGCCCTCGTCGACGAGCACGTCGACCACGGTGCCGCTGAACGGCGAGGGGAGCTCGACGAGCGACTTGGCGGTCTCGATCTCGACGAGGACCTGGTTGACGGCCACCTCGTCGCCGACCTTGACCTTCCAGGCCACGATCTCGGCCTCGGTGAGGCCCTCGCCGACGTCGGGGAGGAGGAACTGCTCTGTCATCGGGGGGACTCCTGTGGGCTCGTGCGGGCGGATGTCGCGCGCGTCAGTACGCGAGCGAGCGGTCGACGGCCTCGAGCACGCGGTCGACGTCGGGGAGGAAGAGCTTCTCGACCTTGGCGGGCGGGAAGGGGGTGTCGAAGCCGGCGACCCGGAGGACCGGCGCCTCCAGCGAGAAGAAGGCGCGCTCGGTGACGGTCGCCGCGATCTCGGAGCCGAGGCTCACGTTCGCGGACGCCTCCTGCGCGACGACGAGCCGACCGGTCCTGCGGACCGACGCGAGCAGCGGCTCCCAGTCGATCGGGGAGAGCGAGCGCAGGTCGACGACCTCGACGCTCGTGCCCTCCTCGCCCGCGAGCTCGGCGGCCTGGAGGAGGACGGCGACCATCGGGCCCCAGCCGACCAGCGTGACCTCGGTGCCCTGGCGGACGACGCGGCTGGCGTGCAGCGGCGCGGCGGACCCGCTGAGGTCGACGTCGCCCTTGGGCCAGTAGCGGCTCTTGGGCTCGAAGAACATGACGGGGTCGTCCGAGGCGATGGCCTCCTGGATCATCCAGTAGGCGTCGTTGGGAGTCGACGGGCTGACCGCGCGCAGGCCCGCGGTGTGCGCGAAGTACGCCTCGTTGCTCTCCTGGTGGTGCTCGACAGCTCCGATGTGCCCGCCGTAGGGCACGCGGATGACGACGGGCATGGTGATCGCACCCTCGTGGCGGTTGGTCATCTTGGCCAGCTGCGAGGTGATCTGGTCGAACGCCGGGTAGATGAACCCGTCGAACTGGATCTCGCAGACCGGGCGGAAGCCGCGCATCGCGAGCCCGATCGCAGTGCCGACGATGCCGGACTCGGCGAGCGGCGTGTCGAGCACGCGCTTCGCCCCGAACTCGGCGTGCAGGCCCTCGGTGATGCGGAAGACGCCGCCCAGGGGGCCGATGTCCTCGCCCATCAGGAGGACGCGGTCGTCCTGCGTCATCGCTCGGCGGAGGCCGGCGTTGAGCGCCTTGGCCATGGACATGGACTCGAGCTGCGACCCGGTGAGGGGCGGCTGCGCGGCCGTCGTGCTGGTGTCGATCGTCATCACTCGCCTCCGAACGATTCTTCGTAGCGCTGCAGCCACGCCTTCTGCTCCTCGACGAGCACGTGCGGCTCCGAGTAGACGTGGTCGAACATGACGCCCGTGGGTGGGACCTCGAGGGCGAGGAGGCGGCGGCGGATGTCGGACGCGAAGTCCTTCGCCTCCTCGTCGACCTCGTCGAAGAAGGACTGCTCCACGCCCTCGCTCCGCAGGAACGCGGCGAAGCGGGTGATCGGATCCTTCGCGACCCACGAGGCGAGTTCGTCGTCGGTGCGGTACTTCGTCGGGTCGTCGCTCGAGGTGTGCGCGCCGATCCGGTAGGTCAGCGCCTCGATGAACTGGGGACCGCCGCCGGAGCGCGCGTCCTGCAGGTGCTTGGCGGTGACCGCGTAGCTCGCGAGCACGTCGTTGCCGTCGATCTGCACGCCGGGGATGCCGAAGCCGGAGGAGCGGAGGTAGAGGGGGCTGCGCGACTGCGTGGCCACGGGGACCGAGATCGCGTAGTGGTTGTTCTGGAGGAAGAAGACCTCGGGAGCCTGGTAGCTCGCGGCGAAGACCATCGCCTCGCTGACGTCGCCCTGGCTGGAGGCGCCGTCGCCGAAGTAGACGACGACGGCCGCGTCCTTCTCGGGGTCGCCCGTGCCGGTCGCTCCGTCGAGAGTGAGGCCCATCGCGTAGCCGGTCGCATGCAGGGCCTGCGAGCCGAGCACCAGCGTGTAGAGGTGGAAGTTCCCGTTGGTCGGGTCGGTCGGGTCCCAGCCGCCGTGCGTCGTGCCGCGCAGGAGCGCGAGGACGCCGAGCAGGTCGATCCCGCGGATCTTGCCGACGACGTGCTCGCGGTAGGAGGGGAACACGTGGTCCTGCGGACGCATCGCGAACGCGGAGCCGACCTGCGCCGCCTCCTGGCCGTGGCTCGGGACCCATAGTCCGAGCTGGCCCTGGCGCTGCAGGTTCGCGGCCTCGGTGTCGAAGCGGCGGACCACCGCCATCTCGCGGTAGAAGGAGCGGTGCTGCGCCTCGTCCACCCCGTCGAGGTAGGAGGCGTACTGCTCGGCCGCGGGGGTCGGCGAGAACCGCCCGTCCGCGGAGAGGAACTGGACAGTCGGCGACTCCGTGCTGGTGGCTACCACCCGACTAACCTATCCGTCTCGCGGGGTGGCCCTCGGGGAGGGAAGCCACAATCTCGGCCGCCGCGCTGAGGAGCTTGTCGACAGAGCGCGCCTCGCCGACGGAGACGCGGATCCCCTCCGGCGGGAACGCGCGGACCACGACTCCGGCGCGCTCGAAGACCTCGGCGGCCCGCGCCGTGTCCTCGCGGGTGTCGAACCAGAGGAAGTTCGCCTGCGACTCCGGGATCGTCCAGCCCTGGTCGAGCAGCGCCCGCCAGAGGTCGTCGCGGAGGCGGGTGATGCGGTGGACGCGCTCGAGGAGCTCCTCGCGGTGCTCGAGGGAGGCGACCGCCGCGGTCTCGGCGAACCGGGTGACCGAGAGCGGGATGGCGGTGGATCGGGCGGCGTCGAGGATCCGCGCGTGGCCGATCGCGTAGCCGACGCGGAGGCCGGCGAGGCCGTACGCCTTGGAGAAGGTGCGGGCGATCACGAGGTTCGGGTAGCGGCCGAGCAGGCGGGTGCCGTCCACGGCCCGCTCGTCGTCGACGAACTCGGCGTACGCCTCGTCGAGGAGCACGAGGACGTCTCCCGGGACGCGCTCGAGGAGCGCCTCGACGTCGTCGGCGGTGGCGACGGTGCCGGTGGGGTTGTTGGGGCTGCAGACGATCAGCAGGCGGGTGCGCTCGGTGACGGCCTGGGCCATGGCGTCGAGGTCGTGGGTGTCGTCGGCGCGGAGCGGCACGCGCACGCTGGTGGCGCCCGCGGTCGTGACGAGCGAGGGGTACGCCTCGAACGAGCGCCAGGCGTAGACGACCTCGTCGCCCGGGCCCGCCGCCGCGGTGATGAGCTGGGCGATGACCGCGACGGAGCCGGCTCCGACGATCACCTCCTCGATCGGGACGCCGTACTCCGCGGCGAGCGCTGTGCGCAGGGCGGTCGCCGCCGCGTCCGGGTACCGGTTGAAGTCGTCCACCTCGCGGACCCGCGCGAGCACGGAGGGCAGCGGGTCGAACGGGTTCTCGTTGGAGGAGAGCTTGAAGGCGTCGGCCGCGGCCGCGCGGCCCTGCTTGTAGGCGGGGAGCGCCAGGATCTCGGGGCGGAGGCGGACGGGAGGCTCCTGCTGGTCGGTCACCCGCCCCATGCTAGGCGGCGCGGCGGCGGGCGCCCCGCCGTTCCGCGCGCGCCGTCCCCCGCCCTCGACGGGTGTGCGCCGGGCCCCCTTCCCACCGGTCGAGCGCCGTGGGTGCGGCCCGGAGGTGCGGCCGACCCGGGTCTCGGATGCGCGAACCGCCCCGCTGACCGGCGCCCACGGCGGCCGTCCCCCGATTAGGGTGCAGTGATGCGGAGTCGAGGGCGAGCCGAGCGGCGCGGGGGTGCGCGCCCGCTCCTCCGGGGCGCCACGGCCGCGATCGCCCTGCTCGTCGCCGCCGGCGCGCTCACCGGATGCACGCCCTCCGCGGAGGGCACGCAGGCGACCCCGACTCTCCGCGAGACGTCCATCGACGTCGCCGCGCCTCCGGCCTACACCGCCGCGCGCGAGGCCGGCCTCGCGCTGCGGGACGACTCGCTCGCGCTCCTCACCGCGACCGACGGCACCGTCGCGGGCGCGGCCCGCACCGATCTGCTGGTGGCGATCGGATCCCTGAACGCAGCGCTCGAGGGAGTCTCGGCCGACGCCATCACCACCGCGACGACCGCGGCCGGGGAGCAGCGGACGGCGCTGGCCGAGCGCGTGCTCGGCCTCGCCACGTCGACCCTCGCCTCCGGTCGCGGATCGACGTCCCGGCGGGCGGTGCTGACCGACGCGGTCGAGCAGCTCCGGAGCGCCCTCGCCTCGGGAGCCGCGGTCGCTCCGCTGGCCGTCGCCGTGATCGAGGCGCGCGAGCCGCTCGTCCCGGAGCCGGGCAGCGGATTCGCTCCTCCCCCGCGCCCCGCGCCTCCCGCAGCTCCCCGGCCGACCAGTGCGCCCGAGCCGACCCAGGAGCCGACGCCCGATCCCCCGGCTCCGGAGCCGGGGGATCGGGCGTCGGCTCCTGGGTCGGCTCGGGC
>NZ_PSTP01000021.1:0-56830 GCF_002930935.1 Rathayibacter sp. AY1A2 | reverse complement strand
AAGATCGGACCAGGAGCAGGACCAGGTGAGTGAGGCTCCGGTGTCGTTGGTGATGCTGACGTAGTGGGAAGGGCCATGCACTCCGAACAGCAGATCACCCACCCACAGAACCGCGGCCGCCACGACGGCTAGAGCTCCCAGCGCGATCGACAGTCTCACCAACCGTCGTTGGCGGGGTGGTGTCTGCCGGTCCGGCGAGAGTCTGCTCGGGTCCCAGCTGTCCAGGCGTTCAACCACGGCGTATCCACCCCTCGGCGCGACGTGAAGCGGCCTCGATCGCCGCCGAGCTCGTTACCTTGAGTTCTCCCACGAGAGAACAGTAGGCGTGACGCGGCTCTCACCACGAGGAGCAACCGACTCGCGACCGAGAGTGTCCTGTAAGGGGATCGTCGTCCGGACGGTGAAACTACCCACTGACATCCGGCGTCCGGTGGCGGTCCCCTGCTGAACGGTGCGGGGAGGCAGCCCGTTGCACTTACTGGTCGAGCCGTCGAGCGAAGTGATGGGCGGTGATGTCCATCCGTTCGCGCAGGTAGAAGCGATGCGCCTCGAAGCGTTGCACGCCGGAGTCGAGCTCGATCGCGCTGCACCCCAGTTCCCGGCCTCGCTCCGCTAGGGCGGCTAGGAGTGCCGCGCCGTGACCGTGGGATCGCTCGGTGGCGGCGGTGGAGAGGTCATCGACGTAGAGCTTCCTGATGGCGCTCGTGTTGACGACTACTCGCCAGCCGGCGACAGCCACGCAGCGATCGTCTTGCAGTAGGGCGGTGAAGCGGAGACCTTGGGGCGCGCCTTCTCGCAGTACCAGCTCGAGCAGTTCGTCAGTGAGATGGGGGCGCAGCTCGCGGAGGACGAGAAGAGCGGCCGCCCACCGCGCGTCGCCGGGCTCTAGATCAATGATCACGGCGAGGAGACTAGCGCTCGCATCGTCCCGTACGGGAACGGGTTAGAGGGCGTCCCGTAAGGGGATGGGCTAGCGCGTCAGACCCTGCGTTTCTCTGCAGATCCGAGTGCTCGTTCCGAGGGCGGTAAGGACAGCAGGTCACCGAGCTCGCGCTTCGCCTTCTGATAACGGCTGCGCGCAGTTGACGGCGGGACGGACACGATCTGAGCCGCCTCGCTGAGAGAGAAGCCGTCCCAGTGCACGAGCCGCACCAGTTCTGCCAGCTCCGGAGAGAGCTTGCTCAGCGCTGCTTGAACGTCGAGGGCGACGTCGGAGGGTTCTCCGGTCGCTTCGATGGGTTCGACGGTGCCGCGGAGCTTTTCGGCCAGGAGGTCTTGGCGCCGGCGCGTCCTGCTGGTGTTGAGGATGACGTTCCTTGCGACACCGAACAGCCACAGGCGGGCGTCCTCGTCCGGCAGTGGCATGGATGATGACCGGCGCCACGCGATCGTCATCGTCTCAGAGAGTGCGTCGGGAGCGTCGTCGGCGCCGACTCGGCGTTCGAGGTAGTTCAGAAGGTCACGGGCTGTGGCGTCGAGGATGGCCACGACGCGATCGGCTCGCGTGTCGCGGCGGCTCACTGGGTGAGGTCTGCCTGGGTGAACTTCGCGCAGTCGTCTTGGCTTCCGGTGGAGAGGTCTGAGCCGGCGACGGGATCGACCACCCCTCGGTCCTCGAGCTCGTCCCAGACGACGTCGGTGATCGCGTTCACCGCGGCTTGGCGGTACAGCTCATCTTCGGAGTACACCTCGGTCGCGGGCACCACGGTGTCGCCGTTATCGCGGTCGATCGTGTCCTGAGCACTGATCCGGGCTAGCTCGCCGTCGATGTCGGCGAGGGCGAGCACGTCGGTGGTGCGAAATACGTCCTGCGCCTCCTTGATGTCCTCCGGATCGCCTCCCCTGACGACGCTGCGCAACTCGCATTCTCTTCCGCTGGGCAGCGTGAAGTGGACAACGGAATCCGGATTCGCCACATACGGCTGCCACCCGGAGAGCGTCGCTGCTGCTGCCGCTCCCGTACCGCCCAGAGCGAGAGCGACGACGGTCCCGATCACGAGCGCGCGAGGCGTCGCCTGTCGCCGGCCGCGTCGCGCGTTCCACTCCGCTCCGCGAACCATCTCTCGAAGAGAGGAGTCGGAGACGGCTTCCGCCAGTGGGGTTGGCGGCGCCGATTCGTCCAGGAGCGCGTTCATCGCTCGATCGCTGTCTGCGTCGTGAGGTTCGGTGGTCATGATCTGCTCCTGTGCGCTCGAGTGGCCTTCACTCTGTACATGTCCGGCAGGACCCCGAACTGACGACGCGACGATGAAAATATTCGAGAACCCGTCCCGTGAGGGGATCGCTGGCCGGGCGTCTGGGAGGATCAGCGCATGTTGCCGGACGCCGAGCTTGCCGCAGCGCTCGAGGCTGTCGGGGTGCGGCGGCGTCATCCGGTTTCGGAGTACGACTACCGGATCGATGACGTGCGGCTGGTCGTTGGTCTGCTCGACTTTCGGCTTGTGCAGGTCGGCGGTCACACGGCTCGGATCAGGATCGCGTTGCCGTCGTCGGGAAGTGATCAGCCCTGGATCTATGCCACTCCGCGAGATGCAGCGGACTGGACTTCGCAGCTGCTCGTGTGGATCGATGAAGAGGTGGGGACCGGTGGGCTTTCCAGCGGACGCCTCCGAGTTGAGGAGGGCGGCGTGACGTACGTGGTTGTCGCGCCCTACGGCTGGCGGAGGGCCAGCGAGGAGGAGCACATGCGACTGCTTGACGGGACACGCGCGTAGAGGGCGTGCTTCCGCGGCTCGGAGGGGCGGATCAACCCCGGTGATCTGACCGTCCCGCATGGGGATCGATCTGCGGGACGCTTTCAGCGGACCGCTCGGAGGGGCTTGGCGTCGTCGTCGCTTGCTCGTGATGCCGCCAGGGTCGACCGCAGGTCTTCTCGTGCTCGTTGGTAGCGGGTGCGTGCCGTGGACGCGGGGACGCCGAGGAGTTGTCCGGCTTCGGTGATGGAGAAGCCGTCCCAGTGAATGAGGCGGACGAGCTCGGCCTGTTCTGGCGCGAGCCTGGCGATCGCATCGCGCACGTCGACTCCTTCGTCGGCGGGGCGTCCTTCGGTGGAAGCGGTCGTGAGGACGCCGCGGAGCCGGCTGGAGAGGTCGGCTCGCCTGTTCTCAGTGCGGGTGCTGTTCGAGAGGACGTTCCGGGCGATGCCGAACAGCCACATCCGCGACTCCTCCGCGGTGCGGGGAAGGGCGCCGACACGGCGCCATGCGGTGAGCATGACGTCCCCGAGTGCGTCGGCGGCGTCCTCGAGAGGGAGGCGGCGTTGCAGGTACTTGAGCAAGTCGGGCGAGGCGACGCGCAGCGCCTCGGCGAGTCGCTCCGCCTCATCGGACTTCTGGCGGGTCACCAGGTCGCTCCGGGGCAGCGGGCCTCGCCCGCGATGCTGAGGTTCGCGGCGTCGACGTCGACGTTCTGCGCAGCGAGTTCGGCGTCGAGGGCGTTGCTGATGATGCGTCCAACCGCGGTCGAGTACTCCCGGTCGGCGTTGTAGAACTCGGTGCCGTAGCCGGCCGACGTGCGGGATCCGTCAGCGTTGATGAAGGATTGGTCCTCGGTGCGCAGTTGCGCGACGGTCTCCTCGAGCGCACCGTCGCTGAGGAGAGCGTCGATGTCGGTCGTCTGGTAGAAGTTCTCGACTACGGCGACGGCCGCCGGATCGGTCCCTTGAACGTCTCCCATGCGCTCCTCGCATTGGACACCGCTGGGCAGCGAATAGGTGATCGAGGCGTCCGGCGTCTCCGCCCACGGCGACCACGCGCCCGTCGCCGCGGCGGCCGCTGTCGCCATGCCACCGAGTAGTACCAGCGAAGCGACTCCGGCGACCGCAGGACGGGCCCAGCGGTGGCGGCTGACGCGGGCCTCTGCCGCCGCGAGCTGTTGCAGCTCGGCCAGCTCGGCGGCGACGTCGTCCGTCACTGTCGATGTGCGGGGGCTGGACTCATTCAGCAGGACGTCCAGGGGGTCTCGGTCAGGGGCGGCAGTCATGACGGGCTCCTTCGAAAGCGGGTTCATCCTGTACATGTCCACCCGACCCGCAAACGTCTGCCGCAGCACGAAATCGGCTCGCCGCCCTCGTCAGGGCGCCGGCGACCACGCCGGACGTCAGGTCGCGAGGGACGCGGCGAGCTCGGCGGGCGCTCCGGCGGAGCGGGGCTGCCACGACTCGAAGACGCCGTAGGCGATGATCCGCTCCGCGGTCGACAGCAGCGGATTGCAGCTCGTCATCGTGATGAGGCGGTCGGTCGGAGCGACGTCGCTCGTCCAGGGGACCGGATCGATGACCTGCACTTCGGAGGGCTGCACGTATTCGAGGTTCCGGAACCGGTAGGTGTACCAGCCGTCGGCGGTCTCGATGTAGATCGCATCACCCAGTTGCAGCTCATCGATGAGGTGCATTCCTCCGCCGGCGGCGGAGCGGTGCGCGGCGATCGCGAAGTTCCCCACTTCGCCGGGCATCTGCGTTCCCGGGTAGTGGCCGATGCTGCCCACGTCGAGCACGTTCTCCGCGTCGACGCCCTCAGCGATCGTGCGCACCCACCCCTCGCCGTACCGGGGGATGTAGAGGTTCCCGAACGTCGTGTCCAGAGCCGCGACCGGCGCGATCACCGGGTCAACAGGCGCGGCCGGCTCAGCGCTCGGCTGTGACGGCACCTCAGCGGACGGCGCGCCATCGCCCCAGCTCTGGCGCAGCTCAGCCGCTTGATCGGTCTGCCGGCCTGCGATTACGGCGTCGTTCCACCACAGCTGCCAGGCGAGGAACAGCAGAACGAGCACCCCTGCGGTCATCAGCAGCTCGCCTAGGACACCGAAGAAGGACAGGCGTCGACGGGCCGGACGGCGCCGGCGCCGCGGCACGTCCACGGATGACGGAGCGGTCATGCGAGGAGTCTAGGTGTGCCGCTCTCACCGGCATCGCTACGGGAGACGTCTCGTGCGGGAATCGTTCGACGGTCCGACGTTTTGGGCCACTGCTCGTTCTCGCGCGCCGTCGCCGTCCCTTCCGCTGCCTGCCCTGACCCACTGGCAAGCGCGTCACCGCAAGCGAATCGCGTCGCAGTGTTCAGCCCGGAGTGCACCGGGCCGAACGATCAGATAGCGACGGACGGTGTAGTAGCTGCTCCATCCGGCGTGTTTGTGCGAATACTCGGGTTCCGGGTGCGTGACGGGTAGACGAGGGCTAGACCGGCTGCTGCAATCCAGCACGCTGTCCAGAGGCCGTGTCCGGGAGTGCTGTCGGCGCTGCCCCATTCGACCCAGAAGAATCCTGGGTCTGCCACAGGGCAGGCGATAACAACTGCTGCAACCGTCGCTACCCCTGCGGGAACCCAGGGAACGAGGCGTGCGACCACCAGAGCTACAACGACGAGAGCGAGGGCGCCCCAGAGATACAGAAGGGGCATGAGGTCGTATGACGACATGGCCTCAGCGCAGGACGGGTTCATTTCATTCCATCTAGCGCCTGTGCATGGCTGCCAGTAGGACGACGTCGTCCAGGTCACCCACAGTGAGATGCCCATGAGCGTACCCGCGCACGCCAACCGGACTAGAGCCTTAGTGTGCTGGCGTCGCCCCATGCTGAAAATGCTAGTCCGCCGACCGTCCCGGTGGACGATCGTTCATCGGTGCACGCAGACGCGACACCGAGCGCCTGTCGTTCCTCACGGTCGCCTGCACAGCTCGTCGCTGCGTCCCAAACCTCGTGCAGATGACCGTGAACGTTCAGGTCTTCGAGTTCGTCTGCACAACCGACGTGAGCGCGCCGGAATCGTCAGCCGCAGTAGTGATGCTCGAGTACTTCACCCCTCGAAGAAGTAGTGCAGCACTCACCCCGCCGACTACAGCCGCCACGACACCGAGACCGACAGCGATCCCCGCCGTCATCGGATCACCCACGACGGCAGCTACGCCGGCCGCAACAACCCACGGAACGCTCGACCCTACGGCCGGCCCAATAGGGCTGATCAGCGGGGACGACTCGGTGGCTCGTCCCGACCGCAGAGTGATCAGAATCGCCACGAATCCTCCGGCGACGGCAGCCAGGGCACTGACCCCACCGATAATGGCGCCCACCATAATCAAGTAGGCGAAGGCGCCCCACCCGCCCTGTTCGCGGAAGTCGGAGTTACCCGTAAGGACCAATCCCAGACCGAGCAGCGCACCCAGCACCACGCCGACGGGTACAGCACAGAGAGCGGCCCTCCGATGAAGATGGACGATCTGCCGCATGTAGCCACGTTAGCCGGAGAGTCTCCCGGTCAGCGCAATGGCCGTCCCGTAAGAGGATCGTTCACCGATGCGGATCTGACCCGAGTGGTCCAGCGCGCTCCTGCCGTTCACCCGTTGGTCCGATAGTGATGTTGTGCAGACGCTGTCGCTCAAGGCTTCCGCAGCGATCGCGGGCGCAATCACTCTCCTCGCCCTCGTCGCGGGCGTCTTCCTCGACGGATTCTCGTTCGCGTGCAACGAGTCCCTTCCGCCTCAGTGCACGGGGTTTGACGTCGCGTGGCCGGCTCTGTGCTCTGTCGCCCTCGCGACCCTTGTTCTCCTGGTCGTAGCGATGCGCGCCAGCAGGCGCTCTCACGCTCGATGGAGGTCGCTGCTGCTCGCCTTGGGCGTGGTCGGCGCCGTCACCAGCTGGGTTCTCGCTCTGCGTACCGCCATGATCATCGGTTGAGCAGCCCACGGCACGGTCGAACGACCGCTTGTTCCGTATGGAGATCGTTCATCGGGGCGAGGGGGCGGTGGCCTTCGCTTCGACCGTGTGGATCTAGCTCAGGTTCACCTTCGAGTTCTATGTTGAGCCCATGAAGCGACTCGCGACGTCAGGCCAGTTGGTTGGATGGACAATCGCCTTGCTCGGGGCTGCTGGTGCCGCCGCGTTCCTGGTGCACTGGAGCTCGTGCCTCGGTGGCCTGAACGAGGGTTGCTACAGCGCCACACAGTCAGACTTCACGTGGATCGCCACAACGATCGTCTGGGCCATCGCCTTCCCGCTCGTGATATTCGGCGCCTTCGTACTCTCGCCAGGACGACCCGTCACGCTGATTGGTGTTGGGCTCCTCATGGTCATCAACCCCCTCACCGACCCTGGAGCGTTCTTTCTCCCGTGGGATGTCGCGGACACCTTGCCCTTTACCGGCGTCGCCACGTCGCTAGCTGCTGTGACTGCAGGTGTCCTCCTGGCCGGATCTTCCTACCGAGCCCGTCGGCCCGATCACAGCCGAGTCGGGAAGCCAGCGCCCGCTGACGTCGCCTACTGACCTTCGATCGGACTTGGGTCGTCCCGTTAGGGGATCGTTCACCGGTCGCGTATCCAGCTACGGGCAGCGGTAGGTCTTCGCGAAGTCGGTTGCCGTGAACTGCCTTCCCTCGGTCATAGAGGTCAGTGACGGGCAGATGTCGTTGTTGTGCGCCGCCGCTACGAAGGGGGTCGCTGCTTGTGGGACGCAGCCGTAGTCCTGGTCGGGCTGGTCGAGGATTCGCAGCTGACCTGTCTCCCCGGCGGCGAGGTGAAGATCGGACCAGGAGCAGGACCAGGTGAGTGAGGCTCCGGTGTCGTTGGTGATGCTGACGTAGTGGGAAGGGCCATGCACTCCGAACAGCAGATCACCCACCCACAGAACCGCGGCCGCCACGACGGCTAGAGCTCCCAGCGCGATCGACAGTCTCACCAACCGTCGTTGGCGGGGTGGTGTCTGCCGGTCCGGCGAGAGTCTGCTCGGGTCCCAACTGTCCAGGCGTTCAACCACGGCGTATCCACCCCTCGGCGCGACGTGAAGCGGCCTCGACCGCCGCCGAGCTCGTTACCTTGAGTTCTCCCACGGGAGAACAGTAGGCGTGACGCGGCTCTCACCACGAGGAGCTACCGACTCGCGACCGAGAGTGTCCTGTAAGGGGATCGATCCGCGGGACGCTTTCAGCGGACTGCTCGGAGGGGCTACTGCTCGTCTTTCCGGGCTGCTCGGCCGACGAAGTGCACGGACCGTCGAGCGTCGACGAGTTCGCGCTTCTCGAAGTGGCGAACGACGAAGGCTCCTGCGACGAACGAGTAGCCGATGCCCTCCGCGATTCGTGTGAGGACCGGGATGGTGCTGATGATCTGTTCGACGGTGGGTGATCCGTTGGCTTGGTAGGGGGCGATCCAGAACGGCACGATCGTGCCGAAGACGATGCCCAGGAGAATCCCGGCGACACCGATCCAGAACATGGAAGTGGACGAAAGTGCTCTGAGCATGGGATCCCCGGAATGTTCGGTGGGCGAGTCGAGAGGCGCCGCTGTCGGACGCGCCGTCCTCGCTCACGGCTGATCGGTCTGGTTACAGGCGCAGGTTGAGCGCGGCGAGGACGGTGACGAGGCCGGCCGCGACGACGACGACCGTCAGTGCAACGCGCCCCGCCGTACGGCGGAGAAGGCCGGTCATCGTGGCGGCGTCCGCCACGCGAGTCGCGATCACGAGGTCAGGAACGCCGGCCGGCGGTTGCGGTGGCGTCGTGGAGTCGTCTTCGCTGGCCGGGACGCTCACGGTCTGCTGAGCCGGCTCGATCCGATCGGGCAGCTTCTTGAAGCGGCCATCATTCGATTCGCCCACAGCGACCTCCCCAGCGGTCGCCGCATCGCGACCCTCCTTCGTGACTGTAGCCGTGCAACTCCATTGCGTCAGCGTGAGCGCGTAGCGGCCTAGAGCTGGAGACTGCTGCGGCGCACGTCTCCTCTCCACTCCTCGAGCGTCCACTGATCGGGTCCCGTAGAGGAACCTGCTGCTTCCCGAGCGCGCTGCTCGCTGCCATAGATTCCAACGACGTCGGTGGCGTCTGCCCAGAGGGCTGTCCTGAGGAGGAGGTAGTGCTCACCGTCACTGCTGTTCTTCACGCCTCGGATCCTCGTCGGTTCCGACGTCGTTCGGTCACCGTGGCGCGAGGTATCACAGTGCTGGCGCGCGTCCCGTATCGGGATCGACCACCGGACGCCTTGCGCCTCCGGCGCGAGGCGGAGGATGACCGGCTGATCGTTGACGTTTTGCACTGCGGCTAGTGCGCCGCGGCGGTCCAGTTCGTACGCTCAGCACATGACTGTTCGAGGGTACGCGCGGAGTCGACGTCGGCAGCTCCTGTTGTGGGTTCTGGCTTCGCTGGTGGTGTTTGCGCTGGTGACTCTTGTTGTCGCCTTCGTGGCAACCCAGCTCAATGCTTCTGCTTTCGCCAGACGCCCGGAGATCGAGAACTGGGCTGACCCGAGCAGGGGAACATTCACGCTCGGGCTGGGGTGGGGCTTGGTCGCCGCCGCAGTCACCGTCGCGGTCGGCGTCACCGTCGATCGTCTGCGGATGCGCAGCGCTAGGTAGAACGACGTCCCGTAAGGGGGTCGTCAACCGGTCGCACGCGAGTTGCGTGCGCCGCCGCGGCGTGGCGCGGGCGGGGCCGTCTCGTTAGACCTGTCCGGTGGTGATTCCGCTGAGGGGGCGTGAAACGGGGCAGGGAAGGCCGAGCGCCAGGCCGGCTTGTCTATCCCGGGTTGGGTGGTTGCGGGGCTGTGTCGTTGAGGCGGCGATAGTAGGCGACGTCGAGCGCGCTGAGGTGGGTGAGGAGGCGTCCGGCGCGGTCGTGCATGGTCATGGAGCCGTCGTGGAGGCTCGCGATGGCGCCGACGCGGTGCAGCATCAGCACTGTGTCGAGGCGTTCGGCGTAGTGCAGTTCCAGGAAATACACCAGCGGCGGATTGCCGGCCCGGCCTGGGGTGAAAAGGGCGGTGGGCTGGTGTCGGGTGACGCCGGTGTCGCGGTTGAGCTCGCGGAAGATGTACCGCTCGCGCAGCCACGGCCCACCGAGGATCATCGCGACGAGGACGACGACCCCGGTGATGACGAAGGGGTTGAGAAGAACGGCGAGGTCGTTGCCGGTCATCATCCGAGCATGTCCCGGGGGCGGTCGCGGTCCTCGGCTGCTTCGGTGTCCGCGGCCAGCTGCGCGACTCGCGCTTCGATGTAGACGGTGCGCATCGTGGCGTCATGGTCGAGTTGCAGGACTTGCAGGAGGCGGTGCAGTTGTACGGTGCCGGCCGAGGTTTTGCCGGTCAGGATGCGTCGGACGGTGCGCGGTCGGAGCCGTGCGAACACGGCTACCTTCTGTGCGCTCCAGCCCTGCGCCTGCACGGCTGTGGTCAGTACCGTGCCGAGCGCGGTGTCAAAGTGCTGGGGCGCCAACCCGATGAAGTCCACTCAGCCAGGCTAGCCATGCGATTCGTACGCGAACGTGGGTTCAGAGGACGGGTGGTGGCGACCCGTCCGGTGGGGAGCCAGGTGGCGGGGCGTCTAACGAAGCAGTTGGAGCCGCTCGTCAGGTTCGGTCGTTCGTCGTTTCGTCGTCGCCTGTTCGGTCTGGCGAGTTGGGGGTGCGGAGGGGCCAGGCGGGCCACCAGCCGTTGTCGAGTTGGCGCAGGGTCGTGGTGGCGTGTTCGAGGTCGTCGGTGGTGAGGTCTCTGTCGGGGGCGCCACTGCTGCCGGTGTAGCCGCTGCCGTCAACGGCGTGGAGCTGGGTGTGCAGCCACCGGCGACTTCCGAGGGGGTACGTCTCGCGGAAGCCGCCCGCGGCGATGGAAAGGACGGCTTCTTCGAGGCGGTCGGCGGCGGTTTCTGCTGATTCGTCGCAGGCATCGCAGGAGCAGTTCGGCAGGGTGGCGCGGAAGAAGACGCCTGCTTCCACTTGGACTGATTCGTCGGTTGCAGTGACGGTGATCGGGGTTCCGGCGCGAGGCTGCAACCGGATCTGCTGTGTCCCGTCGTGGTCGAGGTGGCGGACGTCGACGGAGTACCAGCGGTGGAGGTAGTCGGCCAGGGCGTCGACGTCATGGCGTAGGGGTGCGAAGCGTTCTGGGTGGGAGACGCGGGAGTACGCGTCGTCAGGTGGGTGGTGGTCGGGCCAGCGCTGCCCGTATTCGATGACGTGGCCGTTGTCGTCGCGGAACTCGATGGGAGGGAAGGCGGCGCGTTGGAACGGAACCGGTGGAACCGTGAACGGCGGTGGAGTGACATCGTGAGCGAGCGCGGTGATTTCGCGGTCGTCGAGGTCTTCTTGATCCCAGGTGGACAGCATCTCGAGGAACGGTTCCCGCTGCTCGGGACGCTGCACCATGGTTCGCACGAGGGCGGCGACCGGAATGGAGCGGACGTTCGTCCCGATTTCCGGCTCGTTGGTGACTCGCCAGGTCGCCGCGGGATGCACCACCGCGATCACGTTCCCGACGAACCGGGCTGCGGCGTCGGCAATCTCTGGCGTCGTCAAGGCGGTCGGATGCTTGGCCAGGAAGAGCCACACTCCCGACACGTCACCAGCAAGGCTCTCTGGGTCCACGCCATGGCGTTGCAGGAACTGAACGAAGAGATCGAAGCCGTCGACAAACCGCACAGGAGTCGGAAGCTCTGTTGCGGGCCGGAACGTCGCAATCGCGGACGAACCCAATTCCGGCATCGACCCGATCTCGCCAGGGAACATCTGTGTTGTCATCAGCTTCCTCCCGCGCCATGAACGACTCCGACAGTGCTCACCATGTCAGCGCCCCGTCACTCTTCAGACGCTTGTAGCGCCGATGTCGAGGCGCGAAGGTAGGCGTACACCGTCTCCCGGCTGATGCCATATTTCTTTGCCAACGTCGTCTTCGGCACGCCGGCACCAGCCCGCTCGCGCAGCTCCGCGACCTGCGCGAGGGTAAGCGAGCGGGCGCGGCCTCGGTAGACGCCGCGCTGCTTGGCCAAAGCGATGCCCTCGCGTTGACGCTCCCGAATGAGTTCGCGTTCGAACTCTGCGAACGCGCCCATCATGTTCAGCAGCAGGTTCGCCATCGCGCTGTCCTCACCAGTGAAGGTGAGCTGTTCCTTGACGAACTCGACCCGGACCTTCTTGTCCGTCAGTCGGCGCACGAGCCGGCGGAGGTCTTCTAGGTTCCTTGCGAGCCGGTCCATCGAGTGCACGAGCACCGTGTCTCCGTCGCGGACGAACCCGATCATCTCTTCGAGCTGCGGACGGTTCACGTCCTTGCCGGAGGCCTTGTCCTCGAACACCCGATCCAGCGTCAGGCCGTCGAGCTGGCGCACCGTGCTCTGATCCAACGTGCTCACCCGCACGTACCCGACCCTCTGACCCGACATGCCGCCTCCGACCCCTACTTGTCCAGTTGAAGTCTAAGAGCCGCAGGGGCAAGTGTCAGACAAGGTCCGACACGGCCCTATTCGGACGCGCTTCGGCCATGGTGCCTGACGTCCGGTTGGGGTGTACCTCAGCTAGACGGAGCCCCCGTCACCCTCCGGTGCGGTCGCTCGCAGTGCGTGGCGGGCGCTGCTTCGCGCCTGGGTGGGAGGTGGGCGCTACGTGGCCGCTTCCTCCATTTCGGTGATGGGAGCCGTATGAGTGGCAGCGTGGAGGGTGTTCAAGGGAAGCAAGAAGAGACGAAGGAGTACATCATGCGCACCAGCACGAGCAACGAATTCGACACCAGCTCGGCCAACCGTCAGAACCACCCGGGACACGGCTTCCGCCGGTCCCGCATCGCTGCGGGCCTGCTCGCAGCATCACTCACCGTCGCAGTCCCGATCGTGGGCGCCGCGCCGGCCTTCGCGGACACCACAACTCAGACAACCACCGCCGTCGCTGACTCCGGCCGCGCCACTGGCGTTACCGAGGGAGCGAACAGCGGCGCTGCCGGTCAGTGCACATGGGGTGCGAAGGAAAAGTTCTTCGAGGCGACCGGGCTGCGTCCCGCCATCTACGGCAACGCCCTCGACTGGGACACCAGCGCCGCCGCGAACGGCTGGACTACCGTCCTGGATGCTCAGGCTCGCAGCATCGTCGTCTTCGAGCCCGGCGTGCAGGGGGCGGACCCCACCTACGGTCACGTCGCCTGGGTCGATTCCGTCGAGCAGCGCGCTGACGGCCTCTACATCAACATCACCGAGATGAACGGTGCCGCCGGACCTGGCGTCTACAACACGCGAACTGTGCAGGACGTCGTGGGCATGTCCTACATCCTGGCTCCGTAGGGTCACCGCAAGAGGCGCTCCGCGTCCGCGAGTGTGAAGGCGGGTGACCCATGGGCCGCCCGCCTTCACCCTGTCCGCGTACCTTCGGCCTCCCGATCGGTAGGCGTCGCTTGCACCGTAGAACGATGCGACGACTCGAACTCGGAGCGGATGGCAGGCGGCCTCAATCACTCACTGACGTCGCGATCGCTGTCCTTCGCGCTCTCCTAGGACGGTTCCTGGACTTTGGGACGGTTGATCGTGTCACCGTTCCACGACAGGTCGGAGTCCTCATCGACGGGGAAGGCCTCGAATCGGCCGTCAGTGAGGATCGCGCTTACGAGCGTGTGCGAGCCGGCGACGATGGTGGAGTCCCAGTCGATCTCGGTGGCGAGCACCCAGGCGTGATCTTCAGGCCAGAGTAGTTGCGGCGCTTCCTCGCCGCGGAGGCCAATCTCGGGACCCCATCCGGGTTCGGCAAGCTCCGCCATGCTCGTGGCGGCCAGTATGTAGTCGTATCGGTCAATGCTGACCGGCCTGCCGAGGAGGTTCTGGCCGGTCCCACCGACCCAGTACGCCGCGAGCGCATCGCCGGGCGTAGTGGTCGCCGAACTGAGGATGGGTGCGAGGGCGGCGAGTACTTGCGGATCGAGTCGTCCGACGTCACTTGTGCCGCCGCGCGGCTCGTCCCTGCCTAGGAGCCGTTCCCACTGGACGAGCGGGTGCATGACCTTGCCGGCAGTAGCAGCAACGTCCGCCCACCGCTGGCGTTCCCAAATGTCATCGCCGTCAGGTCGAGGGTGAAGGACACGGGCGTACGCCTCGAACCCGTATCCGGCGACCGAGCCGACTCGTGCCCAGCTTCGCTCTCGCTGCATGCGCAGCCCAAGCCATTCGGCCCGCTCGACATCATCTGTGATCTCCATGGCCATGACCCTGGCAGGCCGGCACGGCCACGCCAAGACGAGTCGTGGTCGACCTGACGCCGATCGGACGCCACGCCATCGAGCTGATGAACCGAGCTTGGCATCGTGGCGCGGCTGAGGGCGCGCCGTTCGGGTCGGCGCACCCCCGCCGGCGGGCTTGGCGCTCTCGCGTCACAAGCCAAAGATCGGCGGTCCAGGTCCCCGCTCAATCCATGCGGAATCATACACATCGGTTCCTGAGTGATCTGCCGAGCATCAGCCAAACGGGGGAGGGCGATGGGGATAGTGCGTGATGGTTGGTCGTTCAGGTCTGGTATCTCTGGTGAGCCGGGGTCGGGAGGACCTGTCGGCGGAGGGGAAGCGGTGGGGGCGTACGACGAGGCGGAGGATCTTCCTTCACCGCCGCGGCACCATCGTGGCGTCACCGTGGTCCTACTCGTTCTGCTGACGTCGGTGCTGGCCGGCGTCGTCGCTGTCTTCATGTTTGCGGTCGGGTCGCTCGATGACTCGACGTCGGGAGCGGTGCCGCCGTCGGGGAGTGGCCAGGAGCTGGTGTACGAGCTCGTGCCCGTGTTGAACGATGATCCGGCGATCGCGAAGCTTCTTCCCGCGAACACCGAGTCAGACAGTGCAGGCTTGCGCGATGCGTGCGGGGCGCTCGCGGACCGCGATTCGGAGTTCACGATCATCGACGGCGCGACACCTGCCACGTTTCGGGTCGCCCTGGACGCGGCCGCAGACGCGCCGGAGCCGCAGACTTGCTGGATTGGGTTCCGCTGGGTCAAGGACGAAGGCTGGCGCGCTTCCGCGATCCGTCACTGACCACAGCTGAGCGTGGACCACCGTCGGCGTCACGGCTTGTAGGGGGACCAGTCCTGTGAGGGAAGTTCGCGCAGCTCCTCGTTCACCCAGACGCGCCAGCACGTGTCGGTGCGCTCCTGAAAAGCGCCGCTGATGGTCTCGTGCGACCAGCCGTCACGCGATTGGATCCAGCGGACGAGCCAGACCATTTGACCGGCCAACGGCTCAGTGTTGCGCGACATGTGCTCATCATCCTGGACGTCTGCCCGCGCAACGTGTGCTCGTCAGTAGTGGAGCTGTGTGCTCCATCCGTCTCGGCCGCGACCGGTCCACTGGGTGTAGTACAGGCCGCGCTTGTTCAAGAACGGCCCCACGTAATCCAGGCCCGCCGGCCGGTCAGAGCTGGCGCGAACGAAGAAGTTCTCGGGGCCGAAAAGCGGAAGCCCGGTCTCGGCCAACGTGGTGCCGGTCCCGTCGAGAATCGTGAGGCGCCACTGGTCCTCGACGTACTCGACTGTCGCCATCTCGGCGGAGCTGAAGTCGATCATGCGCGGAGCATAACCACCGCACGTTACGCCTGGTGTCGTTTCGCTCGGGTGCGGCTTCTTCCCCTGGGAAGCGGCCCGACCCGGCATCCCCCGACGCGGGGCCGGGCCGCTACTCCCGGCTCAGGGGCCGAGCCGCATCCGAGCCGGGAGCACTGGGGCCGGAGCGAACGGCACTCCGTACATGCCCGACCATAGGTGCCGACTGTGCCCACGGGAGGAGGGTTGACGGCCCTGAGCAGCAGCCGGCGAGTGGTGCTCTCGGCCGCGCTGTGTGACGCGGCCGAGAGCAGAGCGACACCGACGACCCCTCGTCGGTCTGCCGCGCGCGGCGTCGAGGTCCCCACTTCTCAACCGCACCGCCACTTTAGACACGAAGTGCCGAGACGGTGAGCGTGAGCGGAGCGAGTCGAGCAACTCCTGTCAGCGCCGCTCGGCATCCTGACGGCTGGCCGCGCTTCGCTTGCGCAGCTCGCTGACTACCGACTTTGAGGCTGCCAGAAGGGCGCGCTCGTCTTGCGCGTCGGCATCGACTGGGACGACGACGAACGCGCTGTTGGCGTTCACCGTCATCCGTACTTCCATGACCTGCCCATCCACGCGCAGCGCGGGAATAGCGATCGACTCGGAGTGTCCGCCGGCGGCGATCGAACCGACGAAGGCGAGGAGGGCCGTGCACACGTCGTCGGTGGACGTGAACGTCGCGGAAGCTCTCATCCGTCGTCATCACCTACGCGATGTAGCGCTCCGGTGAGCGTCCGGCAGGGGCCGCTGATCGGAACTCTTCCCGAGGGGAGCATTCTCTGAGGCCATCCATCCGATAAGCGGCGCGATGCCGGAGGCGGGTGGCCGTCAGGAGTGCCCCGGAGGGGTATCCCGGAGGGACGCGCAGCGCTCTTGACGGTCGGCCGGCGCAGGCAAGAGTGAAGCGTCGGATGGACGGCCGGACCGCAGCCTGCGCGCACGTCGCGGGAAGGCAGAAGCCCCCGCGAGCGTGACTGCTCGAGCGGGGGCTTGCTACTCGACGAGGGCGGTCGTCGTGCGCGATCGACCTACTCGTTCGGCCACGACGCCAGAGCGTCATGGGGGACGATTGTCGGCACTCCGTCGACGGTCTGGATCGTCGTGCCGGGCTCTCCGAGTCCGGCGGCGTGCGCGATCGCCGCGAGGACCAGTCGCGTGTGTTCGAGGTCGAGCCCGGCGACGTCCTCGCGGAGGTCGACAGGGACACCCTGACCGAGCGACGACGCGATCCGCGCGACGCGCTGTTCGCCTCCGCTGAGCGCTCCGATTTCGTAGCCGAGGCGGTCGAAGTCGATTGCGCTCGTGTGCCAGGCGTTGTCGGTCTTCACCCACGGTGCTCCGGCGTACACGAGGCCCGATCGGATCAGCAGTTCGACGGCGGCCGTGAGCGGGTTGGCCCCCTCCGCCCAGGCGCGGACCTGGCCGTGGAGCGCGGCGGAGTCGTTGTCGGTCATGCAGCGTTCTCGATGGACGCGGAGCTGTCGCTCTCGGTCGAATCGGCGGGAATTCCCTCCGCCGACGTTGTGCGTCGCGCGCGGGTGACGCGAGCGCGAGTCTGCTCGGGTCGCGGCACTCCTGCTGCGCGGAGTTCCTTCTCCGACCATCCGGCGGCGAGGGCGTCCGCCCACGCCTTGCTGTGTCGGTTCTGCGCGTCGCTGAGGGTGGCGCGTGCGGTGTCGGTGTCGTTGGCTGCGGAGACGATCGTGCGGACCGCCTCGACGCGCTTCTCGACGCTCTGTTCGAGCAGTCGGCGGGCGGCGTCGGCGGCGTCGTCAGGGTTCCTCGTGTGGTCGCTCATGCGGAAAGGCTAGCCGCCGCCGCCGCCGTCATGCGGAAGGCGCGGACTCAAGCGTCTCGGGTTCGGCTTCGCCAGCCGAGACGCTCGGGTGTCCTTCGGACCCGAGTTACACCCAAGTCGCGCTCGGTGCGAAGATGGTTTGTGGAGCAAGCTATAGGTTTACCCGTGGTAAACCGCTTGCGCCCCTTCCGCTGCGCGGCCGGGTCGGCGCATACTGGTCGTATGGTCCCCGCCTGGGGGCGGGTTCGCTGCGCTGGGCCGGAAGGACGGTGAGGGTCGTGTCGGAGTCGTCACGAGAGGGTCGGTTGTTCGGCCGGCGCCGCCGCGCGAACGTGCCGGGTGTCGCTGCGCGGTCGAAGCGGTACGAGGTGTCGGTCACGCCCGAGGAGGACGCGCACCTGCGCGCCCGTGCCGAGGTGCTGGAAGTGACGGTGCCGCGGCTGCTGTTCGAGTCCGCGATGAACGCCCAGGTGCGCACGGACACGGAGTGGCGGTTGGTGGTTGCTGAGCTGTTCCGGGCGTCGAAGCTGTTGCAGAAGACGTCGGACAACATGAACCAGCTCGCGCGGTTCGCGAACAGCACGGGCCAGTTCCCGGCCGAGGCTGTTGAGGCTGCGGAGGAGTACCGGCGGGTGCGACGCCTGATCGAGGCGACGGCAGACCGGCTCGGTGGACGGTGAGAACGAACATCACGCGCGGCACGCGCATGCGTGGACTGATGGGCTACCTCGTTGGTCCCGGCAAGACGAACGAGCACGAGGAGCAGCACCTGATCGCGGGGGATTCCGCGATCATGGCTGAGTACGGGCATGAGGTTCTGGATGGCGCTGCGGCTGCGGCGATCGCTGCGGATCTGGACCGACCGCGGGAGCTGTTCGGCGTCGAGGTGACGCGCAACAAGGTGCGCACCGACGAGAACGGCGAGGCGGTTCGGGACTCGGCCGGCGCGATCGTGAAGGATCGCGTGGCGGCTGATGTGTGGCATTGCTCGCTGTCGCTGGCGGCCGAGGAGGGCCAGCTCACAGACGAGCAGTGGGGCCGAATCTCGACCGACTTCGTGCAGCGGATGGGCTTCGCGGGCGAGGACATCGGCAAGGCCGATTGCCGCTGGGTCGCGGTGCGTCACGGGCTGTCGAAGAACGGCAACGACCACGTACACATCGCCGTGTCGCTGGTGCGCGAGGACGGCACGAAAGCGTCGGTGCACAAGGACTACGAGCGGTCGCAGACGATCAGCCGTGAGCTGGAGCGCGAGTACGGGTTGCAGGTCTACCAGGCGCCGGAGCGCGAGTTCCCGGAGCGCGGTGTGCGGCCGGGAGCGCGTGAGTCCGCTGCACGTCGCGGGCACGTCGAGCCGGACATGCAGCGCCTCGAGCGCGCCGTACGCGCGGCCTCGTCCGCGTCCCAGGATGAGAGCGAGTTCGTTCGTCGTCTGCGTCAGGGCGGGGTGCTGGTGCGCCCTCGATTCGCGACGGGTCGTGACGATGTGATCGCCGGCTATTCGGTGGCGCTGCGGCCGACGAACGGCGAGAAGGCGATCTGGCACGGCGGCGGCCGGCTCGCTCGCGACCTGACCTTGCCGGAGCTGCGGAAGGGCTGGCCGGACCAGCCGGAGTCCGCGTCGGATGCGGCATCCGAATGGCGCGCGACAGCCAAGAATCCCTGGCAGTACACGCCGGTCAACCCTGGCCGGGAGACGGCGGAGCCGGCCCCCGAGCTGTTCGAGGCGTACGCCGCGGACATGGACCGGCTGCACGACTACATCAGGTCCGTGGACCCCTCCGACAGGGCCACGTGGGCGCACGTTGCGCGCGAGACGGCCGGCGCCTACGCGGCGTGGTCCCGGCGCATGGAGCCCACCCCGGGACCGCTCGCGGACGCTGCGCGATCGCTCGCCCGCTCGGCGCACCTGCGGGCGCACGAGACGCGCCCGCGGCCCGCGATGATGCCCTCGACGGCGGCGTACTCCGCATTGATCATGGCCGCGGCGGGGAATAAGAAGAATGCAGCCGCGGAGCTGCTGCTGCTGAACCAGTTCGCGCGCTTGACGCACGCGGTCGCGTCGGCTCATAAGGCAGCCGGTGATGCGCGACGGATGCGCGAGCTGTCGCAGACGTTGCGGGGTCAGTTGTCCGCTGTTCGCGACGGCTACCAGGTCGTCGTGAAGGCCGAGAAGGTCGCGGAGAACGAGCGGGCCTGGCAGGCGCTCCCGGAGGAGCTCAAAGACGTTCGCCGGCTGTCCCAGACCAACTTCGGGTCGGGCAGTCCCGTACCCACGAAGCTCACCAAGGCTGACCGGGAGCGCGAGGAAGCGATGCTCGCGGACCGCGCCCGACAGTCTCGGCAGGGACCTGACCAGGACCGCGGCGACCGTGGCCGATAGACGATTCACCAAGGCAAGGGGAGGAAGTCATGAGTGACGACGACGAGGTAGGCCAGGAGGTCGGTCAGAACGTCCGGATCGCGTTGACCATCGCGATGCAGATGGGCGAGAAGTTCGCCCGGCTGCGCGAGGAGCTGGCTCGCGACGCGCAGGCACGCTCCGCCGCGCAGGCGCGCGAGCTGTCGGCCCGTTTCGACGCCGAGCGCGGCGCTGCACGCGCGACGTTGCAGGTCGTGGACCGGCCCGACTGGTGGGAGAAGGCGAGCATCCAAGACATCTCGAAGGTCGCGGAGACGGCGCAGGCGTGGAAGAACCACGACCCGATCGCGGAGCGCGCGTCGGCCGTCGTTCAGCGCGAAGTGTTCGAGCGCTACGGCGTCGACACCGCCGTGCTGCGCGACGCCGCAGGTCAGGCGAAGTCGGAGCTGGACCGGGCGAAGGAATGGGCCACCAACTCCGCGCCGGAGCACTACCACCGCCACGACGACGACCGCCTCACCATGGACATACGCGGCCGCGCAGAGCCGGACGTGAACGCGGAGCGCGCTCTGATCACCGACTACCGCGCGGCGCTCGCGGGCGACGCCGGCACCCTCGAACTCTCCGCGGCCGAGGAATGGAAGCGCGACACCGACCCGGCCGGGTTCCAGGACTACCGCGTGCAGACGTCGATCGACTGGAACGACGGAGAGTTCCGCACCGCGGACCCCGCGGCCGTCGCTGCTGCACGAGCCGCGCTGGTCGAGGAGTGGAAGGACACGGTAGCTCCCGAGCGTGCTCGAGCGGGAGCGGAGGTTACGGAGGCACAACTACTGATCGCGGAAGCCGACCGCCTCGACCGCGCGAACGACGCCCGCAACCAGGAGGCCGCTCGAGAAACCCCCGGCGCGTCCGACGTCGACAACGGGCGCGCGGAGATGGCTGCACAGCTCGAAGCGCGCGCGAGCGACTACGACCGCGACGCGGCCGCCGGCGGCACCGCCAACGCGACTCCCGACGAGCTGCGCGAACTGGCCTCCGACGCGCGCGCTCAGGCACAGCTCTTCCGCGACGACGCCCCCGCAGAACGCCAGGAGGCCGCACAGGGCACCGGAGGCCCGTCCACGGAGTCGGCGCCGCCCGCGACAGATCCGCGCGCGTCAGCGTCGCGTGAGGCCGGAGAGATCGCTTACGACAGTGCCGAGCGTCGACAGTCGACCATTCAGGCGATGGAAGCCAAGGGAGTCCCCCCGCACGTCATCGAGGCGCGGATGAGCGCCGACAGCGCGCACGCCACCCCGCCCAGCGCCGCGGTGACGTCGAAGGCTCCGATGAGCACCGTCCCTCAGACGCGGCGCGGTCGTGGCCAGGGGCAGGGCGCCGATCGCGCGGACCTGAGCCGCTAGCCGGAGCGTCGACAACGAAGAAGGGGAGCACCGGACGGTGCTCCCCTTCTTACGTCCTCAGAGCGCCTCTCAGGCGTTTTCTCTGGATGGGCGCTGCGTGTACAGCGGCGGTTGTAGATCGGACGGGAAAGTGCCTTCTACCGGTGCCGTGTAAGGCAGCGGTTCACCGAGCCGGTTCTCGTCCGTCGAGTCCGCGAACGGCCCGTCCGCAGAGAGCAGGACGCTCATGTGCGGATCGCAGTGGTTGATCCACCACGCACTCATCCCGGCCTTCGGGTCGGCGCGTGCGGCCTCCCACGCCCGCCACAGCGCCTCGATGCGCTGCTGCGCTTCCTTGGACTCCCACCAGGCCGCTTTCCACCGCAGACCGCCACCGGAGCCCTGCGCCATGACTCGGCGCCGGTAGGTGCCGATGAGCTGCTTGCGCACGAACTCATCCGCCGACCCGAAATGCGTTGTCGGCTCCTCGCTCTCCGGGGCACTCGTCGCCACATCGTCCGCTGACGTGGGCGCGGCCTCGTCGTCCACGCCCCCATAGAAGTCCTCGCTCATGAGCCCGTCACCGGCGTGAAGCCGTGTCCCTGCTCCGGGGCCGGCGGCGGCGTCGGTGTCGGCGCTGCGCCCGGTCGGTGGTTCGCGATGGAGGCGTTGATCGCGGCCACGAGCGGCTTGGGACCGTCGAACCACGGCACCGTGCGCAGGATCGCGGCACGCGAGCCCGAGGACATCAGGATCGCCCGCCCGATCTTGCGCCCCTTCTTGGGCGTGGGGAGGTTCGCGAGCTCCGCGACGTCGAGGATCAGTTCGCGCTTCAACGCGCTGGTGGTCGAGCGCACGCCCTTGTTCATGCTCGCGGAGGTCGTCTCGCGATCGTAGGTGCCGATCAGCTCCGACACCATCCGCAGAAACCCCGTCTCCGAGATTCCGCCGGCGTAGATCTTCGCGTTCGCGGCCGACCACAGCTTGTCCATGCCCTCCCGCCCGAACACGCTCACGCCCTGCGACCAGGACTGGAACACCGACATGATCGGGATCCCCCGGGAGCCGTAGTGGCTGTAGAGGTCGGGCAGGTCGCGCCAGCGGCAGACGTTCGCCGCCTCATCGAGGACGCCGAGCATCGGGGTCTGCATCCGGCCGCCGGGCGACACCGCTGCCAGCTCCTCCGCGGCCTCGACGGTCGCGGCGGTGAGTGCGAGGACGAGGGGGCCGGCGCTGCCGGCACCCTCCTTGGACAGGCTGTAGAGCGTCCCGGTGGAGCGGACGAAGGCGCCCGGATCGAACTCCGGCCGGGTGTCTTTCTCGCCGGTGCGGTTCACCCACTGGCGGGTCCCGGAGTCCTTCAAGCAGGACGCCATGCGCCGGGCAGTGGAGTACACCGATCCGCGCTCCCGGTGCTCCAACCGCGTCGCGCCCTGCAAGCTCTTGGCCATCAACGGGAAATCGCTCGAGGCCAGAATGTCTCCGGCCGTCTCGTCGCCGGGTTTCGTCGTCCACTCGTAGACGTCCGTGATCGGTCGGCCATCGAGGGCCGCGGCGAGCAGGAAGCCTGCCAGCAGCTCGCGACCGGACGGCTCGAAGTGCGCATCCGAGCGCGCTCCGACCTCGCTGGATCCGGACGCGAAGTGCTGCGCGAGCTTCGCGGCCTTGGTGTCGTCGGTGACGTAGGAGAGCGGGTTCCACCACCACGACGGCGGCTCGACCGCGACGCGCTGCGGGTCGAACACCCACACCTGCCCCCGTGCTGCGCGGAGGTCGCGGGTCGCGTCGAGCACGTCGCGCTTGTTCGAGGTCGTGACCACGGACCCGGGAGCGTTGACAATCGCGGGGATGACGAACGACGTCGACTTGCCTACGCGGGGGCCGGCGAGCAGCAGCACCATGTCCTCGAACGAGGCGTAGATAGGTCGACCGTCGCTGAGGAGGTCACCCAGAGGGACGCCGAACGAGTCGGTCACGCCCAGTCGGGCCGACTTCTCCTTCGCCTCCTTGCCGCGCATGTGGCTCATTTCCGCGGAGGTGGCGGTGTGGCGGGCGGTCCAGTCGATCGGGGTCCGGTTCTTCTTCCCGCCGTTCTTCGCGATCAGGAACAGGGTGCCGAAGAAGACGACCACGGCGCCGATCCCGGCGACGATGAGGGTCGCGGTGCCCGGCCAGACGAGTCGGCCGCGGAACACGTCGACCACGACGGAGAAGAAGTTCGACGGGTCGGTGTCCATGTCGGGATTCACACCGTCGACCTGGGACCCGACGCGGACCGCGATGTAGATGGCCAGGGCGATGATCAGGACACCGCCGGCCGCGAACGCGACCCCGAAGCCGTTACTGGCCTTCCCGGGCTCTTTCCGGCGGTTGTTCGTGAGGCTCATGGTGCAACTCCTTCGGTCGGTGCTGGGCTGGTGAGAGTGGTCTGGGCGGGGATCGCGTGCTGCACCTGCGCGGTGAACGCGAGGGTGGCGGCCGTGGCCACGAGGACCGCGACAGCCAGGAGCCCGGCGACCGCGCCGACCTGGCCGAGCGGACCCCGCAGCAGCGCACCCCCGGCGCGGGCGGCGATCACGACATCGCCCGCTCGAGCAACGGAACAGATGCCGGCAGGAACCTGCGCGGCTCGCATCGCTCATAGATCGGCCCGTCGTAGGGGGCCGTCGTGTCGTCGCTGGTCGCCTGCCGGCTGGTGCCCCAGGTGAGGACGGCCTGGCCGTTGTCGACGTACTCGACCGGCAGGTCCGTCATGTGGTCGGTGTGCGGGAGCGTCGTCGTCATCGAGCAGCCCCAGAGGTAGCCGTCGTAGACGACCGTCGACGTGCAGCTCATGCGATCACCCGGTCCCACTGGTCCCAGGCGACGAAGCCCGCCATGAGGGCGACCCCGGTCCAGCAGCCCGTGAGCAGAAACCGGTCGCGCTCCGCCGCCCCCTGACGGCGGGCGGCGATCACGCTGACGATCGCGGCGCCGGCCGCGCCGAGCGCGACGCAGCTCGCGCCGAGGGCGACGAGGACGCTCACGGCAGAATCTCCACCATGACCGGATCGGTCGCCAGGGGCTCGTTCGCGCGGCCTGCGCGGCTCGTGGTGTGCCAGAGCTTGTTGGTGTCGTTGACGTCCTTCTCCGCTGCGGTCAGGTGGACGCGGACGGGGATGCCGGGACGGCCGCCCACCTTGATCAGGAACAGGCCACGGCCGGGCGGGTCCGCTTCCTTCCCGGAGACGCCATCCCAGGCCGGCGGGTCCTGCCAGCTCGTGAGCATCTCCTGCTCCTTCGCGGACAGCGGCACCGCCGACGTGAGCAGAGGCATCTCCGCACCGGGAAGGCCGCCGCAGATGACCATGCCGGAGCGCTCCACAAAGCCGCGGGCCTTCATCCGGTCCTCTTCGCTGGAAAGCGCGAGGAGGTCGGACATGGTGTGGCTGATCATCGCCAGGCCGACACCGCGGGCACGGTTGAGGCGGGTGAGCGCGTCGACGCGATCGACCATGCCCTTGCCCGCGCGCAGAGCCCGCCACAGCTCGTCCAGGATCACGAAGTAGTGCCGGCGGGGCTCGATCCCCGCATCGGCCAGCGCCGCGGCGACGTTGACCGTCCCGAACCCCGCGGACCAGCACGCGAGGAGGATCGCCGCCTGGAGGTCGCCTTCGGAGTCATCGATCGAGGACACGTCGTAGACCACCGGCCGATCCCGCCGCATCGGGGTCGTCGTCTGGCGGGAGAAGATCTCGCCCAGCCGGCCACCGGAGGTGAGGCCGATGAGCGACGCTTCGAGGTTCTCGGTGATTTCCTTGTACCGCTTGAGGTCGTTGCGGTCGAGCGCGACCTGTCGAATCTCGTCCGGCGCGGCCTGGATCACGGCGAGCAGGTCCGCGAGGACGGGGATGCCCTCGTGGTGCTCGTCCAGGTACTTCAACGCCCGGTCGATGATCGTCTCCTCCCGGTCCGTGGGCGGCTGAGAGCGGAGGATCGTCAGGAGCGCTGCGATCATCGTGTGCCGGCGGCCGTGAGCGTCCGCGAGGACCTGAGCGGCGAGGCGCTGCGCTTTCACCGCACGCAGGTGCAGCTCCTTGGAGTCGCCGCCGCGGGCGTCGAGCTCCGCGGCTTGCTCCAGCGCCTGGTCGGCGTCGTCTCGGAGGCGCTTTGCCGCGCTGGTCGCCTCGCCGGGGTCGAGGATGTTGAGGTAGCCGCGGTCGCGGCCGAGGGTGATGACCTGTCCTTCCATCGCGCGGATGAGGTCCACGTAGTCGGGCTTCAGATCCCCGAGGACCAGCGGGATGGTGCCGTACCCGGCGAGCCCGGTCGCCATGCGGCGGGTCAGCGAGGACTTCCCGAGACCCGGCTTGCCGAGGACGAACATCGACGGGTTGGAGATGAGCTGCGCCCGCTGGAACCAGCTAATCGGGTCGCACAACACGGAGGCCCCGGTGGTGAGGTTCTTGCCCAGCGGTACGCCGATCATGGGCGTGCCGGTGCCGACCGAGAATGGGTACAGGCCGCACACCTGCACAGTCGTCGCGCGGAATTCATCGGCGGGCTGGATCGAGACGACCTGTCCGCCGCCGCGGCCGAGCCATCCCGTCGACGTCGGCCGCATCGGTCGCTTCGGCGCCGATTCCTTCTCGGTCTTCTGCTTCCCGCCCTGGTGCGGGATCGCCCGCTTTTTCCGCGACCGCTTGGACGGCGTCTCGCGGGCGAGCGGCGAGGCCGCGGCGCGGGCCGCGGCACTCTCCTCCTGCACCTTCCGAGCGCGGCGAGACCCGGCCCGGCTGTCCGCCGTTGCTGACGCGGCAGCGTCAGTCGACGGGGAGCCGACCGCGCCCGTGGGCGTGGCCGAGTCGGGGGCGTCGACGTCGCCGGCCTCTTCGCTCTGGTCGACGTCGACGGCGCCGGTGGGCAGCTCGTCCCCGTCGACGTCGGCGGGGACGTCGACGGGCTCGGTGTCGCGGTGGCGGGAGAAGAGCTTGGTGGTGATGCTCACTGGGGGCCTCCAATAAGGGTCGGAACGGCGACAAAGACGGGTGAGGGCTGAGGGTTAAGCCGGGACGGCACCGGACGTGTGTCCAGTGCCGTCCTGGTGGTGGCGGGGTGTGTCACAGGATTTCCCGCATTTCGTTGGGGATGCGCAGGTGCCGAGGCAGGACCAGCCCCAGCGGGAGGGCGGCGGCGAAGGCGGAGTCCTGCGAGCCGAACGCCGGCCGCATCCGCAGTCGGGCGGCTGAGGTGAGGGAGTCGATCGCGGCGCGCGCTTCGGGCTCTTGGCCACGCTGCAGCGTGGTCGCGGTGACGATCAGGCCGAAGTTCATCAGTCCGGCGCCGGAGGCTTCCTCCGCGGCCGTGGCCTGCGCCGAGCGGGTCGAGAGCGTCGAGCGCGCCGTGGGCTTGGTGGACGCGGAGGAGTTGAACTGGGCGGCGTTGAGGTCCGCCTCCACGAGCGCTGCGGCGCGGGCGGGGTCGATGGGTCGGTAGAGCAGGGTGACGCGCTTGCGGGCGATGTCGCGGTGCGGTGCGAGCAGGCGGGCGAGGATGTTCGACTGGACGACGCCGCGCGGCGGGGCGGTCATGGTCCACGACGTCGACACCGCTCCGTCGTGACGGTAGGAGTCCCAGTGCGCTTCGGCGCCCGCGGGGCCGACGTCGGTCCAAGACAGGTCGGCCGTCTCGCCCTCTGCGCGCGCCTGATCGATCAGGAGCGCCGCGTCGGGGTCGTACGCGGTGCGGATGACTTCGCACAGCTCTTGCGCGCTCAGGGGCCGCGCTGCGCCCGCACCCGTCGCCGCGAGAGAAGACGTCAAGCCGGGGATGCGGGCGGAGAGGTCGGAGGCTACTTCCTTCGCGTTGCGGCGCTTCCCGTTGATCCGCGCGGTCGCCGTGAACGTGAGCGCGATGTAGGCGTGGATCGTGGCCGATCCGACCGGGTAGGTCTCTACGACCTCTTGGAGCATCGCTCGCGCGAACAGCGGCGCGTCCGGGTCCATCGACCCCTCGACCTCGCCGCGCAGGCGCGTGCCCGTGTCGGGGGCCGTCTCGACCGTGACCGAGGCGGCCTCGATGCCGGGCTCGTCTCCGAGGTTCGCGAGCCAGATGCCGTACTCCGCGACCTGGTTGTTGATCTGCTCCTGATCCACCAGCGCGGCGCCGTCCGGCTCCGTCGCGAGAACCACGGTGAAGTGCTTCGTCATCGGAGTGCTGATCAGAGCGAACCGGCGGCCGTGGGAGTCCTCGTGCTCGGTGAGCTGCGAAGGTGCGGCCAAGCCTGGGAGCTGGAACGTCCCCCACTTCGCGCGGCCGATCGGACCGGAGCGGTAGACGTTCGCTCCCTTGCTCTTGGTACGCCACCAGTTCACGCGGACCACCATCCTTCCGAGGGCGCTCTGCCCGTGCTTGTCCTTGACCGAGACGGTCAGGAGAATCCCGCCGAAGATCGCGGCGACGATCAGTGCCGGCCCGAGGCCGGAGAACATGGACGCGATGATCGAGGCGACGATGCCCACGAACATCACGAGGGTGGCGAGCTGTCCCAGCCCGCCGAGGCCGGCGGTCTGCGGCTTTCGCCAGTTGCCGTAGGTGCGAGCCTTGATCGGCTCGGTTGCTGTGCTCGACATGGGTTAGCTCCCGCTCTCGTTGCTGCCGGTCGCCTCTTCGGTGCCGGCCTTCACGGCCTGCGCGGCGTGCTTCGCGCCCTCCGCGGCCTTCGTCGCGACGGCGATACCGGCGCCGATCGGTCCGGCCGCGGCCGCGGCGCCGCTCGCGGCTGCCCCTGCACCGGCGCCGCTCGACGCGGCGGCTCCTGCACCGCTGGTCGCCGCGCTTCCGGCACCGGCACCGGCACCAGCGCCGCTTCCTGCCGTCGACGCCGACCCAGACGGGTCTGCGGCCGGCGATGACGCGGGAGAGCCCGGCGTCGACGTGCTGCCGGACGGTCCGTCCGTGGACGAGCTGTTGCCGCCTCCACCGCCGCCATTCCCGCCTCCACCGCCGCCATTCCCGCCACCGCCGCCACCGTTGCTGCTGGCGCGGATCGCGCCCGTCGCGACGTCACCTGCGGCTGAGAGCGCCGCGGCGCCCAGCAGCAGGCCCGCCGCGCCGCCACCGCCGACCGAGGAGACGGCCGGGACGAGGAAGCGCATCAACGCGGGCAGGGCCACGAGCGCGATGAGCATCAGCGCGAGGCCTGTGACGATCTGGAAGAGCCCGGTGCCGTCCGATTTGAACAGGTCGGTGCCGGTCATCCGGAACGCGATCGCGTAGACGATCGCGGCGGCGGGCTTGTAGAGGATGAAGGCGAGAGTCCAGGCCATCGCCTTCTTGAACCACTGCCGCCCGATTTCCGTGTTCGTCGCGGCGGCGGCAATCGGGAAGATCCCGGCGAGGACGACGAGCATCGCGCCGCGGAACACCATCAGGGCGATCTGCACGTAGGTCATGAACACCGCCAGCATGCCCAGCAGGAACAGGCCGATCAGGCCGATGGAGTTCTGCGACGCCATCGTCATCCCGATCATCGCTCCGACCGTCGTGCCGAAGCAGTTCGACTCCCCGTTGGTCACGCTGCAGTCGGTCGAGTTATCGAGGATCCAGACGGAGAACGCATCTCCCGCGGACGTCGCGAGGCGGATCACGACGAGGCCGGCACCGGCCACGGCGATCAGCGTCAGGACCGATCCCGCGAGCTCGCGCAACGGCATCGCGCGCTGCGTCCAGACCATGCGGCCGGCGGCGACGAGGATCGAGAGGATCGCGATACCGCCGGTGTACCACTGCAACTGACCTTGCACCCAGCCGACGACGCTCGAGGACTCGTTGAGGTGCATCGCCAGAGGCAGGAACCCGGTCACGAGCGCTGATGCCGAGGACAGCAGCAGCACGGCCATGATGATCACACCGATACGGCCCATGTGAGCCTCGCCGTCGCCGTGCCGGCGCCGGGAGGCCATCATCACTCCGGCAATGATGAGGGACATGACGGCCAGGCCCGCGGACACCCACGTCACGTAGCCGAGAATCGTCTCGAACGCCTCCGGCTGCGGCGGAGTCCCGCCACCGTTCACTCCGCCGCCCTGGTCCACGACCGTGACCGGCGAAGGTACGCGCACCCAGAGGGTGCCGAGGGAGGCGAGGGCCTTCCCGTAGCCCTCCATGATGTTGTTGACGAACTGCTGCAACGCATCGTTCGCGGCGACCGACACGATGTCGCCGATGCCCTCGTTGAGCTTGCAGGGGAAGTCGAGGAGGCCGCATTCCGATTCGGGCGGAGCGGTGGTGGTGGCGAGGATGCTCATGCAACACCTGCCCATGGCACGTAGCCGCCGAGGCTCTGGAGCCGCACCGGGTTGTAGGCCGACTGGCCCTCATCGGTGAGCTGCATCTTCCAGTCGCCGTCCGACCAGGCAACGTCCGTCGCGATACTCGCGAGGGTCCCGTCGTTGAGCCGGAAGGCAATGTCGATCGTCGCGCTGTCTCCGTTGTAGGACAGCGTCTTAAAGCCCGCGATCTGAGCGCTCAGGCCCGTGTTCGATTGCGCCACGTCCCTCGCCAGTGCTGCATCCCGTCCGGGGCCGGGAACGGTCAGCTTCTCGATGACGGGATCGGACAAGCGTGCGTTGGAGCCCATCGCCCACAGGTTCGCGACTGCGAAGAGTGCTCCGTCGACGGTGTGGGCGTAGCAGCGTCGCACGCCGTCGTCATCAGTAGCTCCCGGTCCGGCCGTGTCCGAGTTCGGAGCGGCCATCGTGCCGACGATGGTCCATTCCGTCGTCGGTGCTGCGGTGAGAGTCCCGGTCTCGTCGTATCCGGAGAGTCCGCACACGCTCGCGGCGTCCGCCGAAATGGTCGAGCTGGGGGTGGAGGCGCCGGGGGTGGCGGCGGTGTTGCCGCCTCCCCCGGCGTCCAGGGACGTCACGCCGAGCACGATGCCGGCGACGGCGAGTGCTCCGACGATGGCGGCTCCGACGATGAAGCCCTTCGTGGTGAATGGGTTACGCGGTTCGGAGTCGTTCATGATGTCCCTTGCCTTTCTGTTGGTGGTGTCGGTTTCCCGGGGACGCTACGCGCCCATCAGGAACCCGACGATCGTGAACGCGGCGGAGATGACGATCACACCCACGAGGAGCCGGCCGAGCCAGCCGCCGATCTCTCCGCCCTCGCCGCGGCGGGCGGAGACGGTCATGGTGACGCCGAGGATGATCAGGCCGACGACGGCGACGCCGAGGCCGACCCACTTGGCCCAGCCCATGACGGTGGTGAAGGCCTCGAACCCGGGGGGCATGCCGCCGGGACCCGGGTCCGGGACGACCGCGCCGAGCGCGCCCGCGGTGGTGAGGATGTCGGTCGTTGCTGCGAGCAGTGCAGACATGGTGTGCTCCGTTTTCTGTGTTGGGTGGTGCGGGGGTGATCGGCGCCGCGGGTGCGACGTCGACGGGGTCCGGTTATCCGGTGGTGAGGGGGCCGTCGGCGTAGGCGACGTCGAAGTGCAGGTGGTTCGGGGTGTCACCGAACTGGGTGATGTGCTGGTACGTGGTCGAGCGGCACTGGATCTGGCCGGCACGAGAGCCCTGGGGTACCTGCGGGTCCAGGACCGTCAGCAGTTGCAGTGCGTTCGCGTCGCAGCCGGTGGTGGCGGTGTTGTTGAAGGAGAAGAAGTCGACGGCGTTGCCGCCGCCGTTCATCCAGTGCGACGAGCCCGTGCCCGCTCCGAGCAGGGAGCCGGTGCACTGGCGGTTGAGGTCCGAGACGCCGACGTGCTCGAACGTGTTGAGCGCGATCGTGATGATCTGGAGAATGCGGACGTCGATGCCGCAGTTCTCCTTGGCGGTCCCGGCGGCCATGTCGCGGATCTGCTGCGCGTAGCGGTCCTCGAGCAGCCGCAGCCGGCCCTCCTCCATCGCCGTCACGAGGCCGGCCGCGAGTGCCTGCGCGTCGCCGGACACGGGGACGCATCCGCCGACCGGCGCGGCCGTCGACGTCGCGGTGCTCGTCGGCGTCGACGGGACGCTCACCGGCGCAGTGGTGGCCGTGGGTGCGGTCGCGCTGCTGCCGAGGCCGTTGAGGTACGTCATGATCGCCACGGCGTCGGCGCGGTACTTCGTGTAGTGGTTCGGGTCGGCGTTGCGCTGCACCTTGTTGATCGCAATGGAGGGCTCCATCGACTGCCAGCCCTCGACCGCGACGAGGCGGTCGTAGAAGAAGCCCGCCGAGGTCGTCGGGTCCATGCGCTGCTCGACGGTGCCCCAGCTCGACTGCTGCTGGAACAAGCCGATCGAGTCAGCAACCGACCCGTCCGGGTTGATCGCACCGTCCCCGTAGTTGATGTTCACCAGCGAGGATTCCCCGATCGCCGTCTGCACGCCGAGCGTCTGCCCATCGGCGCCGAGGCCCTTCGCGGCGCCCGCGTTGACGATCAGTGCTGCGTTCACGAGCTGGTCGTGCCCGTAGGCGCCGACCTTCGCGTCCGCGGGGATCGCGGACACGTTCACCGGTCCCCCGGCTGGCAGGCATGCGGCTACAGCCGCGCCGCCGAAGAGCAACACGTACAACAGAATCGCGATGGCCACCACCGGCACCATGACGAACGCCAGTACCCCCAGTCCCCCCTTCGCCACTGGATTACTCCGATGCCAGAGGAGTGATCTGGTCGACGGCCCAGGGGCCTGCCTCGTCGGTGCGGTGGACGTAAACCGAGTACTCCCCTGCATCCGTGGGCACGAGGATGCGCATCGTGAACGCGCCGTCGCCGTCACGGACGGTCGCAGCGCCCGTGAGGCTCGTGCAGGGCACGTTGGCCGGGTCGACCGTTTCATAGGCGACCGCCGCTTGCTGGCTGAGGAACGGGTACAGCTCAGCGATCCACATGTCGTAGTCCACGGAGGGGCGGCAGAATGCCGCGACAGCGGCCGTGGCGATCGCAAGAGTGTCAGCCTCGACGTTCAGAGCCGGCGCCGGCTCGGCGTCGACTGGTGCCGCTTCGGTCGCTGATGGGACCGGCGCCGGCGAACCCTCGGTGGCGTCAGGACTGGCCAGGACGGTCGGCATCTGAGCTTGCGAGGTCTCCGCCGCCGGAGGGTCAGCGGGTGTTGAGCATGCAGAGAGGAGTCCTGCGATCGAGACGGACACCCCAAGCAGCAGTGCGCGTGCGCGCTGCTCACCTACGGTCCGCTGGTGAACTCCACCCAAGTTGTGCCCCCTGCGAGATGAGCAGGAGCGACAGCCACCCCCACACCTCGAAGATATCACTCTATGGGGTCATAATTGCACGAGTTGACATCCTGAACTCATTCAGTGCAGTCTTGCTTCCACATCGATACCCGAAGATGTCTCGGCGGGGACCCCATACGCCATGATGTTGTGATGACCTCCGAGCCCGGCGCCCCCGATGTGCCTGCCTTGCCACCGGAGGTTCTGTTGACTCAAGCCGTTCTGGCGAAGAAAAACGGCGAAGTCATCCGCGCATTGTGGGGCGAAACCGGCATGTACTTCGGAGATCTGAAACGTTCCGTCGATATGACCGACGCATCACTTTCGCGCTGTCTCTCAACGCTCGAAAGTGCCGGTATCGTCCGCGTGAGTACTCATCTTCCACCCGGCGGACGTCGCGGGGTGTCGGTCATGTACTCGATAGACACCGAGCGATTTGATGAAGTCCTTAACGGCTTCACGTCGTGGATCAAGAGCAATCACACGCCGTAGCTGGCTTATTCCGCTTCAAGCTCCGCAAGGATGCGTTCCATTGCCGCCTCTGCTTCGGGTGAAATCTCCCCGATAGAGCGCATTTCTCTTCGAACTCGATTTCTCCGAAGGTCGAGGATGGCCGGCATGGCCTCATGGAGACGCGGCGGCACATCTTCTTCGGCCCGATAGAAGAAGGTGGAAGGAATGTCAAACAGATCGCCCAGCGCCTCAAACACGCCAATGTCCTTTGCGAGGACGTGAGAGCCGGACAGCATGTAGTGCCATTTGGTGCGAGAGAGGTCGACCCCTGCGGCCTTGACGTGTTCCTCCACCACGGCCCAGGACGGTTGACGCCCGTGCATGGTTTCGTAGCGGTCGGTTGCGAGTCGCAGACGCTGCGCCAGCTCCTCCTTCGAGACGGTGATCCCGCCCGGGCTCGTGGGGGTGCCCGCTCCTGACTCGGAATCAGTCATGAGGTACTCCCTGTCGTTCGTGCACGTAGGCGCGGGCTTCTTCTAACACTCTGTACTGGTCGCCAGAGAGATTCGCATGCAGCAGTAGGGCGTCCTCGCACTCGGAGAGGTAGCCGTACAGCTCGCTGTAGTCATCATCCGGACCACCGTTTCGGCGTCGCGCCGCCGGAACTTGTGTCGTAAGGTCCGTCCAGATTGGCCTCAGTTTGACCAAATGGTATCGCTCGCGCTGGTGCTGCTGACGAGCCCGCCACCGGTCAGTAATCGGCGCGTAGCTGAAGCCGGCCGCGAGGAAGGCACCGCCCGCCAGTGACAGGGTCAGATCCGTCCCTTTGGAGATGTGGTCCGAATCCACCCAGCCTCTAGCAACGAGCAGAGTTACCAGCAGCACTCCGAGACAACCGAGGGCGATCAGGTAGATAGGCAGCCGACGATGGAAACCGGAATGAACACGGAGATTCCTATGGCAGGCAACGAGTCCCATGCTTGCTGTCATGATGAGAGAAAGCCAGAGCACCGATTTGAAGGCGAGCGCCGACGTTTCGTGGTCATAGTGGATGAGTTCGACATCAGTAACGGGCCAGTTGCTGGCTGCGAAAATTTCCACTTGTAGACACGCGCCTGCTAGACCAAGCGAGTAGACAGTGAACCGCCGACGCATCCGATTGTTCGTAGAGCTGACAGAACGCATGATTATGTCATCAAAGATGATGGTTGCTACCAGTCCAGCCATATGCATTAGTAGAACGGCTCGGTTGTAACCACCTAAAGCATGATCGACTCCTGTGTAAAGGAGCGTATTCTTTAGAGCGAGGAGTATCGCAAAGCCCACGCACCCGATCGTCAACAAAGGATATTTGAAGGCATTCCGTGTCGCTATTAGGGCGATGACTGGAAGAGCGCTTGCTGCAACGATGACCCACTCGAGAATGGTCACCATAGCGTTCCGCCAAAACCGATATTGCGTTGCATTGACTGGTCCAGCGCGTCGGCCGCCTGTATCTTCGCGAGGGCGTCTGCGATGGCCTCCGCTAGGTCCTCCCGATCGACCCCAATCGTTACCTCCTGTTGATCGAGAAAGAACCACATCAGCACGTGTCCGTATTCATGTTGCAGATTGTGCTTGCGGTGTAGACGCGTCGTGTCGTGGGGAATATACATGACGTTCTTATTGCTACTTGTCCGCTGCCAGTAGCTCACCACTCCCCCATGCAGGAGAGCAGGAGGTGTGTCACGAAACACGATGTCTCTTCCGCAGAGGTCCTCCATGTAGGCGAGCAGGCTCTCCGCGGTCAGGGGTCGCGGAAGCTTTGCAGCGAGCATCACCCTCGACACGAGGGCGCGTACCTGTTTTGACCACACGGACACATTATGGTTCATTGAACACGTACAACACCGGTCGTTAGCGGCCAGACGGGGGGTGGTTCCATGCACGCATCGCACGCCGCACGGCTCCGTGCGCTCGCGGCTGCGCCGCGCGAGGCATGGGCCGACACCTACCGTCAGCTCGTGATGTTCGATCTGCCTCGCGACGCGCAGATCGGTCTCATGCTCAGCTACTACCGGTCCTTCGCTGTCCCGTCGATCGCCCGGACGCTCCACCGTTCAGGCGCTATCAAGTCGGATCCCAGAAAACGCTCAGTAGACACTGCGCTCATTCTCTACGAGCTCATCGACGGAGAACTTCAGTCAGATCGCGCGCTCGAGATGATCGACCTACTTGTCTCGGCTCATCGCCATGTGAAAGCGCCTAGCGAAGATTTCCTCTACGTTCTCTTCAGTCTTGCAATAGTACCGATTCGGTGGATAGAGAAGCATGGGTGGCGTGAGCTGACGTCGGCGGAGCAGGTTTCAACAATCGACTTTTACGCGAACCTTGGCCGCGTAATGGGTCTCAGAAATGTTCCAGGGGACGTCGACGCCGCGACCTCCTTCTATTGCTCCTATGAGGAGGATCGGATTGCCTGGTCGCGTGAGGGGCAAGAGCTGACCGACTGGACAGTCGGAGTCATCCGCTCCACTATGCCGAAGCCTGTCCGCCCCTTTGCGCGGCTGATCCTCAGCACATGGATTGGCGATGAGCGCGTGAGTCAGGCGCTGGGACTTCCTCGAACCAACGCCGTTGTCTCGGCGCTTTCCGCTGCTGCAATGAGCGTGCGGAATCGCCTCACGGCGCGCGCCCCCCGTCCCGCAAGCCCGCGATTCATGCAAGGCGTAACGGGGTCGGCCCAGTACCCGCACGGATATTCGTTGACAGATTTGGGGGCGCATCGATGATGAGCACGAAGGCCTTTGGCCCCGGGAACGGCACTGATGCGCTTGGAGCTATCCAGACGCTTGTCGAGCCGGACATGACCCGTGTGCTGAGCTTCCTCGCGGACACGGCGGCATCGCCGGCGCTGCTGGCGCGCGCTACTCGCCTGCGGCCGTCCGCGGTGCGCCTCAAAGTCGAAGCGCTCGACCGGTTGGGGCTCCTGATCCATCTGGGCGAAGACCTCCGCGTCGACCCCAACTCGATCGCGTCGTTCGTGGTCGCCGCGCGACGCTCGCTCGACCTGTGACGGCGACACACCGGGCAGCGCGTCTCGCGATCGCTAGCGACAGCGGTATGTTTCCAGGCATGGCTACTCCCAGGCGACCTCGCGGCTCGCTCAATGACGCCGTAGCGACCGGCTGGAAGGTTGAGCGCGCGGCGAAGGATCGTTTCGATCAGCTCGCGCGTCACGCCAACGTGTCGTCGGCTGTGTTCTTCGAACGGCTGGTGGAGAGCATCGAGGTCGATTCTCGGGGGCTGCCGGTGTGGTGGACCTCTGAGACCGAGCCGAACGAGGAGTTGCCGATCACCACGACTTAACGCATTAGGCCCGCCGCTCACGCGACGGGCCTAGAAGCTCTCGCTTCACACCCTCGCTTACCAGGGCTAACAGGTGTGAAGCAGTTCCAGAAGTACCGGTTTCTCAGGCCGGGCCTTCGTCATCCCCACCCGAGGGAGGAGAAGTGACCTCATCGTAAGCCACATTGCTGTGTCTGCGCACGCCCAAAACGCCGAAGTTGACTCCTTCTCGGCGCCCTGGGCACTGACGCGCAGGCTGAGCCCCCGTGCCGCGGTGCGCACGATGCGTCCGGACGCCTACGGGCGCCTGGACGAGAACGCCTATCCGGCCGCGTTCCCCGTCTCCGCCGTCGCGCCGGCCGCGCCGTGGGCGATCTATCTGACCGACGACGCCGGAGCGTTCCGGCTGCTGTGCTTCGACTTCGACGGCAAGGACTCCCACGGCGTCGACGCCGACCTCATGGAGCAGGCCGCAGACGACTGCGACGCCCTCTCTGCCGTCCTCGACGCGCACCAGGTCGCTCACGTCGTGTGCCAGTCCTCCGGCACCGGAGGCCGGCACCTGTGGGTCGCTCTCGCGGAAGGCGCTCCGGCCGAGCTGGTGGCCCGATTGGCGATCGCCGCTCGAGCAAACTTCCGCACCCTGGACCACGGGATGCTCCGCAACCCGCGCACCGGCGCCGCCCGCCCGCCGCTGTCCCCGCACCGCGACGGCAGCTTCTCGAGCGTCCTCCGCGGCCGCGCAGAGGAGCTGCTGGACAAGACCGTCACCGCGGCCGCGATCGAGGCCGTCACGGACGCCCTCGAAGCGTCCCGGCCGCCGCGGCGCGTCGACGCCACTCCCCCAGTACCCACCGCCACCGCACACCACACGCACCGAGCGCTCAGCGCTGCCGGCGCCGCCCACATGGCCACGCCTGGAGGCGGCGCGAATCCGTCGTGGACCGCGTTCATGTGCCTGCTCTCCGCCGCGCACGCCGGCTGGTCCTTGACCGACGTCGAGCACGCCGCTCGCACCGCTCCCGGGATGGAGCACTACCGCACCAAGAACACCGGCCGCGGCCACCGCCGGCCCCGCGCCCGCGACGAGGCCGCCGAGCGCCTGGCGCGGCAGTGGGAGAAGGCCCGCCAGTACGCGGCGCTGCACGCCGTTCTCCCGCCCGAGCGCGAGCCGAGCGACCTGGCGGAGCTGGACAGCCTCGTCGGCGCCGTCAGCGCCCTCCTCGACCGGTTCCGGGTGAGCCCGGGCCGGTGGGGCAGGACCGAGCGGGCGACGTCGGAGAAGACGATCCTCACCGCCCTGGCCTACCTCACCCTGCACACCGGCAAGCGCACCGTCGCCGCATCTATCCGTGACCTCGCCCTCCTGGCCGGCCTGGGCCGCACCACGGCCGCCAGCGCCCTGCGGACGCTGCGCGAGGACGGCTACGTGCAGCTCGCCGTCCGCGCAGACGGATCCAACGCCAGCGAATGGCGACTCTCCGAACACTTTTCCACAGGCTCCCTGCAAGGTCCGGTCACAACCACTAATAACCCCCGCCCCCCCGGGCCGCTCTTCACCGAACGAACCATGCTCCTCACCACGCTCGAGGCCGACCTCACGGACACTCGGCACGACCTCTTCACCCGCGGCGGTCTCGGACACCTGGCAGGGAAGGCGTACGCGCTGCTGCGCCGAGAAGGAACCCTCGCCGTCGACGCCGCCGCCACGCTGCTGGGAGTGACTACCCGCACCGCCGCCACAGCCCTCTCCCGCCTCCGCACCCACCGCCTGATCATCAAGCACACCAACGGCTGGACCCAGGCCAAGCGTGACCTCCGAACCGCCGCCGCTCGCGCGATCGGCGTCGACGGAGCCTTGAAGGATCGAGCGCACCGCTACGACGTCGAGCGCGAAGTCTGGGCCTGGTGGCTAGCCGAGCTCGCCCACCGCTCCTCCTCCCCCAGGCAACGACCGCGACGCCGACACGTGTCGAGCCGTCCCCTTTTCGAGGACAGCACCGCTGGTGAGCGCGTCTGGCCGCTCTACCCCCGCGACGCCGCCGGCCGCGGCGATCACCGCGAGGCGCTGCACTGGGGACGCACCGGCATGCTCGCCCCCGGCTCGCTCTGGTGGTCCTCGACCGCCGCATGACGTCGATTGCACGCGTTCGAACATATGTTCTACTGGCGGCGTGGGAACGAACCGACGCTACGAGCGCCACGTCGGCGCACAGATCGATCGACGCATCGAAGAGACGGCCGGCCGCGGCCACCCCATCGGCCTGACCGACGACGAGTTGGACAAGACCCGGCAGCGGCCCACCTGGGCCGCCACTCCCCTGCCCGTCTGGGCTTGGGTCCGCTACCCCGGCACCCCCGTTCGCGTTGAGGGCTTCGCGATCGCCTGGACCGCCCGAGCCGTCATGGTCGAGTGGCAGGACCGCGACACCAGCCGCCGGCTCTGGGTTTGGGCCTCTGCCGTCGAAGCCAGGTCGGCGCCGGCTGCTCTATAGAGCCTCGACGCTGCGCGTCGTGAGGGACGGCCGGCGAGCCGGCCGACTAAATGCACCCTTCGGGTGCCGTTTCTTTGCCGTGAAGCCTTCGGCGGCTCGGTCGCTGCGCTCCCTCGTAGCCACCTACGGGCTCCGTTCAAGTGGCTCCGCCACCAGCTCCTCCGAGACTTTCGGCACGCGGTCGCTGCGCTCCCTTATTTCGCGCCGAAACTCTCTCCCCCGCCGCCCTCCGGGTTGCACTACGCCCTCCGGTTGCTAAGGCGGAAAACCGCCTCCACGGCAAAAAAACGTGGGGGACAGCGAGAGCTAACAGTACTAATACCATCAACGGAGGTAACCGAAATGGCCCGCAAGATCACCAGCACCAAGACCGCCGAAGAGCGCCGCGAGCAGGCCGAGGCGCTGCAAGCGTCGATCGCTGAGCAGGTCGAGGAGCTGCGCGGCACGGAGCAGTGGACGCGCTTCCTGACCTTCGCGCAGGCGTTCCACTCCTACTCGCTCAACAACGTTCTTCTGATACTCAGCCAGATGCCCACCGCGAGCCGCGTCGCCGGGTTCCGCAAGTGGCAGGCGCTCGGCCGCCAGGTGCGGAAGGGCGAGCGCGGCATCCGAATCTTCGGCTTCCGTCAGAAGAAGGTAGCCGCCGAGGACGTCGCAGAGGGCGAGGAGACGACGACCGACGAGGAGGGGCAGAAGGTCGTTCGGTTCTTCCCCATCCTCTCCGTGTTCGACATCAGCCAGACGGACCTCATCGACCCCGAGGCGGGCGACCCCCAGGCGCTCGCACAGCGGCTCACGGGTGACGACTTGCTCGGCATCACGGCGGCCGTCGAGGATTACCTCTCCGAGGAGGGATGGACCGTCGAGCGCGAGAACATCCCCGGTGAGGCCAACGGCTACACGACCACGGACGGCACGTGCCGCGTCGTGATCGACGCCAACCTCTCCCCCGCCCAGGCCGCCAAGACTGCGCTGCACGAGGCCGCGCACGTCATCCTCCACGCCGAGGAGGACGAGGAAGAGTACATCGAGCACCGCGGCATCAAGGAGACCGAGGCCGAGAGCGTCGCGTACGTCGTCGCTGGGATTCTCGGGCTCGACACCAGCGCCTACAGCATCGGATACGTCGCCAACTGGAGCAACGGCGAGCCCGAGACGATCAAGAGCACCGCCGCCCGGGTGCTGCGCGCTGCACACACCCTGGCCGACGCGCTGACCGCCGACGAGGACGCCGACACCGAAGAAATTTGAGCCCAATAGTACTATTGCCGTTGCCATCCGGTGGCGGCAATAGTACTATTAGGGGTAGAAGGTTTGGAGGACCACATGACCACCACAACAGTGACCACCCGCAAGTGCATGTTCTGCGGCGAGGCCAGCCGCGTCGAGCTGACCGCCAATCAGGCGGCGCTCTACCGGACCGGAACGCCCATCCAGGACGTGCTGCCGGATGTCCCGGCGGACCAGCGCGAGCTGCTCATCTCGGGTACCCACCCCGCGTGCTGGGCTGGCGCCTTCGGATAGCACCGCTCATCCCAGCCGACCTAAATAGTACTTTTACCAGCATTGGAGCATCATGAAGAACCAGCCTCAGACCGACCGCAGCGCGTCCACCGTCGACGGTGGGCGCGCGAGCGCCGACCAGCTCGCGCTCATCTGTGCCACCCACCGCCAGGACGAGCCCGAGTCGTTCGAGTCCGACTCGGATGCGGCGATCCTCGCGCACGTCCGCAACACGCTCGCCCTCCCCGGGGAGGGTGGCCCGGGCGGGTTCCCCGTCACTGACGACGGCACCGCCTACGCCGCCGCGCTGGTCGCGTTCCTCACCCCCGCTCGCGCTTGACTCACAATAACTCGAATAGTACTATTAGTAGTAACAGGAGAGAGGATCACGCCATGACCGCATCGGCACTTACCCCCTACGACACGGGGGAGCGGCTTCAGCCGCAGCTCTGGGAGCCCACAAGCGAGCGCGAGACGTTCGGGCGCGTCGACTTCGAGGACAACGAGGAGCGCACCGTGTTCGGCGCGCACGTCGACCTCACGCCCGCCGGGTACGTGCTGCGCCTGACGAACCTCTACGACCCGTTGACGATCGACGTCGACGACGCGCGGACGCTCGTCGTCTCCGACGATCTGCGCGCGGGTGTGGAGGCGCTGCTGGCTTTCGCTGAGCGCGGTTACGAGGACTTCAAGTACCAGGCCGAGCACGGCGACTACTCACCCCAAGACCAGGCCGCATTGGCCGACCGGTGGGCACTCGCGCAGCAGGCGCAGGCCGCGATCCTTGGCGACGCGGCCCTTATCGCAAACTAACCCGAATGGTACTGTTACCGGGATTGCCGCTAGGCTCCCGGTAACAGTACTGTTCCTCATTGGAGGTACCACCATGACCGCTCAGATATTCGCCCTCTGCAACCAGAAGGGCGGTGTGGGCAAGAGCACCACCACGTTCCATCTAGCCCGCGCCGCAGTGCTGCGCGGACAGCGAGTGTTGGTGGTCGACAACGACCCCCAGGGCAACCTCACCGCCGTGGCCGCCGCCGAGGGCGTCGCAGACGACCAGGCAGGCTTGGCAGACGCGCTCAGCGAGCGCGCGCCAGAGACACTGCGCGACGTCATCGTGGCGGGGGTCTGGCCGGGGCTCGATGTCGTGCCCACCACCGGCGTCACTCTCGGTTACGTCCGCGACGAGCTGGTCATCGCCGGAGCGGGGCGAGAGGGGCGGCTGCGCCGCGCTCTCGCGGCCGTAGCGGACGACTACGACCTGATCCTCATCGACTGCGCCCCGTCGCTGGATCAGCTCACGATCAACGGCCTGACGGCCGCCCAGGGCGTCGTGGTGGTCACCCACTCGAAGCTGTGGAGCACCAACGGGCTCGCGCAGCTCCTCGACACCATCGAGAACGTTCGCGGCTACTACAACGCCGAGCTGCGCGTCGCGGGAATCATCGTCAACCAGCACGAAGAGCGCACCGTCAGTGGCGCGACGTGGCTGGAAGAGCTGCGCAGCGCCGCGGAGGCCCGGGGCCTCAGTGTCCTACTCCCGCCGATCCCCAAGCGCGTCGTCATCGCGGACGCGACCGAGGCCGCCCGCGGCCTGGACGAGTGGGGGAGCGCCGAAGCATCCGCACTCGGCGCCATCTACGCCGACCACCTGGCCAGCATCGAAGGAGAACGCCCGTGAACCGCCCCGCACCCCGTAAGTCCAGCCTGGCCGGAGCAAATCCCATCACCCCGCCTCAGATCGCGGCTGCGGAGCCGGCAGCAGAGCCGCCGGCTCCGCAGGACAGCCCGGCTCGGTCGGCGCCGCCGGCCCCCGCGATCGAACAGCAGGAGACGCCGGCCGCGAAGCCGATGACGAAGCCGAAGTACCCGCCCAAGGTGAGCTTCTACCAGGACCCCGTGGACACGTCTCGAGTACGCGGCGCGATCCGACACACCCAGGTCCAAGAAGGCACCCGCACTCTCTCGCAGTTCATCAATGACGCGGTGATGGAGAAGGTGGCGAGGCTCGAAGCTCAGTACAACGGAGGCCAGCCGTTCCCGTCCGTTGGAGCGCGCGAGCTGCCCCAGGGCCGACCGATGGGGGAGTGACCCACCGAACATGCAGGGCCGGCCCTCGTCGGACCGGCCCCGAGGAGGAGAGCCCCCTCGACCGCTCGCCGCACGCCCGGAACGGCCAGGCGCGCCCGAACGGCCGTCAGCGGCGGGGTCGCGGCTTGTAGGTCTTCCCCGCTCGAATGTTCCGGTTCTCGATCACGCCGACGACCGCCAGGCCCACGGCGACGGCGACGATCAGCACCCAGCCCAGGACGTTGAACCACTCACCGCTGAACGCCGCGTAGGTCTGCTCGCCTGCGATTCCGAGGAACATCAGCGACAGCCCGCCCCACACCCCGCCGTTCGCGATCGACGCGGTCCACGCCAGCGGCGTCCGAGGAGTCCGGGGAGTACTCATGTCGCCAGCGTGCCACGCTCGGCTGAGGGGCGCGCGTCCTCCTCCGTAAAATCCGAGGATGGTTTCGGCACTTGTTTGCAAGATCGTCAACAAGCACGAGCGCGACATCCGCGCGATGCAGCGCACCCTCTTCACCGACGCGGGGGAGCGGATAGCCGGCGCCGGCATGACCGACGCCCAGGCGATCGCCGCAGCGCGAGCGCGCGCGTCGAGCCTCCCGCGCCTGCGCGGTCGCTCACTGACCAACCGGCGTGCAGAGGTGTCGGTCATTATGGACCGCGGCCCAGCCGCGCAGCTCGAACCCGACTCCGGCGTCGACCCGGCACTCTCGCTCGTCAGCGTGTCCGTGAAGGGCTCGAATCTCCTCGTCGGGAACTCAGAGATCCTCGACACTGACGAGTACGCCGCATGGGCGCAGGCGGCCGTGGGGGAGTCGTGGGCGAGCCGGCTCTACTCGGCCGGCGCCCTGTCGGGCAACAACGACAAGCGGCTCTCGACGTTCTACTTCTACGTGTTCACCGACCGCGACGGCCAGGCCGTCGACAAGCCCGAGGGATGGAGTCTCCCGCTCGAACCTGTAGGCCCGTGAGACACCACACAGGCGCTTGAACTCAGCCGCCACTGGCTTTGCCTAGTCCACGTAAGAACTTGGCAAGTTCGGTCCAGCTCCTCTGGCTTTCTCTTTCAGGCGCGAGCTTTGCCCGCGCAGCGGTGACGGAGCACCGCCAAGAGGAAGCCGCTACGCGGCTCTTTTTCTGTTTTCTTCACCTCTCCGCGGTTTCAACCTATTTCGCTCCGCCGGCTGCGTGCCGTCTCTCTCGGACGCGGTCGCAAGCTCCCTTATTTCGCCCGAGAGAGCCAGCACTCCGCCAGCTCCACTCAATTGGTTTTCACTCGCCGGAGAGGCAAAGAAAAACGATCAGTAAGGGAGAGCAGAGATGGATGCCATTCGCATCACGGCCGATGAATTCGAGACGGTGAGCATTGCGGACCCGGGAGAGGAAGCGCACGTCGCTGAGTTGCAGGCGGCGATCGGCTGCCACTGGTTTGACGTGATCCGCTGCAAGCACGGGATCGATCTATGGGTCGATGACGAGGGCATGATCAACGGGAGCACCATTAACCGCCCCGCGACGTTCCTGGCCAACCTCCTCGGCTACCCCAGCCCCGTCTACGGGAGCGCCGTGGTCCTCGGCGGGAACGCCGACACGGGAGACACCGTGCCCCTCACCCCGGAGCAGGAAGCGCGCGTGCGCGACCTCCTCGGCCTTCCTGCGACGACCGAGACGGACGCCTGATGAGCGCTCAGCGGAACAACCCGATCCTGCGCGACCTCCGCCAGACTGCCCGACTCCTGCGGAAGCCACAGGCGCAGGTCGCCGCAAACTGGCTCCGATCGCCCGGATTGCTCGACTACTCCCCGACCAAGAGCGTCGGAATCACCGCCGAGCAGCACGCTCACGCCCTGCAAATCATCCGCCGCCTTGCCGGGACCATCGACGCTTCGAGCGCCAGGTCGCGCCAGTGAGCGGTGCGGGCCGGCCTCCCGGGCCGGCCCGTGAGGGGCGACCCCCTCACGCTCCCCCGACACCAGTCAGGACGACGGAAGTTGGTCGGAGTCGTCGTCTGAGATGTCGATGGCGAGAGGAGGCTGTGACGGGCGGGGAGGTGGGACACGGTTGCCGTGCTCCTCCATCCGTTCTTTGATTTCCCCCGCAATTTCATCCAGTACTTCATCCAAGGTCGTAACCCGGGCAGCGGCATCGGTCGAAACTGTCACCGGAACGTACCGCTGGTTGAGGTCGTCGGGTTTGAATGCGTAGATACCCACTCCATCGGAGTAGGTGGCGGTCAAGATCTGTGCTTCTTTCACCATGCGGGCGTACTGCTTCGCCTCATCATGGTTACCGGTGACGCTTTCGAGTCGCGCGGCCCACAGGGTGTATACCCGAGGATCGGCTTTCTTCCTCCACGCGTTCCAGTTGTGGATGCTGGTGCTGTGCCGAGCAAGTTTCAGGTCCGTTGCCTGGAACTTCAGTTCTTTGCGCCGGTTGGTCCAGTCGGCGAGACCACCGCGGGGCTTGCCGCCCTTCACTCCAGGTGCTCCGGTGAGCTTCGCTTCACAGCAGATGAGGGGATCGCGTAAAACTGCTGTGTCGCGGTCGGGCCAGGCGATGTCGATCTGGTGGTTCTGCGAGAAGCCGGCGATCTTGCTCCTGGACGCGAGGACGCTGGTGGTCTTGTTGCCGAGGATCAGGGCCATGATTTCGGAGAACCAGTTGCCTTTGCTGCGGTAGAGGCCTTCGCCGGTTTCGTCCTTGTCGACGGCGGCTCCGACCGCTCGCGGGGTGCGGGGGATGACGTGTTCGCGCCGGTAGGTGTCGATCGACCACAGCAGGTCGAGGAAGTCGACCTCGACGCGACTGAACTCGCGAATGTGCTCGTCCTGAATCCGCTCCTTGAGGAGGAGGAGCTTCTGGGCGGGATTCCCGACCAGGGCCTCGACTCGCGCTTGATCAGCAGGGTCCCGGGATGCGCGCCGCGCGTCAGCCACATCTCCTGGCGCGTCGAGGTCTTCGGGGGAATCGATGTCCGCGATGGGGTCACTCTCCTCGGTTGAGTCGGCGGGATCGAAGCTGCCGTGCTGCTTCGAGGAGTTCCGCGATCTCGGCCTCGGCCAGTCCGACGCCGGTACCCAACACTGCGGCGTCGACGCGCTTCGCGACTTCGGTCCACTCACCGGCGGCGAGCTGCTTCTCCAGTTTCGACTTCATCGGTTTCAGTTCCGCCCATGCGGCGGCCAGGACGCTCGCGTTGGGGACGGGGAGACTGGTTGCTTCGCGCGGCTCCATTTTCAGGATGCCGCCGCCGTAGGAGCGGCCGTTGATTTCCGCGCCGAGCATGGTCGCGGAGTTCAAGCACAGCAGGGGCAGCGCGGCCGCGGCGTCCGCCGAAGCGTCAGCGTGGAGCCGAATGCCGTGCATGGAGTTCAGGAACCCGACCTTCGCCGTGTTCGTGATCAGCCGCGGGTAGTTGTGGCTCATGTAGGTGAAGAAGAGGTCCGGCGGAGCCGCGACCGGAGGACGCCACCACGGCGATCGGATCTGGCACTTGTACGCCTCGTTGACGTGCAGGGATTCGCCGTAGGCGGTGTACGCGCGGCGCGCATCGGAGTCGTCGGTGGGCGCGGGCCGGAAGAGCCACACGCGCTCACCGCGCTCGCGCAGCTCCTGCCAGTGCTTCGCGGTGAACACGGACGAGTGGAAGTGGCGAGTTCCGGGTGGGCTGATCTTGACGAGCTGGCTCTCCGCGAGCCCGTATTCAAGCCGCGTCGCCTCAGTCAGTGCGAAGAACGAGTTGCCGCCGGTGACGGCACCCAACTCGACGCGCCCGTAGTCACCGAGTGCGGAGAAGTGGCTGCCGATGACCTCGCGGTACAGGCCCCGCTGCTTCTTGGGGATGAGGATGTCAGTCCACTTACCCGACGTCGGCGGGGTGACGTTCGTGTGCGTGTACGGGCGGAGCTGAGCGAGGTCGTCGGCGGAGTCGACGTGATACAGCGAGAACGAGTCGCAACCACCGCGACCCTCGGCCAGCAGGAGCACGACGTCGGCCAGTGCACCCTCGAACTGAAGTCGTTCGAAGAGCACAAGGCTCACGCGCTCGAATCGGCTCCGCAGCCACGCGCGGATCGGTTCGGCGTATCCGACCGTCAGCAGCTCCGCCGGCAGAACCATCGCCAGCCGTCCATCGGGCTTTAAGAACCCGGCCGAGTGCACCAGGCTCGCCGCCCATGAGGACGCGAGGCCGCTGAGGCGGACGCCGCCTCGCAGAGCCGCCTCCGCCGACAGGCGCCGGGACACGCCCACGTGCTCCTGGTAGCGCACGAACGGCGGGTTTCCGATCACCGCGTCAACGAACGGGACGGTCGCGCCGAGCATGTCTGGGGTCTGCACGGCAAAGAAATCAGACGCGATCAGCGTCCCGTCCAGCCCCTCGTCCTCCAGTAGCGTCATCGCTTCAACGAGGGACGCTTCGTGAAGATCAACGCCGAAGAGCTGGCTGTCGAGGTCGCCGGCGGTCTGCCCGAGGCGCTTCAACTCCTGGCCTGCGGCGATGAGGAACACCGCTTCGCCGCAGGTGGGATCGAGGACACTCGCGCCCGCATCCCCACGGATGGCCCACTCGGCCAGGTGTTCAGCAATCGCAGGCGGCGTGAAGAACGCGCCCCGCGCCTTGCGCAGTTCCGCGGAGTCGCCGGGCAGCAGTTTCACTTTCCCACCCTAGGTTCGACCGCGGACATTGCTGGCTACGACGGTACCCCGCGACGCGCAGGCACGAGATCCGAGGTCAGTCCTCGAGCATCTCTCGGCGCGCGCCTTCGCCCATGCTGTCGTAGTCCTCAGCAATGAGCTGGTCGAGGTAACGCTGCTTCGGAGACTCCGAACGAGGACCCCTCGTGCTCGACGTCGATCCGGTCAGCGTTTCAGGTGCGTCAGTTCCATCAGGCTCGTCGCTCATGCAGCTACGGTAGCGACCCTCGACGCGCGCTGAGCAGGTGTTTTGGCTTTGGCTTGCGCCTTAGGCGAGGAAGGCCGGAGCCCGAGCGGACTCCGGCCTTTTGGCATCGCGATCAGGCTGCCCTAGATGCGTTGTGACGGCGCGCGGGCCGCCCATCGGTTGCCGTACTCGTATCTGCGGTCTCCTGAAGGGCCGCAACGAGCCTGGGGTCGTTGAGGAAGTTTTGTTCAGCGACGGTCAGGACAACAGCCGGCTCAAGAACGAGGCGCCCACCGGGCTCCTCGGTCACGAGGTACTGGCCGTGCTGCGCAAGCTTGCCGAGGCTCACGCGCTTCCTTCCGTCGACCTGGATGAGGGTGCTCATGGTCGCCTACTTTTCAGTTCTTGTGTCTGTGTCTGTGTCTGTGTGGTCCGCTCTGGGACCGTCTTGTGCGTGCCAGTTTACCCCTAAACCGTCGCGCCGCAAGTGGGAGCTGGGGTAATGGGGCAAACGGGTGTAGGATGAGTGAATGCACCTCAAGATGGACCCGCGAGTAACAGCGCAGTTCGCCCTATACGATGCGCAGGATCCCGACCTCGCGGACGCGTTCGATGAGATTTTTGACCTCCTCGAACGAGATGACCCCGCCGATCCGGGGCACTGGCGTCTGCGCAACAAGCTCATCCGCCCAGCAAACGCCTTCGTTGTCACTGTCCGAGTGCGGGGCCGAGATCAGGCGTACTACCTGTTCTGGCAGCCCCAGGACATGCAAGAAACGGCCGTCGTTCGCTTCATTGGAGACGGCGCGGCCGACCTCTCCTGAGCGCACTATCCGGACGCGACCCCGGCTGGTTGACTGCAAGCGCAGGCTCGGCCCACCCCAGCCGCAATGCCGTGGCGACGCGGTCGGCGCCGACCGTCACCTCAAACGTGCGAAGTCGGAGAAATCTCCGCCACCTGAGGCGGACAGGTAGTCCGAGCTGACGTGGGTGATGAGGCATCCTGCTTGTTGCAGTCGATCCCGAAGCGCCTGTCGGCGCTCAGGGGAGTTGTCCATCGCCACGCGGTGTCGACCGTCGATATCGCTCCACAGATCACTGTCCCCGTAGGTGACGATGATGGTCCGGCTCGGAACACGACCGAAAGCAAGCCCGGCTTCGAAGATCACGTTGGGTCGAGCTTGAAGTCGTCGGATCGACACGCCGAGGTCTGGGTGAAGCGCCGCCCATTCGTCAGGCGTGATGAGCGCGACGATGGCCTGAGCCCGAGTGAACGCCAAGTCGATCGCGGCCCCGGTGAAGGGGCTGCCCTCTCCTGAGTCGTTGACGATCGTCTCGAACTCCAACGGCACCAGGTGCAGCGCTCGCAAGAAGGTGAACATCGCCGTCCGCGCCCTCTGATCCTGCCCGTAGATCACCGCTACGCGTTTGCGAGCATCGAGGTCAGTTGGAGCGGTTGGCCGAGGTGGGAGGGGAAGGGTGGCGGGCGGCGCCGGTTCAGCAGCGGACGCGGGAGCTGCGGCTGTCGGCTGTCCCTGGTCGGGCAGGACGTACCCCTGAGACGTCCGCGTGACACCGTGGCGGTTCAGCACTCTGGTTTCGAGAGTGCGGTAGGCGTCAGAGTCCATCCGGAACTCGGAGGCAGGATGATCGACGTAGAGCGCGTTGAGCAGATCCAGAACGTACCGATCGGTGTCTGCTTCGTTTTCGAAGATGTGCCTGATGATCGCGGCGCTGCGAGTAGGCAGATTGCCAGTTGTGTTGAGGTTGAACGTTTCCTGATAAGTGTTCATGTTGCCGTGCGTCATGCCGGCCTGCAGCGCGTGAGCTAGATGCCGGCGGTCGTCACGATCGAATGTCTGCGAAGGCATAGGCAGAGGCTAGGTCCTGGGGGCTGGTCGCCGGTTACGCAGGTGCGGGGCGCGTCCCGTATGGGGATGGTTGACCGGACAGTTGCGAAGCGGATCTCGTCTGAGACGATCGGCTCGGATCGGACACCACTGAGCATGAGCACGCCACCAGAAGCAGCAGCACTCGCGCGAGACGCTGCGGCGCGCACCGATGACGCCGCCCTGATGGACGGCGCGCGCCGAGGCGACCGGGCGGCGTTCGGCCGGCTCTACGACCGGCACGCGGCGACGACCTACCGCTATGCCCTCAGTATCGTCCGCGCGCCCGCCGACGCCGAAGACGTCGTGCAAGACGTATTCCTCACCACGTGGACGCGGATCAACGACGTCGCGATCGTAGACACATCCGCCCTCCCGTGGCTGCTTACCACCGCACGGTTCACCGCCCTCAACCTCATCCGAACCAAGACCCGTGCACGGAACCGCACCGAGGACGCGGACCTGTCCCTGCACCCGGATCGACGCGGCACCCCTGACGAGGAAGTCGCGAGGCGCCAGCTCGCCGCGGCGATCAAGGAAGCCGTCTCCGAGCTCTCCGACACCGATCAAGCGTTGTACTACCTGTGCATCGAGCAGGGCAGCAGCTACGCCGACGCCGCGAAAGCACTCGGCTCCACCCACGGTTCCATCCGTAACCGGCTCAGCAGGCTCCGGGCCTCACTCCGCACCACCCTGCGCCCCTTTGAAAGGGAGAACTGATGACCCACGACCTCGGCCCGACCACGGAACAGCTCACCAGGATGCGCGCCACCATCCTCACCGACATCGCTGCCCGCCACCGCTCCACCAAGCGCCGCCGCCTCGTCGGTCTCGGCCTCGCGGCCGTCGTCGCGACCGGCACCAGCGCCGCCGCGATTGCCGTCACGCAGGCCAGCAATGACGAAGCGAACACGAGCTTCGACTGCTACTCCGTCGCCGACGTCCGCGCGGACCACGGCACGAGCAGCCTCGTGGACGATGACCGCAACACATTCGAGCTGCTTCCACTGTCGGAGCGGGTCGCCGCCGCCCTCGAACGATGCGAAGCGAGCTGGAGCGCCGTCCCCGACGAGCCCTACCCGGGAAGCGGACCCATCGACGTACCCAACCCGACGGTCTGCGTCCTCGCGGACACCAGGCTCGGCGTCTTCCCGAACAGAGCGGGCCAGCCCACCGGCCCCTTCTGCGAAGGACTCGGCCTCGAACCGCCGACAGTCGCGGCATCTGCCGACTGAGCCATCCCACGGAAGGCGTTACGTCCCGTAAGAGGATCGCTGGCCGGGCGTCTGGGAGGATCAGCGCATGTTGCTGGACGCCGAGCTTGCCGCAGCGCTCGAGGCTGTCGGGATGCGGCGGCGTCATCCGGTTTCGGAGTACGACTACCGGATCGATGACGTGCGGCTGGTCGCTGGTCTGCTCGACTTTCGGCTTGTGCAGGTCGGCGGTCACACGGCTCGGATCAGGATCGCGTTGCCGTCGTCGGGAAATGATCAGCCCTGGATCTATGCCACCCCGCGAGATGCTGCGGACTGGACTTCGCAGCTGCTCGTGTGGATCGATGAAGAGGTGGGGACCGGTGGGCTTTCCGGCGGACGACTCCGAGTTGAGGAGGGCGGCGTGACGTACCTGGTTGTCGCGCCCTACGGCTGGCGGAGGGCCAGCGAGGAGGAGCACATAAGACTGCTTGACGGGACACGCGCGTAGAGGGCGTGCTTCCGCGGCTCGGAGGGGCGGATCAACCCCGGTGACCCGCCCATCCCGAATGGGGATCGTTCATCGGGCCGGTGAGCCGGCGGGTGCTGCTCTCGGCCGCGTTACGGGTCGCGGCCGAGAGCAGGGCGACACCGGCGGCCCCCCCCCGCCGGTCTGTCGCGTGCGGCGTCAGCGAAGTCCCCACTCCTCGACCGCACCGCCCCAGAGGAGCCACCCGCGCACTGCCCGAGCGTCATCCGAGCTGGATGCTGCTGCGCAGCTCACCGCCACTCCGCGTCTCGAGCGTTCACCGGTCAGGTCCGGGCGATGCTCCTGGGGAGTGATGCCGTGTCAGCTGGCGGGGGAGATGTCCGGTGCGACGGTTTCCGGGAAGTCTGCCGGGGTGTGCGCCGTCTCGTGGGTGAGGGTGTCGACTGACCAGGTGCCCGCGTGTAGGCGCAGGGTCGCCTCCTGCGGGAAGGAGTAGGCGTACTCCGGAGCAGCTTCTCCGGTCTCGTACGGGCTCCGCTGAAGGGTCGTGCTCTCGGTGAACGTCACCGTGGCCGAGTCGCCCGTGATCTGCACCGAGTCCAGCGACACGTCGGTCTCGAACGCCGTGAAGGACTCACCGAGCTCGAGGTAGCGGTCTCGCTGAACGCGCAGCCGGGCGTCATCCTCCATGATCACCGCAAGCCGCCCCGGCGTCGAGGTCGATTCCGGGACGCCGAGGCCGGTGAGCTGCGGCGATCCTTCGACCAGGCTCTGAGCGTTCCGGTGCTCGAGGTCTGGGATCAGTGCCGTCGCGATCGCCTCGTTCTGCGACGACGAGGATGTGAGGCCGGCGATCACCGCTGCGCCGGCTCCCGCGACGCACACAGCGCTCAGGGCTAGGACAAGCACTCTGGCAGGGCGCACAGCTCTCTCCTCACAGGAAGCCAATGACCGGCTGCCGCGAGCCTATCCACCACGGCATGACTACCCGAAACGGCATGACTACCCGAAGAGGGACAGTGTCGACCGGCCGATGAACGGGCAATGACGACGTCGGTTCGGAGGGCGTACGGTGACCGGCGTGGACGACGCCAGCGACCGAGCGAACCGGTGGGCGGTCGGCCTCGGTGTCGTCGTGCTCCTACCTGCCGCTTTGTGGACGATGGTGAGCAGCGTCCTAATGGGCTTCGCGACGGACTCGTGCGCAAGCGCGAGGCCCTGCGACCGCGGACTGGCTGATGCGGGCATGGCGGTCGGCTTCTTCGGCGCCCTCGGCGTCTCCGTGGCTGTGATCGCGGCGTTCCTCTTCAAAGTCGGGCCGCGCGGGGTCAGCGCGTGGATCCCGTGGACGGGCGTCGGGCTCATCGTCCTCACTGGCATGGCTGCCCAGCTCCTGGTTCAAGCTGCCACCTGAGCATTGTCGCGGCCTTGAATGTGCACGCTGCGGTCCCTGCCTGCCCTAGCGTTGCCTCATGGTCGCGTCTCGGCCTGAAATGCGCAGCGCCGTTCCGAAAGGGGAGTGTCTGTCGCGGGTCATCAAGAAGCCCACCGGCTCTTAGGCTGACCCGATGAGTTCCCCGGCACCGACCCGCCCGTTCGTGGGCGCTGCTCGCGTCGCCGTCGGTGCAGCGGCGATCGCGGTGATCCTCCACACCTACGCCTTGAGCATCGCGGCCGGCGATCCGAATCCGTTCGACTACTTCGGCTACTTCACGAACCAGACCAGCCTCCTCGCGAGCGCGGTGCTCATCGTCGCCGGATCGGTCGCGCTCGCCCGCCGTCCGACGCCGGTGTGGCTGAGCTACGTCCGCGGCGCGGCGACGGCCTACTCGATCGTCGTCGCCGTGATCTACAACACCCTCGTTCCCGGTACCGGAACGGCTCCGCCCTGGGTCAGCGCCGTCCTGCACGTGGTGCTCCCCGCGCTCGTCCTCCTCGACTGGATCGTCGTCGCCGACCGCGGACCGCTCTCCTGGCGCCGGCTGTGGGTGGTCCTGCCCTACCCGATCGTCTGGGTCGTCGTCGTGCTCGTCCGCGGCGCAACCGACGGGTGGGTGCCGTACGGTTTCCTGCTCCCCGAGAACGGAATGCCGTCGCTCGTCCTGCACGTCGCCGGGCTGACCTGCGCGGTGCTCCTCGCGGGCGCGCTCGTCTGGGCACTGAGCCGACGCCGCACCTTCCACCTCATCTAGTTGATGTCCCAGCGGAGTAACTTCTTGACTCAGCTCAGTTCACAGATCAGACACTCACCCGCAGGTAGGGGCGCTGACCGGCCGCGGCGATTGAGGCGAGTGTCGAAGCGAGATCCTCGACGAGGCGGTGCACCTGCTCGGGTGACCATCCCTCGAGCTCGGACGACGCATCCTCCCACTGCCGCGCTGCGGCGGCACGACCCGTCTCACCTGCGGCGTCTAGCGCGCCACCCAGGCCGGTGCTGACTGCGATGACGAAGCTCTCGTAGTCATCGGTCGCCGCAACCGGCTGGTACTGCGCCGCGGGAACCTCGAGCGCTGGTGTCGAGGTCAGGATGCCTTCGAGCTCCCAGAGTCCGGTCGGATCTATGTCGCAGACGAGACCGTCCGATCCCGACAGCGCCGCGCCCGCCTCTTCATCGGAACCAGCACCAAACACACTCGCAAGAATTCCCATAGCAGTCAGCGTCTCACATAGCACCCAGCGTCTCACGTAGCACCCAGCGGTGCGCATGTGGCGGGGGACACGCGGTCGTGCGGTGCTACCTCACCTACGCCGAGGAACCAGGTCCGCAGGCTTCGCACGGCGGCTAGCGGAAGCGGTGACCCACCGTTCGTAGCACTGGAACAGCTGAATCGCGCCGACGGCTGAGACGACAAATCCGATCAGAATTCCCACGAGCAGGACTGGGCTGAGCTGGCCCCCTGTCTGATTCAAATCTGCACGAACGCCGGCCTGAAACTGCAACAGCGAGCAGATCACGGCGATCACAACACCCGACGCGAGCAGGCTCGAGCCCTTGAGCACTTCCACCATGACCACCCTCGGTCGTGAAACTACCGCAGAGTCTCCCACCCGACACCGCCTCGACCCTTATGGAGATCGTTCAATGGGCCGCTGCCGGCGGGTGTTGATCTCAGTCGCGCTGTGCGTCGCGGCCGAGAGCAGGGCGACACCGCCCCCCGCCGGGCTGTCGCGTGCGGCGTCAGCTCAGCGATGCCAGGATCTGGCTGGCGAGTGGCAAGCGCGCTAGGTCTCAGGCGGGTATTCTCCGCGCGTGGACCTGAATGACCGATCGAGCGCGGAGTTGGAAGAGATGATCACGGCAGTGTGCCGTCGAGTGCGTCGACGAGCGCGGGCCAGTTTTGACTTCGGTCTGGCGGCCGGTCTCGCGGGAGGCCTGCTGCTGGGCAATCTTTTCTTCGGGGGCCCCTCCACGCAGGCTCTTACCCCGATTTCCGTCGGCTTGCTCGTCATTACGGCGCCGCTCGCGGTAATCGCTACCTACATGAACACGGTGAGGCGTGCCCCGGACTTACAAAGCATCCATGACCTGCAGGAGATTCTCTTGCGCCGAGAATCTGCTTCCTGAGCGCGCCAGGTCCACATCGAATCGTTAGGCTTCTCACCTGCTGTCTGGCGACCCTCCTCTCGGCCGCGGTTGTTAACCAGTAATAGGGTCGGCTGGTGGTCGTGCCGTGCCGTCATACTGAGCACGTGTCCATCAGTTCGCGGGTGTTGCGTTACGCATCCGCCTATGCGCTACTGCTCGTCGTCGTCGCGATCGTGTTGCTGAACACGTGGCCCGACTTGTGGGACGAACCACTCGTTCTCGTCGTCCTCGTTCCACTCATGATCATGGCAACGGCTTACCCGAGCTTGCGTCACCAGCTTCCTCCTGAGAGGAGCGTGCGCGAAGGGCAACAGGAGGGCCGTTCCATCCGCGCCGCTGCGTCCAAGGGCGCTCACTCCGCTGACCTAGAGCCGGACGAAGCGCCGGGGCTTTTCGACTCGCCCGCTCGCCAAGCACTCATGGCAGCAACAGTCACCGCCGCCGTGGTGATCGTGCTGGCTCTCATCAGCGTCGTGCAACCGGCGCTAGATCGAGGGTGACGTCACTGTCGCTCCTGGAGCCAGGAACGTCCAGTTACGGGATCGTTGACCGGCAGAGGGGGCGCTGCGCTATGTCGTCGCTCGTTCTTCCTTCGACTCGGTGATGAGCTCCTGCTTGCGTTCGGCTCTGAGCGCGACGACGGTTCCCGCGAGAGCGAGTGCGGCGGCTGCGGTGAAGAGGGCGGTGGCGTCCCACCTGTAGTGACGGATGGTGATGCCTGGTGAGGTCTCGCTGGCTGCGTAGGTGCAGGACAGGCCGAGCGGGTAGAGGATCTTCTCGCCCGACACGCGGCTGGAGTAGAGGTCGATCCCGTCGGGGTACTCGCTGTGCTGGCACTGCACGGCGGCCGGGTCCCAGCCGGTCTGGATCCAGCCGATCGTGTGGGTGAGGAGGGCGACTGGGGTGCCGATCACCATCGCGAGGATGCCGAGGGTCTTCGCGGTCCGCAGTTCCATCCCGTCAGAGTAGGGCGGACGCTACCCACCACGCGCGTCCCGAAAGGGGATCCCCATACGGAAGGGTCCGCCGGCACCAGGCCCGTTGGGAAATCGGGCTCTAGTCGAAGAGGATCTTTCGCACGTCCTCCACGAGGTTCTCGACTGCAAGCTCAGGCAGCGCTCGGCTGAGAAGGTCGCCCCGCCTGATGACGATCATGGGTACGACGACCTCTCCAGTCGGCCCCTGAGCAACGAGCTCGATCACGCGGTAGATCCGGGCCCCGTCCTGCAGCAGACCAGGCCGAACCGCCATAACGCGCTCTCTCCGCAGGACAATCACGGCGCGAGGACGAGAGGCACCCATGAAGAAGCGGACCGTCGAGCTCTGATCGATGGCCATCGTCGCGGAAACCCCTGGGATGATCCGGCTCCGAATCCCGAGGTCGCGAGCCGCAACAGCGAGGGACGTCTTGGTCACGATGGGAACGAGCAATGATCCCGGACGCCTGCGGAGGATCTCGCTCTCGCGTTGCACAGTCCGTCGAGAGACGACCGATCCGCCCACTGCGATGATCGCCATCGCCCCGATGATTCCGCCGATCATCGCCAGCCACGTGCTGCCGGTTCGGGAACTGTGGGTCAGCGCATAGGCATTGACGATCAGCCCCACGACGACGACGAGGAGCGGCAGGAGGAGGACCCGCGGCCTGCCCTCAAGAGGTCGGCGCGTCAATCGACACTCCTTCGGGATCGGCAGCACTGGTCAGACGATGCGATGTCCGTCACGGCCGGAGGGGAAGAACGAGTGAATCGCGGATCGACTCTAAACCGACCCGGCAGGAGGTCTAAGCCGCCCCGCTGCGCGATCCGCTGGCTGGCCCCGCGCCATCGTCGCAGCGCTTCATGCCAGGGCCACTGCGGCGTCCTGCGATCGGCGAGGATCCGTGGCGTGAGTATCAGTATCGACGGCGAGCACTACGTACTTCTGCGGAGCGCCTTCTGGGCCGAAACGTCGGTAGTCAGTGGGGTCTACGGCTGCGCGGAGCGGGCCTGGGAAGCGGCACGGGCCATGGCGGACGCACCGCCCCGACCTGATCGGTGGGTTCTTGAGACGTGGAGCGGCGGTGAGCTGCGCAGCAGCGTCCAGCTCGACTGACGCTCGGGCAACGCGCCGGGGGCTCTACTGTGGCGGTGCGGTCGAGAAGTGGGGACTTCGCTGACGCCGCACGCGACAGACCGGCGGGGGGCCGCCGGTGTCGCCCTGCTCTCGGCCGCGACGCACAGCGCGGCAGAGAGCAGCACCCGCCGGCTCAGCAGCCCGCTGAACCATGGTTCACCGGCACGCAGGGTTCTAGTTGTCCTTGACTCTGCGACCCGCGCCGCGCCCGTCTCCGCCGGCAATCCAGTCGTTGACCGCTCGAGCTACGTGAGTGTTGTGACTTGCGGCCCATGAGGGATCGTTGGATGCGGATGTGAAGGCGATCATCGGTGTGTGCCGGATGCGGCCGTGACGGTCGCGCCAATGCAGGACCATCAAGCCGGCTTTTTGGCGCACTCGGATGGTCTGGTCGCGAGGGACGCGTCGGGACCACCAGACCCCGTGGACGGTGAGGTCGTTCTCTCGCAGGCTGACACCGCTGAAAACAACCCACCGCGCAGCGAGCGATATGACGACCGCGAAGATGACGATGAAGACCAGCTGCTCGTCCAGCGCGAGGCCGGGCTTCCATACTGTCGCTGCCGGCACGCAGATCAGAGCTGCGGGCAGGAGTATGCCGAAACGGAGCTGGATATTCGGGCGAAACCGCACGAGCGCTGATTTTAAGGGGCGCCCGCCCGTTCGTCGTCCCGTACAGGGATCGTTGAGCGGTCACCCGAACGCCGATCAGTAGACCGATGCACGCCGCATTGCTACGGCGAGACGATAGAACCCCTGAGAGTCACCGTCTGTCAC